>USAC01000128.1 GCA_900552475.1 uncultured Eubacteriales bacterium | reverse complement strand
AAAGGCGGGCCTGCGACACTCCGCTTGCCTGACATCAACCGTCGGGTCTGCCGAGGCCGGTTCCTTTGGGCCGAGGCCCGCGCAAAGTGTTTTTTGCGGCGTACACGCCGCCGCAAAAAACGGATTGGATCTTTTTCGCGCCGTGCGCGGCGCGAACTCTGTGAGACAATAGCTGCCCGCGGCGCATCGCGCCGCGGGCAGCTATGCAAATGCTTTATTTGACGCAGATGGTCTCGATCTCCACCAGCGCGCCGCGCGGGAGGGCACCGACCTCGACCGCGCTGCGGGCGGGGTACTGCCCCTCGGTGAAGAACTCGGCATAGACGGCGTTCATGGCGGCGAAGTCGCCCATGTTCTGCAGGAACACCGTGGTCTTGACGACGTTATCCATCGTCAGACCCGCGGCGGCGAGCACCTCACGGATGTTCGTGAGCACCTGACGGGTCTGCTCGGCGATGCCGCCGGGGACAAACTCCCCGGTCGCGGGGTCAAAGGGCACCTGACCGGACGTGACGAGAAAGCTGCCGCAGTCGACGGCCTGCGAATACGGCCCGATGGCGGCGGGAGCCTTGTCGGTGGCGATGATCTTCTTCATGGCGAATCTCCTCCTGAAATTGATGAAAGTCGGGCGGCGCGGCCGCCTGCTCTCTTTATATCACAGACGCGCCCCGCTGGCAAGCGTTATTGCGCCCGGCGGCGCGCCGCGGCGCGCTGTGCGGCCTTCACGAGCTCCACCACGGGGATCACCAGCACGGCCAGCGCCAGCGCGATGCCGTACTCCGTCCAGCCCACGGGCGTGAAGCCGAAGGCGTTCGCGACAGCGGGCACCTCGAGCACGACGGTCGTCAGGATGAGCGAACCGATCATCGCCGCCCAGAGCACCTTGTTGTGCCCCGGCAGGGTGAACACGCTGCGCCGCTGTGAGCGCATATTGAAGCTGTGGAAAATCTCGCACATGCTCATCGTCAGAAACGCCATCGTCATGCCGTGGGGCGAGACGCCGTGCGGCATCTCGAAATACCCGACCTCCATGCAGTGTCCGACGATATAGGACGCGAGCGTGATGACCGTGATCAGAACGCCCTGATACGCGACGTCAAAGCCCAGTCCGCCGGAGAAAATGCCGTCGGACGCGGGGCGCGGCGGGCGCTCCATGACATCCGGCTCCGCGCGCTCAAGCCCGAGGGCAAGCGCCGGGAAGCAGTCGGTAATCAGGTTGATAAACAGCAGATGGACGGGGTTGAGGAGCGTGAAGCCGAGGAGCGTCGCCGTAAAGACGCCGAGCACCTCGCTCATGTTCGAGCCGAGCAGGAACTGGATGGCCTTGCGTATGTTGTCGTAGATGCGGCGGCCCTCACCTACGGCGGAGACGATCGTCGCGAAGTTGTCGTCGGAGAGCACCATGTCCGCGACGTTTTTCGTCACGTCCGTGCCGGTGATGCCCATGCCGACGCCGATGTCGGCGGACTTGATGGACGGCGCGTCGTTCACGCCGTCACCCGTCATGGCCGTGACGGCGCCGCGGCGGCGCCACGCGTTCACAATGCGCACCTTGTGCTCCGGCTGGACGCGGGCATAGACGCCGTACTGCCCGACGGCCTGCGCCAGCTCCTCGTCGCTCATGCCGTCGAGCGCGCTGCCGGTCGTGGCCTGCGCGGCGCTGTCGATAATCCCCAGCTCGCGAGCGATGGCGACGGCGGTGTCCTTATGGTCGCCGGTGATCATCACGGGGCGGATGCCCGCGCTGCGGCACTCGCGGATGGCGTCCTTCACCTCGGGGCGGACGGGGTCAATCATCCCGGCAAGGCCGATGAAGCAGAGCTGCTGCTCGAGACTTTCGGGCTTCACATCCTCCGGCAGGCCGCCGGGCCAGAAGCGCTCCGCCGCCGCGAGCACGCGCAGCGCCTTATCCGCCATGGCGTGGTTCTCCGCGAGGATCTCGGCGCGCTTTTCCTCCGTCATGGGGCGGATCTGCCCGTCCTCGACGAAGGCCGTACAGCGGCGCAGCACCTCATCGGGCGCGCCCTTCGTATACTGGACGAAGCCGCTGTCCGTGCGGT
>USAC01000127.1 GCA_900552475.1 uncultured Eubacteriales bacterium | reverse complement strand
GAAGACGTTTCGGATGAGTGTGATGAGCAGCTCGGCAAAAAACGCCGTCGCCACCTGCTTCACGCCCGCCGAGACAATCCCGCCGCTCGCGGCCACCGCGGCGGCCAGCGTCGGCAGCAGCGCCTTGGAAAAGACATCGAGCTGCTCGATCGTCTCCATGCCGAGCGTCATCAATCCGCGCACGCTCCCCGCCGTGAGTGCCGTCACCACGAGCGCGCCCGCCATGGAGACGTAGTTCACCTCGCTGCCCGCCGCCTGCAGACAGTCCTCCGCCACGCCGCACACCAGTACCGCGCCCAGAAGCAGCACCACGCCCCGCAGGCTCTGGCGCAGAATGTCCAAAAAGCTCTCGCAGCCCTTTTCCCACAGTCGCGCAAGGCCCGCGCCAAACCCGCCGTCCGCCGCGTTTTCCTCCTCCAGCCCGTCCAGCAGCTCCTGCGCCTCCGGCGGCAGCGCCTCCGTCAGCTCCTGCGCCGACGCCGTCATAACCGAGCCAAGCAGCGCCAGCACCGCCAGCGCGCAAATTGTCCATTTTCTCATCATGTCTCTTTCAGATCATCCCGCTCAGCAGCTCCCAGACCGCGCCGAACAGCGGCAGCGACACGACCACCGCGCCGAACGCGCCCGCCGTCTCCACAAGGGACGCCATCGCCCCCTCGCCCGCGTCGCGGCAGAGATCCGCCCCCGTGCGGCTGATGAGCGCAATGGCCACGGTCTTGAAAAGCGGCGCAAACAGCGCCGACTCCACCCCGCCCCACTGCATCACCTCGCGCACGAACGCCGTCACGGTCTCCACGCCCCGCACCAGCGCCAGCAGCACCGCCGCGCACGCCGCCAGCGCCAGCAGCAGCGCCAGCTCCGGGCTGCTCTTTTTCAGCAGCGCCGCCAGCACCGCGCCCACAAGGCACAGCGCCGTCACCTTCATCACCGTCTCCATCTCAGAGCGAAAAAAGCGTCTTGACGAGGTCGAACAGGTCGCTGATCTGCTGCACCAGCATCATCAGCACGACCACCAGCCCCGCGAGCGTCGTCATCATGGCCTGCTCCTCCCGTCCGCTGCGCACCAGCACCAGATTCAGCACCGCCACAAGAATCCCCACGGCGGCAATTTTAAAAATCAGATCCACATCCATGCTTTTTCATCCTCAAATCAGTAAAATCACCAGCAGTCCCGCCGCCGAGAGCGCCGCCGCCAGCGTCAGCTTTTCCCGCTCACGCCGCGCCGCGCTGCGCCTGTCCCAGAGCGCGGCGAGCGTCCGCCGTGCGTAGGCGAGATTTCTGAGCAGCTGCGTCTCATCGCCGCTCCATTCGATGCGCTGAAGAATACGCGCCGTCTCGCGGTCGGGTAGCTTCTGCCACGCCTCCGCCCAGGATTTCTGTAAAGCGTATCCACCTTTCATGTATTGTAGCACAGCCGAAAAATATGTTCCGCAGCACGCGCGGCCCGTCTGCGCGGCGATGACCTGCGGCAGTGGCAGGCGCTGGAAGCGGATGGTACCCTCCATGCTGCCGAGCGCGTCCACAAGCTCCCCCAGCAGGTGCAGCGCAAGCCGTTCCCGCCGGATTTTTCCCGCGCAGAGCCACCCGCAGGACGCCGCGATCATCGCCGCCCCCAGCAGCTTCATAACGTCTCCACCCGATAGCGCCGCGGCCCGTCCGCCTCGCGCGAGATCGTCACGAGCCGTGAAAATAGCCCGTCGCGCAGCAGCCGCCGGAAGAGCGGCTTTTGCCCCAGCTCCGCCCGGTCAGCCGCGTGGATCGTCGCAAGAAAGCGCACGCCGCAGCCCTCGGCGGCGGCCATCGCCTGCAGATCCTCGCGCACGGTGATCTCGTCGACGGCGATGATCTGCGGGTTCGCCGAACGCAGCAGGATCGGGATGCCGATGGCCTTCGGACATGCGTCGAGCACATCCGTGTGCCCGCCAACGTCCATCTGCGGGATGCCCTGATACAGCACCGCGATCTCGCCGCGCTCGTCCACGACGGATACGCGGTGCGCCGGGAGCTCCTCCGTCCCGTCGGAGAGTTTACGGATCAGGTCGCGCAGCAGCGTTGTCTTGCCCAGCCCCGGCGGCGCGAGGATGAGCGTGCTCTCAAACCGCCCCGCCGGACAGAGCTGCGGCACAAGCCCGTCCGCGATGCCCGGCTGCTCGCGGCTGATGCGCACCGTCACCGACGATATGTCCCGCAGGTTCGTGTTCACGCCCCCGCGCAGCACCGCCGTCCCGCAGACGCCGATGCGAAATCCGCCGCGCGCCGTCAGATAGCCGCGGCTGAGGGTATCCGCCGCGGCGTAGCGCGAATAGCCTGTCACGCCGTCGCAGAGCTGTTCGAGGTCGGTCTGTGTTACCACGGCCTGCGGCGTCTCGCCGGAGACGGGCACCTCCCCCTCCGGCACGAGTACCGTCATCGCGCGCCCCGCGCGCAGCCGCAGCTCCT
>USAC01000126.1 GCA_900552475.1 uncultured Eubacteriales bacterium | reverse complement strand
AACGTGTTCAGCTAGTTCGACTACGACGGCCACGACAACTACACCGAGCTCAAGCAGAAGAACATCGACACCGGCATGGGCCTTGAGCGTCTGGCCTGCGTGTGCCAGAATGTAGACAGTCTCTTCGATGTCGATACCGTCATGAACATCACCCACAAGGTCAGCGAGCTGACCGGCGCGCACTACGGCGAGAGCGAAAAGCGCGACGTGTCCCTGCGCGTCATCACCGACCACATCCGCTCCGCGACGTTCATGATCTGCGACGGCATCCTCCCCTCGAACGAGGGCCGCGGCTATGTGCTGCGCCGTCTGCTGCGCCGCGCCGCGCGCCACGGCAAGCTCCTCGGCGTCAACGATCCGTTCCTGTATCAGGTCGTCGACACCGTTGTCCACGAGAACGAGTGCCAGTACCCCGACCTGCGCGAGAAGCAGAGCTATATCACCAAGGTCATCCGCACCGAGGAAGAGAGCTTCGGCCGCACGATCGACGGCGGTATGCGCATCTTCGGTGAGATGCTCGCCGGCCACAAGGAGCGCGGCGAGACCGTGTTCTCCGGCGCGGACGCCTTCAAGCTGTACGACACCTTCGGCTTCCCCGTCGACCTGACGATCGAGATGGTCGAGGAGGAGGGCATGGCCGTCGATGAGGAGGGCTTCCAGAAGCTCATGACCGAGCAGCGCGAGCGCGCCCGCGAGGCCCGCAAGGCCCTCGGCGACCTCGGCTGGGCCGGCGTCGAGTTCGGCAAGGAGATCCCCGCAACTGAGTTCGTCGGCTATGACCGCGCGAGCGAGCAGGGCACCGTCCTCGCCATCGTCGCGGAGGACGAGCTGCGCGAGAGCGTCGTGGCCGGTACCGAGGCCATCGTTGTGCTCGACCAGACGCCGTTTTACGCCGAGATGGGCGGCCAAGTTGCCGACACCGGCGTCATCACAACCGATTCCGTCCGCTTCCGCGTGACGAACGTCCAGAAGAACAAGGGCGGCAAGTTCATGCACTACGGCACCGTGGAGCAGGGCGAGCTGAAGGTCGGCGACACCGTGACCGCCTCGATCGACACCGCTCGCCGTCAGGCCATCTGCCGCGCCCACAGCGCCACCCACCTGCTCGACGCCGCGCTCAAGCGCGTGCTCGGCGACCACGCACATCAGGCAGGCTCTCTCGTCGAGCCGGATCGCCTGCGCTTCGACTTCACGCACTTTGAGTCCATCACGCCCGAGCAGCTCGCCGAGATCGATCGTCTGGTCAACGACGAGATCCTCGCGGGTGAGCCGATCGTGACCGAGGCTCTCCCGATTGAGGAGGCCAAGAAGCGCGGCGCCATCGCCCTCTTCGGCGAGAAGTACGGTGAGACGGTCCGCGTCGTGGAGATGGGCGACTTCTCCGTCGAGTTCTGCGGCGGCACCCACCTCGACAACACTGCCAAGACCGGCGTTTTCCGCATCAAGTCCGAGGGCTCCGTCGCCTCTGGCGTTCGCCGCATCGAGGCGACCGTCGGCCGCCAGTCCCTCGAAACCATGAACCGCAACCAGGAGCTGCTGTTCCAGGCAGCGCAGGTGCTCAAGACGACGCCGGGTGAGCTGGCGGGCCGCGCCGAGCAGCAGATGCAGGAGATGAAGCAGCTGCGCAGCGCGCTCGAAAAGTTCAAGGCGCAGGCCTCCCTCGGCGAGGCGACGCAGTTCCTGATGGCTGCCAAGGAGCTCGGTGGGCTGAAGGTGCTCACCGCGAACCGCAGCGGGCTGGACGCAAACGAGATGCGCCGGATGGGCGACTTCCTGCGCGATAAGGAGCCGGGCGTCGTCGGCGTGCTGGCATCCATCAACGGCGAGAAGGTCTCGCTGCTGGCCGTGTGCGGCAAGGAGGCCGTCGCCAAGGGCATCAAGGCCGGCGACATCATCAAGGCCATCGCCCCCATCGTGGGCGGCCGCGGCGGCGGCAAGCCCGACAGCGCCATGGGCGGCGGCACGGAGCTGCTGAAGATCGACGACGCGCTCGCCGCGGTCGACGACTTCGTGGCCGGGAAGCTCGGCCTGTAACAACCGATTCTTTTTGAAAATATACGGAAAGGAGAATGCATCCATGAGCAACGATTGCCTGTTCTGCAAGATCATCGCCGGGGAGATCCCCTCGAACAAGGTCTATGAGGATGATCTGTGCTACGCGTTCTACGACATCGAGCCGCAGGCGCCGGTACACTTCCTCGTGGTGCCGAAGGCGCACATCTGCTGCGTGCGGGAGATCACCGCGGAAAACAGCGCCGTGGTGGCACACTGCTTCGAGGTCATCGCGAAGGTGTGCGAGCAGCTGGGCGTGGAGAGCTATCGCGTGGTGAACAACTGCGGCGATCAGGCGGGTCAGACCGTCAAGCACCTGCACTTCCACGTGCTGGCCGGTCGTGACATGACGTGGCCTCCGGGCTAAAAGTAAAACAAAGAGGGGGCCCCCGGCCCAGGGGGGGCGACCCCCGGTTTTTTTTTTATAAAAAATCCGTGGCCTTGGGGGGCCCCAGTAAATTAATTGACAGGATTATAATTAAGAATAATTTGAACAAAAAGGTTATAT
>USAC01000125.1 GCA_900552475.1 uncultured Eubacteriales bacterium | reverse complement strand
GCTGCGCGGCGCGGATCGCCGCCACATACCCGCCGGGCCCGCCGCCGATGACAATGATATTCTTCATACCGCACCTCGCATCAGAGCAGAATCTCTACGGGCGACTGTAGCAGGTCGCGCAGATCCATGCCGAACCGCGCTTCCACGGCGCCGTCCATCGCGCGGTGGTCGAACGTGCAGCAAAGGCGCATGACCTGATGCTTCGCGATGGTGCCGTCCGGCTCCATGACCAGCTCGTCCTCCACCGCGGTGACACCGAGGATGGCGGCGTCCGGCTGGTTGACGATGGGCGTGAACAGCTCAATGCCGAACATACCCAGATTGGACACGGTGAACGTCGACCCCTTGTAGTCGTCGGGCGTCAGGCCGCCGTCCTTGGCGCGCGCCGCCAGATCCTTGGCGCGGGCGGAGAGCGCGTCGAGACTCAGCTTGTCCGCGTCGCGGATAACGGGGACGATCAGCCCCGTGTCCAGCGCGACGGCCATGCCCAGATTGACGTGCGCGCGCCGGATGATCCGGTCGCCGTCGAAGCTGACGAGCATTTCCGGGTGCGCCGCAAGGCACTTGGCCGTCGCCTTGAGGATCAGGTCGTTGACGGAGTACTTCTTGCCCGTTTTCTCCAGCAGCTCGCGGCGGAACTGCATCAGCGCGGTCACGTCGACCTTGGTGACCTGCGTGACGGGCGGGATCTCCGTGTGGGACTGCAGCATGCGCTGCGCCACGACCTTGCGCATGCCGGAGAGCTTCTCGGCCGTGTCGCCGTCCGCCAGCTCCGCGGGAGCGGCGGGTGTAGCGGGCGCGGGAGCGGGGATGGGAGCGGGAGCCGGTGCGGCGGGTGCCTGCGCGGCATAGGCGCGGACGTCGTCCGCGCGGACGCGGCCGCTGGTGCCGCCGGGCGTGACCTGTGCGAGGTCGACGCCGAGCTTCACGGCGATTTTGCGCGCCAGCGGGGACGCCTTGATCCGTCCGACGGACGGCTGGGGCGCTTCAGCGCTCTGCACGGCGGGAGCGCTCCCAGCGGCGGGTGCGGCGGGCGCCGCGGCGGTCCCGCCGGGGAGAACCTCGCCGGGCTGGCCGACATAGGCCATCAGCCCCTGCACGGGGACGTCCTCACCCTCCGGGGCGACGATCTTCAGCAGGACGCCGTCCACCTCGCTGATGACGTCGTTTGTCAGCTTCTCGGTTTCGATGCTGGCCAGCACGTCGCCGACCTTGACGGGATCCCCCTCGGCCTTGCACCACTGCGCGATCGTACCGGTTTCCATAGAGACGCCGAATTGCGGCATTCTGATCTCAGCTGCCATGTGTGCCTCCTTATTCTCTCACCAGAGCGGCCGCCGCGGCGGCAATTCGCTCGGGGTTGGGGTAGATCTCGTCCTCCAGCTCGGCGCAGAAGGGGACAGAGGAGTTCAGCGCCGCCACGCGGCGGACCGGCGCGTCCAGCTGGTCGAACAGATCCTCCGTGATCTGGGCGGAGAGCTCCGCGCCGAAGCCGCAGCGCTTGACGTCCTCCTCGACGATCAGGACGCGGTGCGTCTTGCTGACGGAGTCGCGGATGGCGTCCCAGTCCAGCGGGACAAGGCTGCGCAGGTCGATGACCTCCGCGCTCACGCCGTCCGCCGCGAGCGTCTCCGCGGCCTCGAGCGAGAAATTGACCTGCCGGGCCCAGGTGAGGATGGTCAGATCCGTGCCCTCGCGGCGGGTTCTGGCGCTGCCCAGAGGGATCGGCGCGACCTCGTCAGGCGTCTCCACCTTCTGCGGATAGAGCAGCTTGTGCTCCAGAAATACGACCGGGTCGTCGTCGCGGATGGCGGTCTTGAGCAGACCCTTGGCGTCCTCTGGCGTGGAGGGGCAGACGAGCTTCAGACCCGGAATATGGGCGAAGAGGGACTCCATGTTCTGCGAGTGCTGCGCCGCGCCGCGGCGGCCGGTGCCCATCGGGGCGCGGAGAACCATGGGAATCTTGACCTGTCCGCCGGTCATGTAGTGCAGCTTCGCCGCCTGATTCATCACGGGGTCAAGGCAGACGGAGATAAAGTCGTTATACATCAGCTCGACGATGGGGCGCTTGCCGCGCATGGCGGCGCCCACGCCGATGCCCGTGAAGCCCCACTCGCTGATGGGCGTGGAGAGAATGCGGTCGGGGCCGTACTTCTCCAGCAGGCCGATGCACGAGCCGAAGGGGCCGCCCAGCGGGCCGATGTCCTCGCCCAGAACGATGACGTTCTCGTCGCGGAGCATTTCTTCATCAATCGCCTCGCGGATGGCGGCGATCATCGTGGTCTTGCGGCTCATCGGGCAACACTCCTTTCATTGTCGCAGGCATAGTTGTACTTCAGCACGTCCGCCGGATCCGGCAGCGGCGCGTCCAGCGCGAACTGATACGCCTTCTCCATGCGCTCCTCGACCGCGGCCTCCACGGCGTCGAGCTCACCCTGCGAGGCGACGCCCTCTGCCAGCAGATACGTCTTAAACTTGTCGATCACATCGTTCTGGTGCGCCGCGGTGTTGTATTCCACGGACATATACTTGGCAGGGTCACCCACATAATGGCCGGTGTAGCGGTAGACGTCGCACTCGAGCAGCACGGGCCCCTTGCCGCTGCGGGCGTGCTCGACGGCGCGCTGCATGGCCTCGTAGACGGCCAGCACGTCGGTGCCGTCCACGATGATGCCCTCAATGCCGT
>USAC01000124.1 GCA_900552475.1 uncultured Eubacteriales bacterium | reverse complement strand
ATGGGTAATAATTTTTATTGGGGCCCGGGGGGCCGCAACCTCGGTTCCCCGGTTGGGGCCCCCCGCCTGCCACCGGGCGCCACGTTTTTTGCCACTCGCGCTATTATATTCTTACGAAACAAAAATTTCGTGCCGATTGCTTTTCTTTTGGCAAAGTTCTGAAAGTGTTCCGCTTTTTTGCGCTTCCGTTTTTGATTGCTCCAAAAGTTCCCCGATTTTGTTCACAGAATTTAGATGGTAAAACTTTCCCTCTGTTTTTGTAGAAATTTGTTATGAAAATAACTTATTTGCAGGAGATTGACATCCGAAAAGTTTTGTGCCATTCTAAGCAGTAACATCAGCCCGCCCTTGCGGTATCGTTTCCGCTGCGGCGGGCAGAAGGAGTGAAATGCTTTGAGCAGACTGGACATCAAAACCCAGAACCGCGCCCAGACCGTGGTGGATAATCTCTACCGCGACGTCGAGCGCCGGATTGCCGCGAGCCCCCCGGGCCTGTGTCCCGTGGATATGTCGCTGGCCTTTCTGAAGCTGTGCCACGCACAGTCCTGCGGTAAATGTGTCCCCTGCCGCATCGGTCTGGGGCAGCTCTCGCTGCTGATCGAGCAGGTTGTGGACGGCACCGCCACCATGGAGACGCTCGCCATCATCGAAAAGACGGCGCGCTCCATTGTCAATACAGCCGACTGCGCCATTGGGCGCGATGCCGCGCGGCTCGTCGTCGACGGGCTGGAGGGCTTCCGCGACGACTATGTCGAGCACATCTGTCACCACCGGTGTCTCGCCGGGCTGGAGATCCCCGTCCCGTGCGTGAACCTCTGTCCCGCAGGCGTGGATATCCCCGGCTATATGGCGCTTGTCGGCGCCGGGCGCTGCGCCGACGCCATCCGCCTGATCCGCAAGGACAATCCGTTCCCCACGGCCTGCGCCTATATCTGTGAGCATCCGTGCGAGGCGCGCTGCCGCCGCCGTATGGTGGATGACGCCATCAACATCCGCGGGCTGAAGCGCTATGCCGTCGACCATGCGGGCGATGTGCCGAATCCGCCCTGCGCTCCGCCGACGGGCAAGAAGGTCGCCGTCATCGGCGGCGGCCCGAGCGGCCTGAGCTGCGCGTACTATCTGGCTCTGATGGGCCACTCCGTGACCATCTACGAAGAGCGCAAGCAACTCGGCGGCATGCTCCGCTACGGCATCCCGAGCTACCGCTTCCCGCGAGAGCTCCTTGACCAGGAGATCGAGTCCATCCTCTCCACCGGCATTCAGGTCTACACCGGCATGACCGTTGGCAAGGACATCTGGCTTGAAAAGCTCCAGCATGAGTATGACTGCGTCTATATCGCCATCGGCGCCCATCAGGACAAAAAGGTCGGCATCCCCGGCGAGGACAGCCGCAACGTCATGTCCGCCGTCGTGATGCTGCGTGCCATCGGCGATAACAACATGCCGAACTTCCACGGCAAGCAGGTCGTCGTCATCGGCGGCGGCAACGTCGCCATGGACGTCGTGCGCTCGTCCATCCGTCTCGGCGCGGACAAGGTCACCTGCGTCTACCGCCGCCGCACCGAGGACATGACCGCCCTCCCCGACGAGATCGAGGGCGCGCTGGCCGAGGGCGCGGAGCTGATGACGCTGGCCGCCCCCGTGCGCATCGAGGCCGACGAGAACCACGTCGCCCGCGCGCTGTGGGTGCAGCCGCAGATCATCGGCGAGGTCGGCAAGGACGGCCGTCCCCGCCCGAACAAGGCGGATCTGCCCGAGCAGCGCATTCCTGCGGACGTCATCGTCGTGGCCATCGGCCAGGGCATCGAGATGCAGGGCTTTGAGCAGGCGGGCGTGCCCATCAAGCGCGGCGGCACGTTCGTCGCGGCCCTGAGCGGTCAGGTCGGCGACAAGGACAACCTCTTCGCCGGCGGCGACTGCGTCACCGGTCCCGCCACGGCCATCCGCGCTATCGCCGCGGGCAAGGTTGCCGCGGCCAACATCGACGAGCACCTCGGCTTCCGCCATGAGATCGAGGTCGACATCGACATCCCCGCCCCGCGGCTGAACAACCGCGCGCCGCACGGGCGCATCAACACCACCGAGCGCGAGGCCTGCGATCGCAAGTGCGACTTTGAGGACATCGAGTGCGGACTGACGGAGGAAGGCGCGCTCGCCGAGGCGTCCCGCTGCCTGCGCTGCGACCACTTCGGCTACGGAATCTTCAGAGGGGGGCGGAACAACAAATGGTAACGCTGACAATCGACCGCAAAACCGTCACGGTGCCGGAGGGTACGACCATCCTCGAGGCCGCCCGCTCCGTCCACCTCGACATTCCCACGCTCTGCTATCTCAAGGGCGTCAACGAAATCGGCGCATGCCGCCTGTGCATGGTCGAGGTCGAGGGCTATGAGCGCCTTGTCCCCGCCTGCGACAACGCCATCGTGGAGGGGATGGTCGTCTCGACGAACTCCCCCCGCGTGCGCGAGGCGCGCCGCGTCAACCTGCGCCTGCTGCTGAGCCAGCACGACACGAACTGCACAAAGTGTACCCGCAGCGGCAACTGCAAGCTCCAGCAGCTCAGCAACGACTATAACCTCCTCGGCGAGCACTACATTCAGGATCTCAACCACATCCCCGACGACTTCAGCAACCCCGTCATCCGCATTGAGAACCGCTGCGTCAAGTGCATGCGCTGCATCCAGGTTTGCGATAAAGTGCAGGGACTGGGTATCTGGGATGTGACCAGTACCGGTTCCAGAACCACCGTCAATGTCAAG
>USAC01000123.1 GCA_900552475.1 uncultured Eubacteriales bacterium | reverse complement strand
TGCGCCACTCCACTTAAACTTCATATCGCCTACATGGGGGCTTTTTGTGCTGTCCGCACAAACTGGAGCAGTTCATCAGGAGCCGGGGTGGTTTTTTGTTTTGTGGGCCGATTCAATCACCCATCCCAAAGCAAAAACAGCAGCCAGCCGAGTATCGGCTGGCTGCTGCCAGTAAATGCGCTTATTTCTTCTCCACCGGTGTAACCTGTCCCTCATCGTCCACCGTGGCGGCGACGATCTGGCTGCGCGTGTTGCGCGCGATATCGTCAAGCCGCATACGGCTCGGGAAGTCGGACAGCAGCGTATACGCAACGCCGTGCTTTTTCGCGCGGCCGGTGCGCCCGATGCGGTGGATATAATACTCGTTCTCCTCCGGCACATCGAAGTTGAACACCGCGTCGACGTCGTCGACGTCGATACCGCGGCTGGCCACATCCGTCGCGACGAACACATGGAGATTGCCCTCACGGAAGCGGTTCATGACCTCTTCACGCTTTCTCTGCGGAATGTCGCCGTGGATGCACTGGGCATCGAGCCCGCGCAGCTGCAGGAACTTCGTCAGCCGCTCGGTCGAGCCCTTCGTGTTGCAGAAGCAGATGACGCGCTCAAGTCCCTCGTGGCGGATAATCGCTGCGATGGCGTCGACCTTGCGGTCGGAGGCAACCTCGATGCGGTACTGCAGGATGTCGGGCTTATTCTCGCGCGTGGCCTGCACGGTGATCTCCTCGGGGTCGCGCTGATAGACCCAGGAGATGTCCATCACCTCGCGGCTGATCGTCGCGGAGAACATGCCGAGGTTTTTGCGGTTCGGGATCTTGTCGAGAATCCGCGTCACGTCGTGGATAAAGCCCATGTCGAGCATACGGTCGGCCTCGTCGAGCACGACGGTCTGCACGCTCCCGAGCGTCACGGTCCGGCGCTTCATATGGTCGGACAGGCGCCCCGGCGTCGCGACGACGATCTGGGGGCGGCGCTTGAGGGCGTTGATCTGCTTGCCGATGGGCTGCCCGCCGTACAGGCAGACGAGCCGCACGCCCTCGTGGCAGACGGCGATCTCGCGCATCTCGTCGGTGATCTGCATCGCCAGCTCGCGCGTCGGCGCGAGGATCACGGCCTGCACCTCCTCGCTCTCGGGGTCGATGCGCTCAATGATGGGAATACCGAAAGCCATGGTCTTGCCGGTGCCGGTCGGGGCCTTGGCGATGACGTCCTTCCCCTCCAGCATCGGCGGGATGCACCCGGCCTGCACGGGGGTGGAGGTGGCATAGCCCTTGTTTTTTATGGCGCGCATAGTGGCCTCGGACAGGCCAAAGCTCTCAAAGGACGCGCCTTCAGTGATTTCCATAGTTTCTTCCTCTGTTTTCTTAAAATATCAATCTAAAGAGATATTTTATCACATGCGGCGCGCCTTTACAACACTTTTTACAGGCACTTATCCAGCTCGCGCTCAACGTCGGGCATTTTTTTGATCTGCGGGCGCTCGATGCGCGCGCCGCCGCGCACAACCAGCTCCAGCTCGCGCAGCGCCGTGAAGCCCTCGAGCGGATTTTCGCGGCAGGCGATGAGGTCAGCGCACTTGCCCTCCTCGATCGAGCCGGTCTCCCCGCCCAGTCCCGCGAGCTGCGCGTTGCGCAGCGTCGCCGTGTGCAGCGCGAACGTCGATGTCACGCCGCAGTATTTCACGAAGTAGTGCAGCTCGCGCCACATGTCGTAGTGCGTGATGAACGGGCAGCCCGTGTCCGTGCCGAGACCGACGGGGATCCCGCGCGCAAGACAGGCCTTGGCCATCTCAACCACGCCGTCAAAGACGATTTTGCCGTTTTCCTGCTGCTCATAGGTCGCGTGGGAGACGGCGCGGTCAAACAGCGCGAACGGCAGCGCCGGGGAGATCGTGCAGATGTCGAAGGCGTTCTTCTCGGTGAACAGGCGAAGGATGTCCTCGTCGGGCTTCGCGCCGTGCTCAATGGAGTCGACGCCGTTTTCGAGCGCCACGCGCACGCCCTCGGGGCTCTCGACGTGCGCCGCGACGCGCATGCCCAGCGCGTGCGCCGTGTCGCACGCCGCGTGCACCAGCTCCGGCTGCATCCGCAGCACGCCCGGCTCGCCCACGACCTCCGCGTCGAGCACGCCGCCGGTGATCATCAGCTTGATGAGATCGGGCTTTTCCGCGGCGATGCGGCGGACATAGTCCGCGGCCTCCTGCGCGCTGCGCGCCTCATAGGCGAGCGAACCGACCATGTGGCCGCCGGGGACGGAAACGGCCATATTCGACGCGACGACGCGCGGGGCGATTATCTCGCCCGCGGCCGCGCGGTCGCGGATGATCGTGTCGAAGTCTGCCACGCCGCCGACCGTCCGGATCGTCGTCACGCCGCTGAGCAGCTCCGTCTTTGCAAAGCCCGCGCACATATTCACGCCCACGCGGCGCGTCAGGCCGTTCGAGGTGATGAGCTTCACGAGCTTTTTCGGATCGGAGGGCTTCTTTTTCGGCTTGCCGGAGGCGGGAAGGTGGACGTGCATGTTGATGAGACCCGGCATCAGGTACATGCCGTCAAGATTGACCTCCTCAAAGCCCGCAGGCGCGCCGCCGTCGCAGATGCGGACGATGCGGTCGCCGTCGATGCAGACGATTTTGCCCGTCTGCGGTGTCATGTGTTCCGTCCCGTCGAGGAGCACGGCGTTGGTGATGGCGTATTTTTTCGTATTTTTGAACATGTATGGTTCCTCCTGTCATTGCAGGTTGATTTGCGGGTTTATGCGTGGATTTGCCCAAATTATACCGCGCCACGGGGGGATCCGCAAGGGTGGATTTGGGGGAGAATCGGCGGTAGAATTGGATTGTCCGTACCTCCGGCGGGGCACTTTT
>USAC01000122.1 GCA_900552475.1 uncultured Eubacteriales bacterium | reverse complement strand
CTCAGAGAGACCCAGGCGGCGACCTCCTGCACGCTCAGCTCCTCGAACAGGTGGCGGTTCATGTAGCGGATGGCCTCTGCGATGCGGTCGCTGCCGGCGTGAGCCGGGGAGGTGTCGTTGAGCAGCAACAGGCCGAGCATGCGGTGGAGCATCTGCGAAAGCTGTGCCTCGCCGGGGCGCTCGTCGGCGGCGCAGCCGGTGAAGATGCTGTCGAGCAGCTGCGCGATCTCGCTGACGCCCGAGGGCATAAAGACCTGCCGGCCGCCGTGCGCCTGAAGGATGCGGCGGTAAAACGCGCGCGTGTTCAGTCCGTTGAACAGCAGCCACGAGAATTCGAGGCCGTCCGAGGCGGCGTAGCGGTAGGGCTCGCGGCAGTCGAACAGCACGACCTGTCCGGCGGCGGCGAGCGCTCTGACACCGCCGAGCGTCAGCTCCATCGCGCCGCTGTGGATATAGAACAGCATGATGTTCTGGTTGTGGTCGCCCTGCATGGCGATCTCCGAGCGGTGGTCGAAGGAATACAGGCTGCTGCAAAAGTAATGACCGCCGCGCGTGGGGTAATAAAAAAGCTCGCGTGCAAGCGAGGACGGGGTGAAGAAATACCGTTCCGAGGTTTGATGCACGCCTTTCTCCGGGATCAGCATAAAGCGTCACGCTCCTTTCCTGCATCATAGCAGAATTTACCCTTCCGCGCAAGAGTTAAAGCGCGTCCAGAAAAGAAAAAGCAGGAATTTATACGGAATAACGGATAAAATACGCAGATGTCCAGCATTTGTGCAAAATATAATCAGAAGTGCACAATCGAGAGAAAACAGCAGGATTTCGCAGTCATACGGCGAGATGTATCATTGGCAGAGCGGACAAAGCGCCGTATAATAGAGCCATCGAAAGGGAAGCCGCCCTGGAAACGGCACAAAGAGACAAGGAGGAAAACATTCATGAAAATCGCATTTGACGTTGACGTTCTGGCTAAGCAGATGTCCATCAATGATTACGTACACAAGGTCGCAGACTGGGGCTACAAGTACATCGAGCAGTCCCCGCATCCGCGCATCAACCCGTTCTACAAGCATCCGCTGTTCTCCAAGGAGTGCCAGCAGGAGTATAAGCAGGCTCTCAAGGAGACCGGCGTAGAGATCTCGTCCTTCATCGTTGTTTACCGCTGGTCCGGCCCGACCGAGGAGCAGCGCCAGCACGCAGTTGCCAACTGGAAGCGCATGATCGAGATCGCGGTTGACATGGGCGTACCGGTCATCAACACCGAGTTCTCCGGCGACCCGAACCAGCAGGAGATCTGCAACGGCATGTTCTTCAAGTCCATGGAGGAGCTGCTCCCGATCATCGAGCGCGAGGGCATCCGTGTAGAGTGCCAGTCTCACCCGTATGACTTCGTAGAGCTGAACGACGAGGCGTGCGACATCGTCAAGTCCTTCCGCTCCAAGAACCTCGGCTACGTTTATTCCGCTTCCCACGGCTTCTTCTATGACCAGGGCAAGGGCGACGTCCGCCATATGCTCAAGTACGCCGGCGATGAGCTGACCCACGTACTTCTGGCCGACACCTGGAACCAGACCAAGGACTGCCGCTACATCGTCAATCCGCCTTGGCTCAACCAGCGCGGCCGCGCAGACTATACCATCCATCAGCACACCGCCATGGGCGAGGGCGAGGTCGATTTCGACGGCATCTTCGAGACCCTGCGCGACATGGACTTCGCAAACAAGCAGCTCAAGCCGGACGCACCCAAGGTCGGCGGCGACAATATCATCTGCGTATCCTACTTCGGTTTCCCGGAGAAGATGGAGCAGCAGGCTCCCGAGGCGCTCGAGCGCATCAAGCGCGAGCTGCTGTAAGAGCGCCCCTTGCCGTAAGCGCATATCTTGCAGAAATCTCTCTCTTTTCAATTTCAAATATCTCAAAACGCAAAGGCGCTCCCGTCTACTCAGATGGGAGCGCCTTTGTCTGTAAAAAAGAAACGCAGACAAAAGTCTGCGTTTCGGTTTATCCTTCATTTTCTCCACAGCCTGTGGAGAACTTTTTATTCGGCGCTGTTCTGAGGGGCAGGCGCATTTTCGCCGTTCTGCGGACGGCGGTGTCTGCGGCCGCCGCGCGAGCGGCGGCGAGGTGCACCCTCGCGCGGTTCTGCTGCGGCATTTTCGCCGGTTTCAGCAGGATTTGCATTCTTTTCGATGCGCTCCGGCTTCTCAGGACGGGGCTGGCGTTCGCCCCTTGCCGGACGCTCCGGCTTTTCGGGGCGCGGCGGCCGCTCGCCCTTCGGCTGACGCTCGGGACGCTCGCTCCTCGGGGCACGCTCGCTCCGGGCCGGACGCTCCGCTCTCTGCGGCTTTACAGGGCGCTCGGGCGGCAGGGTCTCGCCGTTTTCCTCGCGCTGACGGCGCTCCTCGGCCATCGCGGCGGCGTTCTGGCGGTTGCGGCACGCGCCCTTGACCACCGTGCAGTCCTCACAGCGGAACTCGGTCAGCGAATGCTCGGGGCTGTCATCGAGCTGCACCTTGCAGATGCCGCGCAGCATCTGGGTCGTGATGACCTTGCCGCGGCCCTCGGGGGTATCGACAACGCTGCCCTGACGCGGCGTGATCTTCTGGAGCTCGGCGTAGGCCTCGTGCTCATATTTCAGGCAGCACATCAGACGGCCGCATACACCGGAGATCTTCGCCGGATTGAGCGAAAGGTTCTGGTCCTTGGCCATGTTGATGGAGACCGGATGAAAGTCGTCGAGGTAGGTCGAGCAGCACAGCTCACGGCCGCAGCAGCCGAGGCCGCCGATCATCTTCGCCTCGTCGCGCACGCCGATCTGGCGCAGCTCGATACGGGTGCGGAACACGCCGGCGAGATCCTTGACCAGCTCGCGGAAGTCTACGCGGCCGTCCGCAGTGAAGTAGAACAGCAGCTTGTTCATGTCGAACGTGCATTCCGCGGTCACGAGGTTCATTTCGAGTTTTCTGTCCTCGATTTTGCGCTTGCAGACGAGAAACGCCTCGTCGGCAC
>USAC01000121.1 GCA_900552475.1 uncultured Eubacteriales bacterium | reverse complement strand
CCCGTAAAGGGGACGCCGCATCCGTAAGGCGGCAAAGCCGCCAACGGCTGCGCAGTGAGCGCCGCTACAGACGCAATCGGTGTGTACCACTTTATCGATACTCAATGCGAGCTGCAAGCGTTGCGCCGGGCGAGGCATGCCTCGCCCCTACAACGCACGACTGGCAGCCCTGCAGCACTTTCCATTCTCCATTTTCCACGAAAAAAATCCCGGACCTGCGTCCGGGAATTTTTTTCTCAATCTTCCATTCAAATACTCAAACTTCCAGTTTGGCCGTCAGGGTCTCCTTTGCACCCCAGCGGTCCACGACGGGCTGCACCGTGTCCTTCAGAAAGCGCGTCACCTGTGACGGGCAGCAGCCGATGAAGGCCCGCGGGTCGAGCATCTCCTCCAGCTCCTCCCGGCTCAGCGGGAACAGCGGGTCGGCCGCGATGCGGTCGAGCAGGTCGTTCTGCCCGCCCTCGAGCTTTACGCGGGCGGCGGCCGCATGGGAATGCACGCGCAGAGCCTCGTGCAGCTCCTGCCGGTCGCCGCCGCGCTTCACAGACTCCATGAGGATGTTCTCTGTGGCCATGAACGGCAGCTTCTCCATCACGCGGCGGGCAATGACGCGCTCATAGACCACGATGCCCTCCGTGATATTCATATAAATGTTCAAAATGGCATCCGTCGCCAAAAATGCCTCCGCCACGGACAGGCGCTTGTTGGCCGAATCGTCGAGCGTGCGCTCGAACCACTGCGTGCCCGCCGTGAACGCGGGGTTCAGGCTGTCCGTCATCACATAGCGCGCCAGCGCGCACATGCGCTCCGCGCGCATGGGGTTGCGCTTGTACGGCATGGCGGACGAGCCGATCTGGTGCTTTTCAAACGGCTCCTCCAGCTCCTCGAACGACTGGGCGATGCGCAGGTCGTTCGCGAACTTCATCGCGCTCTGGGCGATGCCGGACAGGGCGGAGAGGAAGTAGCTGTCCACCTTGCGGGAATACGTCTGGCCGGACACCGGCACGACGCCCGCAAAGCCCATCTCGTCCGCGATCAGGCGCTCCATCTCCTGAATTTTGCCCTCGTCGCCGCCGAACAGCTCGAGGAACGAGGCCTGCGTACCGGTCGTGCCCTTCGAGCCGAGCAGCTGCAGGCGCGACAGGCGGAACTCCAGCTCATCGATGTCCATGAGCAGCTCGTTGATCCACAGCGCCGCGCGCTTGCCCACGGTCGTGAGCTGGGCGGGCTGCAGATGGGTGTAGCCGAGGCAGGGCGTGTCCTTCCAGCGGTCGGCAAAGGCGGAGAGGTTCCGCACGACCTGCACGGCCTTCTTCACCACGAGCTGCGCGGCCTCGCGCAGGATGATGAGATCCGTGTTGTCGCCGACGTAGCAAGACGTCGCGCCGAGGTGGATGATGCCCGCCGCCTTCGGGCACTGCAGGCCGTAGGCATAGACGTGGCTCATCACGTCGTGGCGCACCTCGCGCTCGCGGGCCTCGGCCTCAGCATAGTTGATGTCGTCGCGGTGGGCCTCCAGCTCGGCGATCTGCTCGTCCGTGATGGCAAGGCCGAGCGTCTTCTCCGCGCGGGCCAGGGCGATCCACAGCCGCCGCCAGGTGCGGAATTTGAAGTCCTGCGAGAAAAGGTACTGCATCTCCGCGCTGGCATAGCGCGTGGAGAGCGGGGAAATATAACGGTCCGTCTGCATGATGTTCTCCTCAAACGCCTAAATTCTGATTCCGATTCACGATCCGGGTCGTGACCTCGCCGCTCCGGCGGTCGATGAAGGCCGTGAAGAGCGACACGCGGTTCTCCGCGTTCAGACCATACCAGATCGCCGCGGTGAAGTCCTCCTGACTGCCGCAGATGCTCACGGCGCGCGGCTCTCCGCAGAAGGACGGCAGCGGCGTGCCGTCGCCCTCGTAGGTGTGGATGAGGTGGCCCATCCCGGCGCGCGGCGCGTCATAGTCAAAGACGCTGCGCTGGCAGCAGCGCGGGCTGCCCTCCATGGCCTTGAGGATGGACAGGGCATAGTGCCCGTCCGGATACAGCAGGCCCGAGATGCGCGGCGTGAAGTCCGGCGCGTCCTGCTTGAACGTGCTGGCGCGCAGCGCCTCCTCCCACGGGCGGCCGACGGCGAAGCAGTCACGGATGGCGTCGGTCTGGTCGCCGTTCGAAACGACCCACGCCTCGCCGATGCGCCGCACCGGGTTATAGAGGATGCCCTTGGGATCCGTCATGGCCGCAGGGTCGAAGGCCTGCGCGCGGATGCCGTCGTCCGTCCGGACAAACACGCGGTTTCGGCTGTTGGCGCTGCGGCCCATGATGAAATAGGCCAGCACGCTGCACCGGTCGTCGCCGGAGCGGCCGAGCACGATGCCGCGGCCCGGATAGGGATTGTCCCGCAGCAGACGCGAAATGTCATACATTCTGATTCTCCTCCCTGCCCCGTCTGAAAAAAAACGGCGCACCTGCCGCAAACGCAGGTGTGCCCAGACGGTCGGCAACAAACCGATCCTGCCGCGCGATCCCGAAAACCGGGTCTGTATTTTTGAACGCGCCGCTTTCTCTTTGTGCCTTTATTTTATCACATTTGCCCGCGTTCGTCAAATCCCGCCATGACGGAATAATCAACGAACGTTTCGGGTTCCCCCGCGGATTTTTGTGCTTTTTCCATAGAACGAAGATATTTATAACGTTATGTGTAGAGGAAGAGCAGGATGGAAGTGGAAAGACGAGAATGGAAAGTGGGGAGCTGCACGAGACTTTCTGCCGTGCATTGTAGGGGAGGGGCATGCCCCTCCCGACACTGCACCGGCGGGAAGTGCGGGCCAATGTTAAAAAGGCAACGGCCCCCAAGTTTGTCATTGCGAGGGCGCTCTGCGCCCGTGGCAATCTCGGGAAGGCACTCGCAGCCCGTACAAGCCGCCGTTAAAATGGAAAAGGCCGAAATATGGGGTGTAGCGGCGCTCACTGCGCAGACGTTGGCGGCTTTGCCGCCTTACGGATGCGGCGTCCCCTTTACGGGGAGCG
>USAC01000120.1 GCA_900552475.1 uncultured Eubacteriales bacterium | reverse complement strand
TCTTTGGGCACTTTCTGTGCGTACAGAAAGTGCCCCGTCGGCTTTTAAACAGTTTCACACCGGATAGCATATGATTTTTCTTCCACTTCTCCCTATTTTATGTTATTTTGAAAAATATAAGGGGGTGTCCGTATGATACTCTGTTCTGAGCAGGAGCTGCGTCGGCAGATCTGCAGACAGCGGATCGCGGCGGAGGTGTCTTTTGCCGCATCGCTGTTGGCGGTGCTCTCCGGCGGCACGTTGATTCTGTTCCTTTTCATACACGACTCCATCTGCATTCCGGCGGCCTGCTTCACTGTGTCGGTGCTTATCCTGCTGCTGCACGCGTGGTGGGTGCGCACGCAGAAGGCGCTCCCGGCGCGGATCCCTCTGCCGGAGACACTGTGCTTTGAGGACATCTGTGAACGTCTGCGCGCGGCGGCCGTGGAGGATACATGTCGTACATACACGGAAAACTCGTTTTTCTGCCGCTCGACATATCGGTTTGACGGACGATTCCTGCTTGTGCGGATGGAGAATTTCCAAAAGGCGGATTTCGATGCGGTCAAAAAGCGCGTCAACCATGCCGTGAATCGGGAATTCCATCTGCCGCAGCGATATGCCGCCGGAGAGCTTGCCTATAAAATGCGTTTTTATATTCTGTATACGGAAGCTGCGAATGATGAGCTTATGCGCCATATCTCCCGCAATGCGGAGACGCTTCTGCGCCGCGCGGAGGGTGTGATGACCTTTGTGCTGTGCGGAGACAGTCTCATCGTACCGCCGCTCTATGGCGATGCGGATACGGCTGCCGTGCGGCGGTACGCGGGGGCTATCCGGATGATGCGTGACCTCCTGCGCCATCCTCGCGCCCATTGACTTCTCCCGCGCGCTATGGTATAACGGATGGGACATAAGTCGACAAGGAGTTATCCGATATGAAGCGTTTTGCCCTGATTATGATCGACATGCAGCGCGGTTTTCTGGATCCGGCGTCCCCGCTGTGTATCCCCTCCGCCGCTGCGACCGTCCCGGCCTGCGCCGCGGCGATGGACGCCTGCCGCCGCGCGGGCACGCCCGTGGTGTACGCCACGCGGCACTACCGCGCCGACGGGAGCGACGTCGAGCGCTGCCGCCGGGAGGTGTGGTTTGCCGGCGGACGGCCACTCTCTGAAGTCTGCCCGCCGGAGATGTCCGACGCGTTTCCGGAGGAGTTCACCGTTGAAGCGGGCGACTACTGTATCGTCAAGCCCCGCTTTTCCGCCTTTTTCAGCACGCAGCTCGACCTGTTGCTGCGCCGTCTGGGCGTTGACACGGTGATCCTCGCCGGGACGACCACGCCCAACTGCATCCGCACCACCTGCTATGATGCGCTCTCGCTCGACTACGACGTCGTGGTGCTCTCCGACTGCACGTCCTCCGTCACGGACGAGGTGCAGTCAGCGAACCTGCGCGATATGGCGCGCATCGGCGCGCGCATCTGCACGGGGGCGGAGCTGCCCACCCTACTGGGCGAGGCGCGGGCATGAGCGAAATTTTCCTCTACGCCAGCCGGGCGGTCATGCCCCTGCTGCTGATGATCCTGCTGGGGTATCTGCTGCGGCTGGGGAATTTCTGGGATGACTCGTTTTTTCGCCAGCTCAACCGATTCTGCTTCCGCGTGTTTCTGCCGGTGCAGCTGTTTCTGAACGTCTACAGTGTCGGCAGTCTCTCGGAGCTGAACTGGGTGCTGCTGGTCTATATCATCGGGGGGATTCTCTTCTCCATGGCTCTGGGCATTCTGGTCGCGCACCTCACGGCGAAGAGGCGCGCGCAGAGGGCCGTCATCGCGCAGGCGACGTTCCGGTCGAACCAGGTGATCCTCGGCGTTCCGCTTGCGAGCGCGCTCGGCGGCGCGTCGGCCATGGCGTTCGCCTCGCTCGTCACGTCGGTATGCGTGCCGGTGTTCAACGTGCTGGCCGTGCTGGTGCTGACGATGTACGCCTCCGGTTCGCCGGGAGCCGCGGGATGGAAAACGCGGCTGATGAACATCGCGAAAAACCCGCTGATTCTCGGCGCGTGTACGGGACTTGTCGTCGTCGCGATCCGGGGGTTGCTCCCGACCGGGGCGGACGGCACGCCGGTCTTCACGCTGCAGTCGTCGCTGCCGTCGCTGTTTTCTGTCCTGCAGCAGTTTTCGAAGGTCGCTACGCCGATCATGCTTGTCGTGCTCGGCACGCAGATCCGCTTCGACGCGGTGTGGGGGCTGCTCAAGAACCTGACGGTCGCGGTGTGCATGCGCCTGATCGTCTGCCCGTGCATCATTCTGGGGCTTGCCGTCGCTCTGCGCGGGCCGCTGGGTCTGACGACGGAGGAGATGCCGTCGCTCGTGGCGATTTTCTGTTCGCCGGTGGCCGTGACGAGCGCCGTGATGGTGCAGGAGATCGGCGGCGACGAGCAGCTCGCGGGGCAGATCGTCGCGTGGAGCTCGGTGCTCTCGATGTTGACGATTTTCGTGTTTACGGTGGTTCTGCGCACGCACGGGCTGCTGTGAGGGAATATGGCTGATGAAATGCGGAGCCGGTAGGCTCCGCATTTTTTCCGGTTTGGCGGGGGATGGGGGATTGAATTGGCTTGTGCTGCCTCCGGCGGGGTGCTTTTCCCGCGCGGGAAAAGTACCCAAAAGCGCGCCGGAAACCTACGGTTTCTGGACTTCCTTTCCGGGCAATCAGAAAGTAACCCGCCGGAGGCATAAACGGCCGATTCAACCGCCAGACCTTGCTCAAAACAAAGAGACACCCCGCCCGGGCGTTTGGCGGGGGCGGGGTTCAGCTTAGCTATGCGGTTTTACGCACTGTGCTCAGGCTCTGCGCTTCTTGCCGCGCAGGAGGGCGGCGCCCGCGAGGGCGGAGACGCTCAGCAGCGCCAGCCACAGCGTGAAGCCGGAGGTATCGCCGGTCGCGGTGCCGGGCTTGCCGGGTTCACCGGTACCGGGCTTATCGCCGGGATCGGTCGTGCCGCCGGGGGTATTGCCGTCGACGGACGCGCCGCAGACGTCGCACTT
>USAC01000119.1 GCA_900552475.1 uncultured Eubacteriales bacterium | reverse complement strand
TTCTTTTGTTTTTTTTTTTTTTCATCCTCTGCCCCGCGGCCCGCCCCCCGCCTCCCTCCCCTTGTCCCCCCCCTCCCCCCATTCCTCCCGCCCTCTCGCCCCCCTTCCTGCATTATCGTTCGCTGATCTGCCACTCGTCCTGATAGATCAGGTCGTCGACGTCCAGCGGGTATTTCGGTTCCATGGTTCTTGCTCCCTCCTTTTGCATACCCAACAGTATATGCTGCAGCGGGGCAGAACATGCACGGATTCCGCCGGTCAGCCCTGCGCGCTGCGCGCGAAGGAGTTATCCACGAGCTTTTCAAAATCGACCCACTGCGCCCGCGTCAGCTCGCCCGCCGTCTCCATGACCGTCTCGAGCCGCTCAAGCGCCGCCTGCTCCATCACGGGCGTCTGGTTCCACGCGTCGATGGCGCGGTGGCGCGCCGTCACGCGCTCAAGTACGTCGAGCGAGGTATCCGGGAACTGCGCGGCGATGGCCTCGGCCACCTCACGGTCCGAGTGGGAGAGAATCCACTTCTGCGCCCGCGCGATGGCGTTTGTGAAGCCCTGCACCACGTCCGGATGCGCCGCCATGTAGCTCTGGCTCGCAAAATACGCCGTGTACGGAATCTCGCCGCTCTCCGCGCCGATGGAGCAGAGAATATAGCCCTTCCCGGCCAGCTCCATCTCCGTGGCCGTCGGCTCAAAGAGCGTGACATAGTCGCCGCTGCCGCCGCTGAAGGCTCCGGCCATCATGTTAAACTGCACGGACGTGTCGACCACGGTGTCCTCCTGCGGCACAAGGCCGTTCCGGCGCAGAACGTACTCGAGCGTCATCTCCGGCACGCCGCCGGCGCGCCCGCCGATCACGGTCTTGCCGCGCAGATTCTCCCACGAGAAGCTCTCGTCCGTCCGCCCCATGAGGAACGAACCGTCGCGCTTGGTCAGCTGGGCGAAGATGCGCGGATAGTCGTCCTTACCCTGATTATAGACGTAGATGCAGGCCTCCGGCCCCGCAAGGCCGATGTCCGACTGGCCGGAGATGACCGCCGACATGACCTTGTCGGCGCCGCCGCCGTTCGTCAGCTCGATCTCCAGCCCCTCGTCGGCGAAGAAGCCCTGACTCATCGCGACATACTGCGGTGCATAGAACACGGAATGGGTAACCTCGTTCAACCTCAAGATGGTCTTCTTATCCGACTCCCCGCCGCAGGCGCACAGCGCCGCGAGCATCCCCAGCGCCAGCACCAGCGCAGCCACTTTCTTCATTGGATAACCCCCCAATAGCGATTCAAGATTTTTTCCGCCCGCAGCACCAGCCGGTACATCACCACCGCCGCCAGCGCCAGAATCAGCACGCTGGTCATCACCAGATCCATGTTGAACACCTGAGAGCCATAGACGATGAGATAGCCCAGACCGGCCCGCGAGACAAGAAACTCCCCCATGATGACCCCAACCCACGACAGCCCAACGTTGACCTTCAGCGTGCTGAAGAGCGTTGGCAGGTTGGCCGGGAACACCAGCATCCAGAGAATCTGGCGGCGGCTGGCACCGAGGGTGCGCATGAGCCGCAGCTTCTCCTCATCCGTAGACAGAAACCCCTGATACATGCTCAGGATGGTGACGATCAGGGAGATGGCGAGCGTCATCACGACGATCGCGCCCATCCCCGCGCCCATCCAGACGATGAAAATCGGCCCGAGGGCCGTCTTGGGCAGCGCGTTGAGCACCACGAGATACGGGTCGAGAATCCGGGCGAGCTTTTCCGACCACCACATGCCGACGGCGACCGCCGTCCCCAGCAGCGTCCCGGCCAGAAAGCCCACCACCGTCTCCAGGCACGACGTCCCGATGTGGACGGCCAGTTCCCCGCCGCCGCAGAGCGCGGCGAACGTGCGCCCCATCCGCGATGGACTGCTCAGCAGAAAGCCGTCGGCGAGTCCGATGCGCGTGCTCAGCTCCCACCAGAGAAAAAGCGCCGCCACCAGCGCGACCTGCCACACCCGGACAGAGCGCTTCTCGCGCCGCAGCCGCGCCAGATACGCCGCCCGCCCGGCCGATGGCGCACCGTTATTCATGAAGCTCCAACTCCTTCCAGATTGCGTTGAACACCGCCCCGAAGGCCGGGTCATCCCGCCGCTGCAGCGGGTCAAGGCGGCGCAGCGCCGACAGGTCAAACGTCTTTTTCACGACCGCCGGCCGCCGGCTGAGCACAAAGACCCGGTCGGACATGCTGACGGCCTCGGAGATGTCGTGCGTCACGAGCAGGGCGGTCTTGCCCTCGCGGCGGATGATGCGGTAGATATCCGACGACACGGCGAGCCGCGTCTGATAGTCCAGCGCCGAAAATGGCTCGTCGAGCAGCAGTACCTTCGGGTCGGGCGCGAGCGTCCGGATCAGCGCGCAGCGCTGGCGCATACCGCCGGAGAGCTGCGCCGGGCGCTTCGCAGCGAACTCCGCGAGCCCGTAGCGCGCGAGCAGCGTATCCACACGCGCCAGCCGCTCCGGCGTCAGCTCATGGCGGATGGCAAGCCCCAGCGTCACATTGTCGCGGATCGTGCGCCACTCGAAAAGCTGGTCGCGCTGCGGCATGAAGCCCACCTTGCGCGACGGGCCGCTGACCGGCTCGCCGTCGAGCGTCAACACGCCGCCGCTGAGCGGTTCAAGCCCCGCAAGCGCGGACAGCAGCGTCGACTTGCCGCAGCCCGATGGCCCGACGATGGAGCAGAACTCCCCCTCCACCACGTCAAACGACACATCCCGCAGGGCTTCGACCTCCCCGTCCGGCGCCTGATAGACAAAGGCGGCGTGTTGGAGATGAATCATCCGATCTGCCTCCTTTCCGAGAGAAACATCTCTCCGAGGTCATTCTATGACCGCCCCATCGAAGAGGGAACTCAACATCAAAGTCTCAAAGAGTTCGCGGTGCCGCAGCGCCGCGAATAAGTTCTAATCGTATTTTGCGGCGGCGTGTACGTCACAAAATACACTTTGCGCGGAGCGAGCGCCGCAGTCTGGCTATGCCAGCCGAGGCGCAGAGCGGAGCGAAACCCCTTCGTAAAGAAGAGCGTCAAAACTCTGTGTATCGCTGCGGTTGATTTTTTCTCACCAAGTGTCGCGCGCGTCGCTTGTGCGGGGCGGCGGGGGCGGGTATAATGGGAGCAGAAATGGGGGAACACACGATGGAATTTCTGCACTTTTCGGAAAATATCACCCGTCTGCGGCAGGCGCAGGGGCTCACACAGGAGGTGCTCGCCGACCACATCGGCGTGACGAAGGCGTCCGTCTCGAAGTGGGAGCGCGGGGTTTCACTTAGATAAAGATACCACACCATTCCCACGCTGACTTTTGCTCAACCGATACAGCCGGAGGGCTGGAT
>USAC01000118.1 GCA_900552475.1 uncultured Eubacteriales bacterium | reverse complement strand
CCCCCCCCCCCCCCCCCCCGGGTGGGGCCAAAAAAAAAAAAAAACAACCCCGCCCCCCACGGGCGGCCCACGTCTTTGGCTATCAAAGTCTCGCAGTGAGAGTTCGCGGCCCGCAGACCGCGAATTCTCACTGCCGAAAAGGGCTCTTCCATTTTCAGCAAATAAAAAATTCCCTCGACAGAACGGGCCGGGGAGTGCTACAATATGAACCGACAGAGAAAGCGGGGTGATCGGATGAATACGGAGCTGTATGAACTGCTGACATCTGCGCAGCTGCAGCAGCGCGAGACGGCGGAGGGTGGCCGTGCGCTTCTGCCGAGCCGCTTCTGCCGGGCGGAGCCGGTGAAGGGCGGCGTGCGCGGAACGTTCGCCGTGCCGCAGAAGGCGGATCCGACGGGACCCCGGCGGCAGTTCGCGTTCCGCCTGACGCAAAAGCGGCTTCTGCTCGCCGATGACAGCAATTTCCTGCGCAGCGAGCTGGGAAAGCTCGAGGGAAAACTCCTGCAGGAGCCGCAGACGCCCGCACAGCTGCTCGCGGAGCTGACGGCGCATCTGCTGCAGAACGACGCCGTCGCGCTGCAGCGATATGAGGACCGTCTTTCGGAGATGGAGGAGGAGCTGCTGCGTGAGCGCGCGGACGGCTTTGAGCAGCGGATTTTCCAGATTCGCCGCGAGCTCTCGGCGTACGCGGCGTACTATGAGCAGCTGACGGAGCTGTGCGGAACGCTGAGTGAGGAGACGGAGGATGATCCACGCGCCGCGCATCTGTTCGATGCCCTTTCGGGACGGGCACAGCGGCTGGCCGCGCTCGTGCAGATGCACCGCGAATACTCCCTGCAGCTGCGTGAGATGCACCAGACGCAGATCGACGTGCGCCAGAACAACATCATGAAGATTCTCACGATCGTGACGACGGTGTTCCTGCCGCTGTCGCTGATTGCGGGCTGGTACGGCATGAACTTTGTGAACATGCCGGAGCTGCAGAGCGCGAACGGCTATCGGATT
Organism: uncultured Eubacteriales bacterium; assembly: GCA_900552475.1. GTDB lineage: Bacteria > Bacillota > Clostridia > Oscillospirales > Oscillospiraceae > Vescimonas. Next base: position 2,605 of record USAC01000118.1, on the reverse strand, counting down.
GTCTGCATCGCAAGCGCGCTGTGCGTGGTGCTGGAGCTGCTGATCTTCAAGTGGAAGAAGTGGTTCTGACTCACCGCTCCTCCGGGTGGTCGCGCAGATATTGAAGCCTTTTCCACGACTGATACGCCGTCAGGAAGCCGCCGGCGGCCATCACCGCCATGAGCAGCCCCAGCGGCACCATCCACCAGACAAACGTGCCCGCGTCGCACAGAAAAGAGAAAATCCGATAGGCCAGCAGCACCAGAATGATGCCGACGGCCATCAGCAGCACCAGGATGTCGCTGTTGCGGCAGGTTTTGATCTTTTTCACGGACAGGCACCTCGTTTCGTATTTTTTACCATTATACCACCGATCCGCGCGTGATAAAAGCCCGCGCGCGGGTATTTTTTGCCGCGACGGCGGCGGAGAGGAGTTTTCACCATGAACATCGGCCGCGTATATGTCCCGTCACAGCTGGTGCTGGCCCCGATGGCCGGCGTGACCGACCTCGCGTTCCGGCAGATCTGCTCGGAGCTGGGGGCGGGGCTGACCGTGACGGAGATGGTCAGCGCGAAGGCGCTGTGCTATCAGGACCGCAAGAGCCGGGGGCTGCTGAAGCTCTTCCCCGGCGAGCACCCCGCGAGCGTCCAGATTTTCGGCAGCGATCCGGTCTGCATGGCCGAGGCGGCCTGCCTTGCGGCGGAGATCAGCGGTGCGGACATCGTGGACATCAACATGGGCTGCCCAGTGGGGAAGATTGTCTCCAACGGCGACGGCTCGGCCCTCATGCGCGACCCGGAGAAGGCCGTGCGCGTGGCGGAAGCGGTTGTGCGGGCCGCGCCGGTGCCCGTCACGGTCAAGATGCGCCGCGGCTGGGACAAGGGAAGCATCAACGCCGTGCAGCTTGCGCAGATGCTCGAGCAGGCCGGCGTGGCGGCGGTGACCGTCCACGGACGCACGCGCGCGCAGATGTACGCCGGGCAGGCCGACTGGACGACCATCCGCGAGGTGAAGGAGGCCGTGCGCATCCCGGTCATCGCCAACGGCGACGTGTTCCGCCCGGAGGACGCGGTACGGATCCTGCAGTTCACTGGCGCGGACGCGGCCATGATCGGACGCGGCTGCTTCGGTAACCCCTGGCTCTTTCAGCAGGCGCAGGCCGCGCTTGACGGGGAGGAGATTCCTCCGCTGCCGCCGCTGCGCGAGCGCGCGGCGCTCGCTGTGCGCCAGATTGAGCTGGCCGTCGCCGACAAGGGCGAGCACATCGCCATCCTTGAAGCGCGCAAGCAGTACGCGTGGTATCTCAAGGGCGTGCCGCACGCGAATTACTACAAGGAGCAGATCGTCCGCATGAACACGCTCGAGGACGTCTACCGCGTCACGAAGGGCATCCAGCGCGATCTGACTTGACAGAATCCGCCCCCGTTCGCTATAATCATACATTATATATAATGTATCGCGGAGGGGCGAAGCCCCCTCCGGCGGGAGGATTACGATGGGCATTGTTGTACTGGGCGCGGTGTTCGTGGACATCAAGGGCTATCCGCAGGACGTCTATATCCCCGGCGGGCGCAACGCTGGGCGCATCGAGCAAGTGCCGGGCGGCGTGAGCCGCAACGTGGTCGAGGATATCGCGAATGTCGAGCTGCGCCCGACATTTGTGAGCCTTGTCGACGACACCGGCCTCGGCGAGGACGTCGTGCGCCAGCTGCGCAACCACAAGGTCAACACCGACTACATGCTCCGCACACCGGACGGCATGGGGACGTGGCTGGCTGTGTTCAACAACGACGGCGATGTCTGTGCCGCCATCAGCAAGCGCCCCGACCTGCGTCCGCTGATCGCGCTGCTCGACGAGAAGGGCGACGAGATCTTCCGAGACGCCGACAGCATTGCCCTTGAGCTGGACATGGACAAGGAGATCGTCAAGCGCGTCTTTGCCTATGCGCAGAAGTATCACAAGTCCGTCTACGCGGTCGTCTCGAACATGACGATCGCCGTTGAGCGGCGCGATTTTCTGCAGCAGACGGACTGCTTCGTCTGCAACCGCCAGGAGGCGGGCATCCTCTTCATCGAGGACTTCGAGGACAAGACCGTCGAGCAGATGCAGCAGATTCTTCTGCAGAAGGTGAAGAGCGCGAACATCCCCCGCATGATTGTGACGCTCGGCGAGGTCGGCGCGGTCTATGCGACGGCGGACGGCGAGAGCGGCTTCTGCCCGGCGCAGCCCGTCCATGTACGCGACACGACCGGCGCGGGCGACGCATTCTTCGCGGGCATTACCATCGGCTTGACCTACGGCAAGGGGATGCAGGATGCCTGCGCCATCGGCACGCGCCTTGCGGCGGCGACGATCTGCACGCTCGAGAACGTCTGCCCGCGCTTCATGCCGGGTGAATTCGGGCTGGAGGTGCCGGTCACGGACTGACCGGAAATATAGCAAAATTTTCTGCGAAAAGTATGGAAATCCCCCTTGACAAACAGGGGGATTTCTTTTATTATATTCAGGTACGCGTGCGAAGGGTGCTGCACACCCGGAGCCGTTTACAATGCGATGAACCGGGAGATTGCTCCGAGAGGAGGTAACTTCCGGGGAGTATGTCCGATCATCGGGCGGCTGAGAAG
>USAC01000117.1 GCA_900552475.1 uncultured Eubacteriales bacterium | reverse complement strand
TTCGCAGAGTTCGCGGCTCGTAAGCCGCGAAAAAAGTGAAATCCGTTTTTTGCGGCGGCGTGTACGTCGCAAAAAACTCTTTGCGCAAAGCGGAGTGTCGCAGGCTGGCCAAAGGCCAGCCAAGGCGCGCAGCGGAGCGAAACCCCTTCTGCCTAAAAGGACTTCGGCGCAGCCGAAGTCCTTTTAGGTAAGCAGCGTGTACGCGACCCCCGCGATCTCCCGCGCCCAGTAGCCGGGGGCGAGGAACCAGGCCGTGCGGCAGCCCGCCGCATACGGCGTCAGACCGCAGTGCCTTGCCCACAGGGCGGCGCGCAGCTGGTGAAAGTTGTCCGACGCGATGACGACGTTTGTGCTCAGCCCCGCCGCGCGGATCCGCTCTGCCGAAAAGCGCAGGTTCTCCTCCGTCGAGGTCGACTGATCCTCCGGTTCAATGCGCGCAGGGTCGATCCCGGCGGCGATGAGCGCCGCGCGGATGCACTCCGCCTCGCTGATCTCCTCGTCATCGCTCTGCCCGCCGGAGGCGACGCACCGCGCCTGCGGATGCGCCCGGAGATAGTCCGCCGCGGCATCGACGCGGCGCTGGAGCGTCAGGCTCGGCTCCGTCCCGCGCACCTGACAGCCGAGGACGATCACGGTGCTCTCCGCAGGGGCGGCGCGGTTCGCGGCGGCGGAAACCATCCAGCCGAAAATCCCCAGCGCCGCCGCAAGACCCAAGCCCAGCGCGGCGCGCACCATCCAGCGCAGCCACTTTTTCCGCAGCAGGCGCCGGAACACATCCGGCCGCAGCAGCCGTGCCGCCGCCAGCACCAGCAGCGCCGACGGCCAGAGCATCCCGATGTGGACGATCCCCATCCCGAGCGGCGCGAGAAACCACGCGCAGAGCAACAGGCAGACCGCCGCGCCGAGCTTTGCGGGAAGGCGGGCGCGCATCAGCTCTGGGCGATGTGGTGGGCGATCCGCTGCATGATGAGATCGAGCGCCACCAGATTGTTGCCGCCCTCGAGCACGACGATGTCGGCGAACTTGCGCGTCGGCTCGACGAACTGCTCGTGCATGGGCTTGACGGTCGTGAGATACTGCGTCACAATCGACTGCATGGAACGGCCGCGCTCCTCCACATCGCGCAGGGCGCGGCGCAGGATGCGCACATCCGCGTCCGTCTCGACGAAAATCTTGATATCCAGCAGGTCGCGCAGGTCTGGGTTCTGAAAAATCAGGATGCCCTCGATGATGACCACCTTCGTCGGGTGCACCTCGACGGTCTTGTCCGTGCGGTTGTGGATGCCGTAGTCATAGACGGGGCAGTGGATCGTCTGCCCGGCCTTGAGCTTCTTCAGATCCTCGATCATCAGATCCGTGTCGAACGCGTCGGGGTGGTCGTAATTCTGCAGACAGCGCTCCTCGAACGAGCAGTTCTGGCGCTTATAGTAGTTGTCGTGGTGGACGACGCTGATATCCGGGCCGAAACGCTTGGCAAGGTGCTCGGTGAGCGTGGTCTTGCCGCTGCCGGTGCCGCCGGCGATACCGATAAAGAGGGTGTTCATGTCCTGTGCCTCCCTGTGTGTTTTCTTGGTTCTATTATAGGAAAGCCACGCCCCAAAAGCAAGCGCGGGGCAGCGGAAGTTGTAAAAAAAGATTGAATTCCAGCGAAACCCGGTTGACGTAAAACGCAAAAATGAGTATGATAGATAGGATGAGATTTTCCGCCGGCTCTCTCCGGCGTTTTCATGGAGGAATAGATTTATGAAGCTGCTCAAGTGCCCCAAGTGCGGGGAATTGTTTTCCGATAGTTATAAAGAATGCCCCTTCTGCGCCGAGGATGAGGAGCTGGCCCAGGGCGGCAAGGCCAGGCACGGCCGCCGCATCCAGCGCCAGAAGAGCCCCAGCATCGGCGGACCGGTGCTCGTGATCGTGATCGTGTTCCTGGCGGCTTTTCTGGTCTATGCCTTCTTCGGCGACAAGATCTCTTCTCTGTTTGAAAAGACGGACAAGCCCTCCGTTGAGGATGTCACCCCGGCGCCCTCGCCCACCCCGGATACGTCCGTCACCCTCACGCTCGACCAGCAGACGCTTACGCTCGTTGAGGGCGGCAGCACGAAGCTGACCGTCTCCGGCGCGGAAAACTGCATCTGGACGAGCAGCAACACCGCCGCGGCCACCGTCTCTGACGACGGCACCGTGACCGCCGTGGGCGCGGGCAGCGCCACCGTCTCCGTCACCACCGCCGACGGCAGCGCCACCGCGACGTGCAGCGTAACGGTGACGGAGAAGAAACCCTTGGCAATGGTGCTTGATGGTGGATTCGGTGTCCTCTTTGACTCCGTTGACGGTGTAAATAATTATGACACAAATATGGAGCGTGTTGGTGTAACGTGGCAGCTGCACATTGAAGGTGCTGTTGGTGAGGTTCAGTGGAGCATTGCAGATACGTCCATCGCTACCATTACGCCGGACGGCTCGTCCTGCCAGATCACATCTGTTGGTAATAGCCAAGCTGGTACGATTCTTTCCGCAACTGTGGATGGTCAGACGCTCACTTGTATTGTCCGCGTTTTTAACTAAGTAATTATATACAAACAACTCCCCAGCTGCGATGCAGCTGGGGAGTTGTTTGTATATATCTGTCAGTCCTTCCCATACAGCCGCGCGACGTCCGCAAGCTGCCCGCGCATCTGCTCTACGACGTCCGCCGGGCCGATGATCTGCGCCATCGCGCCGAAGCCGTAGACCCACGCGAAAAACTGCGGGCTGACAACCACGTCGGCGCTGACGAAAAAGTGCGTCTCCCCGTCCGGGATGAGCGACACGTCCCGCCCGAGCCGGTCGAGCACCGCGCCGACGAGACGGTTATCAAATCGCATCCACACGCGCCGCTCCTGCCCGCTGAACATGCCAAAGAGCTTGCGCGAGTAGACGGCCATGTCGAGCGCCGCATACGCCTCCTTGCCGTCGCGCGGCAGGTCTGCCGCCATAATGTCGACCATCTTGTCCACGCGGAAGTGCTTGATCTTCCCCGCCGCGGAGTCGTAGGCCACGAGGTAGTAGTTCTCGTCGTCCCACGTCAGGGCATACGGGCTCACCTCATAGAATGCGCCGTCATGGCGGAACTGCCGCTCCTTGGCAACGGTATAGTCGAAATAGCGGAAGCGGATCTTCCGGTCTTGCGCGATGCCGGTGTGAATCTCGTCGACGTTATAGTAGATGGACTCGTTCATGGTCTTGATGCGGTTGGCCACGAACACCTGCCGCCTGAGCTGATCCGCTTCATGCACGCTGCCGAGCCGCTCGATCTTCTCGATCAGCGAGCGCGTCTTTTTGTGCGTGATGAACTTCGAGGACTGCACGCTGTCGACGAGCAGCTTGAGCTCCGGGAGCTCAAAGTCGCGGCTTCCGACATAGTAGCCGTAGAAATTCCCGTCCTTGACCTGAATGATGTCCAGACCAAACTGCTGCAGCGCCTCGATGTCGTCGTACAGGCTCTTGCGCTCCGCGGAAATTCCCTGTCCGCGCAGATATTCGCCCATCTGGCGGACGGTGACGGGGTGGTTCTCGTCGGAATTGCGCAGCAGGTACCGCATGAGATAGAGCAGCTTCAGCTTCTGGTTTGCGCTGCGGGCCATAGGCAGCCTCCTTCCCGCCATGCGGCGGTGTTTTTTGCTATTATACCGCCTTTTCCCGGCGCTGTAAATGCCACGTCACGCGGCGGACTGCTCACGCAGTTCCTCCATGGCTTCGGCCATGCTGTCGGCGGAGAAGCAGAACTCCCCGCGCCAGTCGAACACCTCCACATGTCCGCGCACATACCGCATATCAATCAACCATTCGGCCGCGTTGCGTCCGCACAAATAGGGATGAAAGCGTGCAGACAAACGGCCGCCTTTCT
>USAC01000116.1 GCA_900552475.1 uncultured Eubacteriales bacterium | reverse complement strand
TTCCAGTTTCTGCGCGAAGTCGACAACAAGATGATCTTTGTGGGCGAGAAAGCGGCGTATGAGAGAATCCTCGAGGGCTGCAAGGAGCTGAAGAAGTACGGCGTGCGTGCGGTGACGGGGGCCTGCGGCTTCTTTGGGCACTATCAGAAGCGTTTGGCGGCGAAGCTGGACATCCCGGTGGCGCTGTCGAGCCTTGTGCAGCTGCCGTGGATCGCCGCGATGCTGAAGCCGGACGAGAAAATCGCCGTCCTGACGGCGAACGAGGAGTCCTGCGCGCCGGATCTGCTGCGCGCGTGCAGCGTGCCGGATGAGGTAATCGAGCGCTGCGTGATCCGCGGGCTGGGTAAGGAGCCACAGTTCAAGGTCATCCTTGACGACTCGTGCGAGTTCGACAACGCGCAGATCAAGCAGGAGCTGCTCGGCAAGGCGGAGGAGATTGTCTGCGAGTATCCCGAGACGGGCGCGTTCGCCGCGTACCACATCGGCTCCGGCTTCGCCTCCGGACAGGAGGTGCTGCAGTTCTTCGGCGCGTGGGGCGGCGCGTGGGCGTTCATCACGCCGCTGATCCCGATGGTGTTCATCTTCATCTACGCGGTGGGCTTGTTCCGCAGCGGCATGCTGCAGTCGTTTGAAAACCCAAGCGACGCATACGCCTGGTACTGCGGCAAGTGGGTTTCCGAGTTCATGGATATTTCAGCATCATCATGATCGCCGGCATCGGCCTGGAGAAGGTCACGGACGTGCTGGGCGCGGTTATATATGCTGGATCACCACACATCTACTTTTGACGGCTCCTTCGGAACACGGTGGGCGTTTCACCGTACATCTCCCGGAAGGCGGTCGTGAAGCGGCTGGCGCTGTCATAGCCGACGGCCTGGGCGATCGAGGCGATATCGTCCTTTGTGGTCTGCAGCAGCAGGGCGGCCTGCTCCAGCCGGTGCATCCGCATATGCGCGGCGATCGTCGTGCCGTATACCTGCTTGAATACGTTTTTGAGCGTCGTTGCGTTCATCAGAAATTTACGGGAGAGCTCCTCAATCGTGATCCGCTCGGAGAGGTGCTCCGTCAGATAGCGGTGTACGTTCCGGACAATTTCCTCCTGCGACGCGCTGTAATCCACGGCCTTGTCCGGGCAGGTAATTTTCATCACCTGCTCGATCATTTCGTGCAGCAGCCGGATCTGCTCCGTATCCGCCGCGCGGTAGTAGACCTCCTTCCCGTCGCGCCGGCTCTCCAGAATGCCGCCCTCTGTCAGCGAGCGGAGATGGTGGGAGATGGCGGGGCTGGACATATCCAGCATGGCGGCGATGTTGACGACGCACTCCTCCCGATGGCTGAGAAGCCAGAAAATCCGCACGCGAGTGGGGTCGCTGAGCTGCTTGAAGACGTCCGAAACCGCGGTGAAATGCTCAATATTGGTCAGCTCCCGGTGCAGATCCTCCGTGTGCGTCCGCTCTCCGTGCTGATGCGGCAGATGAAAAGAACCCATTGCTGCGCTCACCCTTTCTGTTTTGGAAATTTCACTTGCTGTTTTAGGCAGACAGCCGTAAAACCACTTGTTTTTCGCTGCTGAAGACAGTATACTGCAAGCACAACAGTTAAACAAGGATTTAATTGTAAAAATTCAGGGAGGCCATCCATTATGAAAAAAACCTACAAGATCGAAGTCGACTGCGCCAACTGCGCGAACCTCATGGAGGAGGCTGCCCGCAAGACCAGCGGCGTCGCTGCGGCCACCGTCAACTTCATGACGCAGAAGATGATCGTCGAGTTTGAGGACGGTCAGGACGCCAAGATCGTCATGAAGGACGTGCTGAAGGCCTGCAAGAAGGTCGAGCCCGACTGCGAGATCGAGCTGTAACACCGCGAGCTGCCCACTGAGAAGTTCTCTGCACAAGCGGGTTGAATGAAAATGAAGAGGAGCATGTGACATGACGAAAAAGCAAAAGAAGATGCTCGTGCGCATCATCATTACTGCGGTCATGCTGGTCGGATTGAAGTTCATCCCGCTTACCGGCATCCCGCAGCTGGCGGCCTATCTGATTGCCTATCTGGTGATCGGGTACGACATTTTGAAGAAAGCCGGAAAGGGCATCCTCAACGGCCGGGCCTTTGACGAAAACTTCCTGATGGCCATCGCGACGCTGGGCGCGTTTTTCCTCGCGGTCTGGACGAAGAGCGGCGATTATGTGGAGGGCATCGCCGTGATGCTGTTCTATCAGATCGGCGAGCTGTTCCAGAGCTACGCCGTCGGCAAGAGCCGCAGGAACATCAGCGCGCTGATGGATATCCGGCCCGATTACGCCAATATCGAGCAGGACGGAAAGCTGGAGCAGGTCGACCCGGATGAGGTCGCCGTCGGCAGCGTCATTGTTGTGCAGCCGGGCGAAAAGGTTCCGCTGGACGGCGTCGTCGTCAGCGGCAGCGCCAGCCTGAACACCAGCGCGCTGACCGGCGAGAGCCTTCCGCGCGACGTGAAGGAGGGCGACGAGATCATCAGCGGCTGCATCGACATGAACGGCGTGCTGAAGGTGCGGACGACGAAGGAGTTCGGAGAGTCGACGGTCTCCAAGATCCTCGACCTCGTGGAAAACGCCAGCTCCCGCAAGTCCCGGTCTGAGGCGTTCATCTCCCGCTTTGCCAGAATTTACACGCCCGCCGTGTGCATCGCCGCGGTGGTGCTCGCCATCGCGCTGCCCGTCGTGCGGCTCGCGCTGGGCTTGGCCCCGGACTGGACCAGCTGGATCTACCGCGCCCTGACCTTCCTCGTGGTCAGCTGCCCCTGCGCGCTCGTCATCAGCATTCCGCTGAGCTTCTTCGCCGGCATCGGCGGCGCGAGCAAGGAGGGCATCCTCATCAAGGGCTCGAACTATCTGGAGGCCCTCTCGGAATCCAAGTACGTTGTCTTTGACAAGACGGGCACCCTGACGCAGGGTGTGTTCGAGGTGACCGGCGTACACCACAGCGAGATGGAAGAGGTGAAGCTTCTGGAATACGCGGCGCTGGCCGAGTGCGCGTCCTCCCACCCCATCAGCAAGAGCCTGCAGAAGGCCTACGGCAGGGAAATCGACCGCAGCCGCGTGAGCGATATCGAGGAGATCAGCGGCCACGGGATCGTGGCAAAGGTCGACGGACACGCCGTGGCGGCGGGCAACAGCAAGCTGATGAGGAAGCTCGGGATCAGCTATCAGGACTGCCACAGCGTCGGCACGATCATCCACATGGCGATTGACGGCAAATATGCCGGTCATATCGTGATCTCGGACGTGGTCAAGCCGCACTCCGGGGAGGCCATCGCCGCGCTGAAAAAGTCCGGCGTTGCCAAGACCGTTATGCTGACGGGCGACAGCAAGCGCGTGGCGGATCAGGTCGCCGCGGAGCTTGGCATCGACGAGGTGCACAGCGAGCTGCTGCCCGGCGACAAGGTGGATGAGGTCGAGAAGCTGCTGGCGCAGAAGGGCTCGCGCGAAAAGCTGGCATTCGTCGGCGACGGCATCAACGACGCTCCGGTGCTCAGCCGCGCCGACATCGGCATCGCCATGGGCGCGATGGGCTCGGACGCAGCCATTGAAGCGGCCGATGTGGTCCTGATGGACGACGACCCTCTGCAGATTGCCAAGGCGATCGGGATCTCCCGCAAGTGCATCGGCATCGTCCGGCAGAACATCGTCTTCTCTCTGGTGGTGAAGTTTGCGTGCCTTGCGCTGACCGCTCTCGGCTATGCCAATATGTGGGCGGCGATCTTCGCGGATGTCGGCGTAATGATTATCGCGGTTCTGAACGCGATCCGCACGCTCAAGTATAAGAGTTGATTCTCAATCGAACATAAAATCAAAACCTCCGGCTTGGCCGGAGGTTTTGATTTGTCCAAAGGGAGCTTGGATCTCCCTTTAGGAGAGCTGTCACCGCAGGTGACGGAGAGGGTGTGCAGTGTTTTGCCGCTCCCGGGACGCGGGGCGGGGGCCCCCCCCCCCCGGGGGGGGGGGAGCGTCGGTGGGGGTGTGGGCCGGGGGGTGAAATGATTAAAAAAAACCGCACCCGG
>USAC01000115.1 GCA_900552475.1 uncultured Eubacteriales bacterium | reverse complement strand
GCTGTATGACAGTGCGGGTTATCTGGTAGACTCCGGCAATATATACCTATCTTCTCTGAGCGCCGGAGATAAATTCAGGGATGACTCTGTTGTGATCTATGGCATTACTCCCGGCGAATCCTACACATTCCAGTTATTAGAGTATAGCTGGTGAGCTTTCGTAATTTTTCATGAACATAAGGGCTTGGGACGATCCCAAAATACGAAAACAGAGCGTTTCGGCGGTCAGCCGGAACGCTCTGTTTTTTCGGTGTGGGTACTCACCGGATTTGCTTGCTGCACTGCAAGAAAATCCTGATAGTCCCACGCCGTTTTTCGCAGGTGTAGCTACACTTGCTGTGCTTGCTCTTCCTCTAAGAATCACATTGGTCAGAACGTTTGTTCTTGTTATAATTGGGCCAAGAGATTAAAAAAGTCTTGGAACGCAGCTGATTTTCATTGGCAAAGCCGTCTCCCCGCGCGCCACGACATCGTCGGCCCCTCCGGCTTCGGCAAGACCACCTTCTGCAATCTCGTCGCCCGCTTCTGGGACGTGGAGAGCGGCCGCGTCAGCATCGGCGGCTCAGAACGTCTACCTCTTCGCGGACACCATCGAAAATAACATTAAGTTCGGCTGCCCCGACGCGACGCACGAGCAGGTCGTCGAAGCCGCGCGCATCGCCGAGTGCGGCACGCACGACGAGCTGATGGCACGCGGCGGGCTCTACCGCCGCTTCACCGAGATCCGCGAGCGGGCCGAGCTCTGGCAACTCGACGCGGAGTAAAACCCTCCCCCACGCACCCCCGGGTGCCAGCTTTCTGTAAGCTGCCGCCCGCCTTTTTGGCCAAATGGACGGTTGACTTGCGGGACATGCCGCCTTATAATGACATGTCGAATCTAAGAAAAGGGAGCCTTACCATGCTGCTGCACAAACCCCGCGGGCAGATGTCCGAATCTCTGCTGATGTCCGCCTTCGTCATCCTCTCCGGCGGTCTGCAGGACGCCTATACCTACCTCTGCCGCGGCGGCGTATTCGCCAACGCCCAGACGGGCAACATCGTGCTCTTCAGCACCTGTCTCTTCGAGGGCGACTGGCACAGGAGCCTGCACTATCTCGTCCCGGTGCTCTCGTTCATGCTGGGGATCTTCGTCGCCGAATGCGTCCACCGCCGCTTCAAGCACATGGAGCGCGTCCACTGGCGTCAGCTTATCCTCCTCGCGGAGATTGTGTTTCTCTTCGCCGTGGGCTTTCTGCCGCAGTCGGTCGATACGCCCGCAAACGCCGTCGTGTCCTTCGTCTGCGCCATGCAGGTACAGACCTTCCGCAAGGTGCGCGGCCATGCCTATGCCAGCACCATGTGCATCGGCAACATGCGCAGCGGCACGGAGGCGCTGTGCGTCTACTTCCACACGCATGACCGCGAGGTGCTGCACAAGGCGCTGACGTACTTCGGCGTGATCGGCGTGTTCGCCGCCGGCGCGGGGCTCGGCGCACTGCTCACGGCGCGCTTCGGCATCCGCGGGATCTGGCTCTCCTGCGCGCTGCTGGCGGTGAGCTTTCTTATCATGTTCATCCACGACGACCTCGGGCGAGACTGACGCTTCTCCCCCGCCGCACACGCGGCGGGGGATTTTTGCGCCAAAACCGGCACAAAATCCGTTTTTTACCCTTGCGAAACGCGGAAAAGGCCTGTATAATTAGTTAGTTATAATGTGCTAGTATGCCATTTTTTAGATTTGAGGATTGATGCAATGAGTACCGTTATCGCATCCGTTGACCGGCGCAGCCCGGCGCAGCTCGCGGGAATCAAGCCCGGCGAGCAGCTGCTGACCATCAACGGACATGAGATCATAGATGTTCTGGACTACCGCTTTTACGGGTATGATGCAGACAGCCACCTGACGCTGCGCGAACCGAATGGGGCGCAGCGCGCCGTCCATATCCGGAAGCAGGAGGGGCAGGATCTCGGCCTGAACTTCGACACCTATCTCATGGACGAGATGCGCTCGTGCGCGAACCACTGCATCTTCTGCTTCGTCGACCAGATGCCCCCCGGCATGCGTCAGACGCTCTATTTCAAGGACGACGACGCGCGCCTTTCCTTCCTGCTCGGCAACTATATCACCCTCACGAACCTCACCGAGCGCGAGGCGCAGCGCATCATCGACCTGCACATCTGCCCCATCAACGTCTCCGTCCACACGACGGATCCGCAGCTGCACTGCACGATGCTCGGCAACAAAAACGCCGGGCGCTCGCTCGAGTATATCCGCGCGTTCTGCAAGGCGGGCATCGTCATGAACGGCCAGATCGTCATCTGCCCCGGCTGGAACGACGGCGACCAGCTCCGCCGGACGCTGCGCGACCTGACGGACTGGGAGTTTTCGAGCTGCTCGCTCGTCCCCGTCGGCATCACGAAGTACCGCAAGGGACTCGCGAAGCTCCGCCCCGTCGACGCCGACTGCGCGCGGGAGATCATCGCCATCGCCGAGGAGTTCGGGCAGGAGAACCTCCGCCGCTTCGGCACACGCCGCTTCTTCTGCGCGGACGAGCTGTTCCTGCGCGCGGGGCTGCCGCTGCCGGAAGCGGACTACTACGAGGGCTACCGCCAGATTGAAAACGGCGTGGGGATGCTCCGCTCGCTGGGCGACGATTTTCTCGCCGCGCTCGACACCGAGGAGCTGCCGGAAAACCCCGGCGACTTCACCATCGCGACGGGCGTCGCTGCGGCGCCGTTCCTGCGCGGTCTGCTCGAGCAGGCGCAGGCGCGCTTTCCCGGCCTGCGCGGCCGGGTCGTCGCCGTGCGCAACGACTTCTTCGGCCACACGATCGACGTGGCGGGCCTGCTCACGGGGCAGGATCTCTCCGCGCAGCTGCGCGCCGTGCCTGATCTCGGGCGCGTGCTGATCCCGATCCACATGCTGCGCAACGGGGAGAACGTTTTTCTCGATGACTATACCGTCCCGCGCCTTTCCGAGGAGCTCGACTGCCCGGTGGAGGTGGTCGGCATGGACGGCTTTGACTTGGCGGACGCCGTGTTCGCCTCCTGCGACACTGTAAAGGAGTGATTTTTTATGTCGAAACCCATCATCGCCATCGTGGGCCGCCCCAACGTGGGCAAGTCCATGCTCTTTAACAAGCTCATCGGCCGCCGCCTTTCCATCGTGGAGGACACGCCCGGCGTGACGCGCGACCGCATCTACGGCCAGACCGACTGGAACGGCCGCACCTTCACCCTCGTCGACACCGGCGGCATCGAGCCGAGCACCGACAACCAGATTCTCTCGTTCATGCGCGAGCAGGCGCAGATCGCCATCGACAACGCGACGGTCATCGTCCTCGTCGTCGACATCAAGACCGGCATGACCGCCGCCGATCAGGAGGTCGCGAACATGCTGCAGCGGTCGAAAAAGCCGATCGTGCTCGCCGTGAACAAGATGGACTCCACCGGCCCCGCCGATCCCGAGTTCTACGAGTTCTATAACCTCGGTCTCGGCGACCCGATCGCCGTCTCCGCCGTCCACGGCCACGGCACGGGCGACCTGCTCGACGCATGTCTGCAGTATTTCCCGCCGGAGGACGACGAGCAGGACGATGACGACGTCATTCAGGTCGCCATCATCGGAAAGCCCAACGTCGGCAAGTCCTCGCTCACAAACCGCATTCTCGGCGAGCAGCGCGTCATTGTCAGCAACGTCGCGGGCACGACGCGCGACGCCATCGACTCGTACTTTGAAAACGAGACGGGCAAGTTCAACTTCATCGACACCGCCGGCATGCGCAAGAAGTCGAAGGTCGACGACAGCATCGAGAAATACAGCGTCCTGCGCGCGACGATGGCCATCGAGCGCTCGGACGTGTGCCTGATTCTCATTGACGCGACCGAGGGCGTGACCGAACAGGACACGAAGGTCGCGGGGCTTGCACATGAGGCGGGCAAGGCCTGCATCATTGTCGTGAACAAGTGGGATCTCGTGGAAAAGGACGGCAAGACGATGGACCGCATGCGCGAGGACATCCGCCGCGACCTGAGCTATATGACCTACGCGCCGATCCTGTTCATCTCCGCGCTCACCGGCCAGCGCGTGACGCGGCTGTTCGAGCTGATCCAGTATGTGAACAACCAGGCCACGACCCGCATCACGACGGGCATGCTCAACTCCGTCCTCGCCGACGCGCAGAC
>USAC01000114.1 GCA_900552475.1 uncultured Eubacteriales bacterium | reverse complement strand
CGCGAGGAGTCGAACGGGGCCTCCGCCGCGCGGGGCTGCAGCGTCTCGAGACGGCGCTTATCGCACCCCTGCTGCGCGGCGAAGTTCACAAGCGCCGCCTCGGTCGGCTCGCCCTGCGCGCCGCCGTCCGTGAGCGCGGCGTCATTGCAGAGCGCCATCGCCGCGGCGAGCAGCGCCGTATCGCCCGTGTGCTCCACGACGGTCATTTTGTTCTGCGTCAGCGTGCCGGTCTTATCCGAACAGATCACCTGTGTGCAGCCGAGCGTCTCCACCGCCGTCAGGCGGCGGATGACGGCGTGGCGGCGGCTCATGTTCGTCACACCGATCGAGAGCACCACCGTCACAACCGTGGCCAGCCCCTCCGGAATCGCCGCAACGGCGAGCGACACGGCAACCATGAACGTCTCGAGCACGCCCCGCAGCGTGAAGTCACCCATCACGAACAGGTCAAAGACAAAGATGAACACGCAGATGCCAAGTACGATCCACGATAAGGTCTTTCCGAGCTGGGTAAGCTTTTTCTGCAGGGGCGTCTGCTCCTGCTCCGTCTGAGCAAGGACGCCCGCGATCTTGCCCATCTCGGTGTCCATACCCGTGGCGGTGATGACAGCGCGTCCGCGGCCATAGACGACGGTGGAGCCCATATAGCACATGTTCTTCCGATCACCGAGCGGAGCCGCGCCGGTGATTGCTTCGATGGCCTTCGTCACGGGGACGCTCTCGCCGGTGAGGGCGGCTTCCTCAATCTTGAGCGATGCGCTCTCGAGCAGACGGCCGTCGGCGGGGACGGCGTCGCCCGCTTCGAGCAGCACCACGTCGCCCGGCACAAGCCGGCTGCTCTCGAGCACAAGGTGCTCGCCGCCGCGCAGCACCTTGCACTTTGCGGCCGTCATGGTCTGCAGCGCTTCAATGGCGGCCTCGGCCTTGCTCTCCTGCACGACGCCGAGCACCGCGTTGAGCAGCACGACCGCGAGGATGATGAACACCTCCGTGAAGCTCTCGCCCGAGAGCGCGTTCGTCGCCGCGGACACCGCCGCCGCAGCCATCAGAATGAGCAGCATCGGATCCTTCAGCTGCTGGAAAAAACGCTGGAGAAGCGTCGCCTTCGGCGCCTCCTGCAGCTTGTTCGGCCCGTGCCGGTCAAGGCGCGCGGCGGCCTCCTCTGCCGTCAGGCCGGACGGCGAGGAGTGAAGCGACGCCAGTACGTCCTGCGCGGACTGCTGATACGTTTCCTGCATGGTTCTGTCTCCTTTTTCGTGGATTTCGGGGGCTTCCGGCAAAAAGAAAAACCCATGTGCGCACCGCTGCGGTACGCACATGAGTCTCATTCTTTCAAAACAGCCCGGGCGCGGCTGCGCCGGTTTGACGGGTCTGCTTCGCCCCGCAAAACGCGGTGCGGAATTACTCCCCCAAGTGGAAAGTTTTTGGATTGTCTGTTCATGATAGCGCATCAGTGGCGGCACTGTCAAGATGGAAAGCTGTTAAGAAATTGTGAATTGTACGCCGGACTCCCGGCGCATTCGAATCCGCGGCGCGGCGGCATAGCAGACACTTCTCTTATTTCCCGCCGCGCAGCTCGATAATCTGATCTCTCAGAACAGCCGCGTATCTCCCCACTGGCTGTGCCGGTGGGGTCCCCGATTTCATCTGAATGGCCGGAAGTGAATTCCGCCCATTCCAAGGCTTTGCCTGCGGCAAAGCGCTTGTACGCCGGACTCCCGGCGCATTCGAATCCGCGGCGCGGCGGCACGGCAAACACTTCTCTTATTTCCCGCCGCGCAGCTCGATAATCTGATCTCTCAGAACAGCCGCGTATTCGAATTCCAGCATCTTGCTGGCCTCCTTCATCTCCTTTTCGAGGCGGCGGATGGTCGCCTCGCGCTCGGCGGCGGTGAGCGTCTTCTTCTGCGCGCGGCGCTCGTCCTCCGGCGCGTGGGAAATCTCCAGCACCTTGCGCACGTCCTTGCGGATCGTCTTGGGGACGATGCCGTGCGCGCGGTTATAGTCGTCCTGCTTTTTGCGGCGGCGCTCCGTCTCATCCATGGCGGCGCGCATGGAGGGAGTAATTGTGTCGGCGTAGAGGATGACCAGTCCATCGGCGTTGCGCGCGGCGCGGCCGATCGTCTGGATCAGGCTCGTCTCGCTGCGCAGGAACCCCTCCTTGTCCGCGTCGAGAATCGCGACCAGACTCACCTCCGGCAGATCCAGTCCCTCGCGCAGGAGGTTGATGCCGACGAGCACGTCGTATTCGCCGAGCCGCAGGTCGCGGATGAGCTCCATGCGCTCGATCGTCGCGATGTCCGAGTGCATGTACCTCACGCGCAGCCCCAGCCCCTTCATGTGCTCCGTCAGATCCTCGGCCATACGCTTGGTCAGCGTCGTCACGAGCACGCGCTCACTGCGCGCGGCGCGCGTGCGGATCTCGTCGACGAGGTCGTCGATCTGCCCCGTGACGGGGCGCACCTCCACGCGCGGGTCGAGCAGCCCCGTCGGGCGGATCACCTGCTCGACGATCTGGTCGGCGCCGCTGCGCTCATACTCGCCCGGCGTCGCGGAGACGAACACCGCCTGATGAAACCGCTCCTCGAACTCCTCAAAGCGCAGCGGGCGGTTGTCAAACGCGCACGGCAGGCGGAAGCCGTACTCCACCAGGCTCTCCTTGCGGGCGCGGTCGCCGTTGTACATGGCGCGCACCTGCGGGAGCGTGACGTGGCTCTCGTCGACAAAGAGGACGAAGTCGTCGGGGAAATAGTCCATCAGCGTCATCGGCGCGGAGCCGGGTGCGCGCCCGGAGATGACGCGGGAGTAGTTCTCGATGCCGGTGCAGTACCCCAGCTCGCGCATCATCTCCACGTCGTAGCGCGTGCGCTGCTCAATGCGCTGCGCCTCGATGAGCTTGCCGTGCTCCTCGAAGTACGCCTTGCGCTCGGCCAGCTCGCGCTCGATCTCCTGCGCGGCGCGCTCCATCTTCTCGTGCGTGGTGACGTAGTGGCTCGCGGGATAGATGGCCACATGGTCGATGATCCGCTGCGCCGCGCCGGTGACGGGGTTAATCTCGGAGATGCGGTCGATCTCGTCGCCGAAGAACTCCACCCGGATGGCGTAGCCCTGCGCGTAGACGGGGTAGATCTCCACCGTGTCGCCGCGGACGCGGAACATGTTGCGCTCGAAGGCGACGTCGTTGCGGTCATAGCGGATCTCCACGAGCTTGCGTAGCAGCTCGTCGCGCGGGTACTCCCTCCCCTGCCGCAGGGAGATGACCATGTTCGCGTAGTCGATGGGGTCGCCCAGTCCGTAGATGCACGAGACGGACGCGACGACGATCACGTCGCGCCGCTCAAAGAGCGCCGCCGTGGCGCTGTGGCGCAGGCGCTCAATCTCGGCGTTGATGGAGGCGTCCTTTTCAATAAAGGTATCCGTGTGGGCGATGTACGCCTCGGGCTGGTAGTAGTCGTAGTAGGAGACGAAGTATTCGACGGCGTTATCCGGAAAAAACGCGCGGAACTCCTCGCACAGCTGCGCCGCGAGCGTCTTGTTGTGCGCCAGCACGAGCGTCGGCCGCTGGATCTTCTCGATGACCTTGGCCATGGTATAGGTCTTGCCGCTGCCGGTCACGCCCAGCAGCACCTGCTGACGCAGGCCGTTCTCCAGCCCCTCGGCCAGCGCCTCGATCGCCTGCGGCTGGTCGCCGCTCGGCGTATAGTCCGATACAACCTTGAATTCCGACATAGTCTCCTCCTGTCCGCACACCGCAAAATCAGAACATTTATTCCATTTTACCACAATCCCGCCACGCGGTAAACAGGAAAATCGCGTTCATAAAATAAGAGGAGGGGCGCACCGCGAAACGGCGCGCCCCTCCTCTTATTCAGCCGCCGGCGCATTGAGAGAGGGAACGCCGTCGGCCGTATGGGGCGGGCGGGAAAGAGCGCCCGCCTTCTATGGAGTACGCGGCGCAGGCCGCGAATTCCGCAGGTCAGTCGATCTGCACGCGCTGCTGCGTCGTCCAAGAGGTCAGTCCCAGATTCTTATAGCGCCTGCGCAGGTCGTCCAGTTCCTCCTGCTGCGCGCCCATAAGCTGCGCGCGGTTCACGCACGCCAGATCCGCCGCGGACATCACCGGTCCCTCAGCGCCGCAGGCGCGGCAGCGGCAGGTTGTGCCGTCCGCGCTGCAGGTGATTTCCGTGCTTCCGCAGGCTCCGCAGCGCGCGGTTTTTGCAAACAAAGCCATATGTAAGATCTCCTTTCATCTATGCATACAGAATATAGCACGGCATCTTCCACATGTAAAGCGCATGATTTTCATCCGAATCATGAAAAATACCGTTCACTCCGTTCTCTTTTTCTCTTTCGCAAATATTTTTCAAAATTTTTTCCCAAAACAGTTGACAAACGGGGGCACCTATGGTATTCTAATCCTTGCCAATATCCGCCGGTGTGGTGGAATGGTAGACACAGGAGACTTAAAATCTCTCGGCAGCAATGCCGTACCGGTTCGAGTCCGGTCACCGGCACCATCCGGTACAATTTCATATCGCGGAGTAGAGCAGTTGGTAGCTCGTCGGGCTCATAACCCGGAGGTCGCAGGTTCAAGTCCTGTCTC
>USAC01000113.1 GCA_900552475.1 uncultured Eubacteriales bacterium | reverse complement strand
GAAAGGCGGCCGTTTGTCTGCACGCTTTCATCCCTATTTGTGCGGACGCAACGCGGCCGAATGGTTGATTGATATGACACGGCAGGGACTGACAGAATATATCGCCGCCATCCGCGGGGCGAACCGGGCGGTCATGGACGCGGCGCGCCGCCGTCAGGCGGAGCTGGCCAAGCCGCCGGGCAGTCTCGGCAGGCTCGAGGACTACTCCGTCCGCATGGTGGGCATCACCGGCGAGGTAAAGCCGACGCTTGAAAAATGCCGCGTGCTCGTGCTCGCGGCGGACAACGGCGTCGTGGCGGAGGGGGTCTCGTCCGCGCCGCAGTCGGTCACGCTGCAGCAGGTGCTGAATATGACGCGCTATAAGACGGGCATGTCCTCGCTGGCGCACTATTTCGGCGACGATGTGGTCGTCACGGACGTCGGCGTGAACGCGGAGATCAAAAGCCCCGGCGTGCTTGCGCGCAAGGTGCGCTATGGCACAGGCAATATCGCCCGCGAGCGCGCGATGAGCGAGGAGGAGACGCTGCGGGCGATGGCCATCGGCATGGAGTTGGCCGCGCAGGCAAAACGCGACGGCGTGGGCGCCGTCGGCATCGGGGAGATGGGCATCGGCAACACGACGACGTCGTCCGCCGTGCTGGCCGCGCTGACCGGCGCGCCGGTCGAGGCGCTCACGGGGCGCGGCGGCGGCCTGACGGACAGCGCCTTTGAGACGAAAAAGCGCGTCATTCAGCAGGCGCTCGACCTGCACCGCCCGCCGCAGGACGACCCGGTCGCGGTGCTGTCCATGGTGGGGGGGCTGGATCTCGCGGCGATGACGGGGGCGTTCCTCGGCTGCGCGCGCGAAGGCGTGGCCGCGGTCGTGGACGGGTTCATCTCCGTTGTGGCGGCGCTCTGCGCGGCGCGGCTGTGCCCGGCGGCGAAGGACATGATGTTCCTCTCCCATGCGTCCTACGAGGCCGGCTACCGGCTGGCGGCGGACGAGCTGGGGCTGGAGCCGTGCCTGCTGCTCGGCATGCGGCTCGGCGAGGGGAGCGGATGCCCGCTCATGTTCCGCGTGCTGCAGGGCGCGTGCGCCGTGCTGCGGGATATGGCCACCTTCGCCGAGGGGGAGATTCAGGACGACTATCTCGCGCCCATCCGCGCGATGGACGCGTTTACGGTGGAGAACACATGAGAATTCTGCTGATTGGCGGCAGCAAGAGCGGCAAGAGCACAATGGGCCAGCGCCTGACGCGCACGTTCGCCGCGGGCGCGCCGATGTACTACTGGGCAACAATGGAGCCGACGGACGAGGAGGATCTCGCCCGAATCGCGCGCCATCTCAAAGACCGCGAGGGCTGGGGCTTTGAGACGATTGAGCGCGGGCGCGACCTGCTCCCGGCGCTGGAGAGAATCGACCCCGCGGGTGCGGTGCTCTTTGACAGCATTACGGCGCAGCTCGCCTGCGAGATGTTCGGCGAGACGATTGACAAAACCGCCCCGGCGCGCGCCGGGGAGGAGCTGCTCACCGTGAGCCGGTATCCGGAGCACTTTATTTGCACCTGCGACGATCTCTGGCGCGGCGGCGGACGCTTCGACGAGTGGACGGAGCTGTACCGCGCGGGGCTGGCGCAGATCTGCCGCCGACTCGCGGCGGAGTTCGACGTCGTCTGCGAAATGACGGCGGGCGTGCCGCATGTGTGGAAGTGTGATGCGGTGGCAGGGATGCCGCATGTATGGAAGGGGGAGCTGCCCGATGCGTGAGTGGATCACGGCGTTTTTCATGGCGTGGGGCATGTTCCTCGCCATCCCCTGCCCCTGCAAGCGCTGGGACGAGCGCGCGCGGCAGAAGATGCTCGTCTGTCTGCCGCTGGTGGGGCTGGTCGTCGGCGGTGTGTGGGCGGTGCTGGCCCTGCTGCTGCGCGGCGCGCCGGTGGGGCTGCGGGCGCTGCTGCTCGCGGTCTGCCCGTGGCTGTGTACGGGCTTTCTGCATCTGGACGGCTACATGGACGTCTGCGACGCAGTGCTCTCGCGGCGCGATCTCGCCACGCGGCAGCGGATTCTGAAGGACTCGCACTGCGGGGCCTTCGCGGTGATCTGCATGGTGCTGCTGGCGCTGGCGCAGTGGAGCGTATTTTTGCAGGAGAAGAACCCGGCGTGGCTGCCGCTGCTGCTCATTCCGGCGGCGACGCGCGCCTGCGCGGGGCTCGCGGTGATGCACCTGCGCCCGATGGGGACGAGTCAGTACGCCGCGATGCGGCGCGGCGGCGCGGATCTCACGGCGGCGCTGTGGATTTTTCTGGCGCTCGCGGTCGGGCTTCCCATCTGGCTGGCGGGGAGCTTTGCGCCGCTGGCCGCGGCGGTGGGGTACGGCCTTGCCGCGTGGTACGGCTTCCGCCAGCTCGACGGCATGTCCGGCGATATTTCTGGCTTTGCGCTGACGGTCGGGGAGCTGGTCGGCGCGGCGACATTACTGTATGTGGGGTGAGACGATGGATCTTGTGATCGGCGGCGCCTTTCAGGGGAAGCTCTCCTGGGCGGCGCGGGAATATGATTTAAAACCGGAGGAGTTGTGCGACCTCGCGGCTGAGGAGCCGCGGGCGGGCGCGCGCTGCTGTTTCCATCTGGAGGAGCTGACGCGGCGGGACGCCGACGCGGCGCGGTATCTGCCGCAGCTGCTCGCGGCGGATGTCGTCGTCTCCCGCGAGGTGGGCAGCGGCGTCGTGCCGATGGACGCGGGCGAGCGCGACTGGCGCGAGAGACACGGGGTGCTGCTGCAGGAGCTGGCGCGCCGGGCGGTGCATGTGCGCCGCGTATTCTGCGGACTGACGGAGGAACTGAAATGAAACTGTACTTACTGCGCCACGGCCAGACGGAGGGCAGCCTGCGTAATCTCTACTACGGCGCGGCGAACATCCCGGTGCTGCCGGAGTCGCTCGAGGAGCTGCACGCGGCGGCGCAGCGCGGCGTCTATCCCAAGGCGCAGCGCTACTACACGAGCGGCCTGCTGCGCACGGAGCAGACGCTCGCCGCGATTTACGGCGACGTGCCGCACACGCAGCTGCCGGGTCTGCGGGAGATGGATTTCGGCGATTTCGAGATGCACAGCTACGAGGAGCTGAAGGACTGGCCCTCGTATCAGAAGTGGATCGAGGACGTCGAGCACAACCCCTGCCCGAACGGGGAGAGTGCGCCGCTGGTGCTCGCGCGGAACCTCGAGGCCATTGCGCCGGTGCTCGCCGCGGACGAGGACGCGGTCTGTGTGGCGCACGGGGGCGTTATTTCGGGACTTTTGATGACGTGGTTCGGCGGCATCCGCTATGACTACCTCGTCCGGCCCGGCACGGGCTTCGCCGTCGAGGTCACGGACGGAAAGCCGCAGCGCTGCCGGCCGATTCCGGAGGAATAAAAAAGAAGACAGCCGCGCTTGCCCTTGCGCGGCTGTCTGTTTGGGGAAACCCCACGGAAAAGATGACGGAAGGAAGAGTCCGTCGTAAAACAGCGGCTGAGGAGGTAACCACGGCCGCCCTCGTTGGCGATTTATAAACACTGCGAGGTTTTCTTGCAGCGTAATAAGAATATCACACAAATTTTCAGATGTAAAACGCATCTTTTCGATTGAATTCATGAAAAAGTGTATGTATAATAGGGAGAGGAGGGGGCATTTGTATGAGCTTGTCGAAGTATCAGATTTTTCTCAGGACGGTGGAGTGCGGGAGCTTCACGAAGGCGGCGGAGAGCATGAGCTTCACGCAGTCGGGCGTGAGCCACGCAGTGCAGTCGCTCGAGGATGAGCTGGGCGTGTGCCTGCTCAGCCGCAGCCGCGGCGGCGTGACGCTTACGGCGGACGGCCGTGCGCTCCTGCCGCGGATCCAGCGTCTGTGTACTGAGCACCACCGCCTTGTGCAGGCGGCGGCCGACCTCAAGGGGATGGAATCGGGCCTTGTCAAGGTTGCGTCCTTTTCCAGCGTCTCGGCTCAGTGGCTGCCGCTGATCCTCAAGAGCTTCGGTGAGCTCTATCCGAACATCGAGTTTGAGATGCTCACGGGCGATTACTATGACCAGATCGAGTCGTGGATTGTCTCCGGCGAGGCGGACTGCGGCTTTCTGCGTCTGCCGTCGCTCAAGGGGCTGAGCGTCTATCCGTTGCATCAGGATCAGCTGAAGATCATCGTCCCCTGCGGCCATCCGCAGGCGGACTGCAACCCCTTCCCTGTGGAGACAATTGCCACCGAGCCGTTTATCCGCCTGGAGGAGGGCGACGACTATGAGATCCGCGCCGCGCTCGACGAGATGGGCGTGCACCCGCATGTGCGCTACACCGCGCGCGAGGACCGGACGATCCTCGCGATGGTGTCGAACGGGCTGGGCATCAGCCTGCTGCCGGAGCTGATGGTGCACAACAGCCCCTACCCGATCGTCATCTGTCAGCCGCCGCGCTCGTTTTACCGCCAGATTGCCATCGCGGTCAAGGACAAGAAGGCGCTCTCGAACTCCACGCGCCTGTTCGTCGACCACGTCCGCCGCTGGGTCGCGGAGAACGGAAACAAATAAGCAATAGAAAAAGCGCCCCGGACGGATGAACTGCTCCAGTTTGTGCGGACAGCACAAAAAGCCCCCATGTAGGCGATATGAAGTTTAAGTGGAGTGGCGCAG
>USAC01000112.1 GCA_900552475.1 uncultured Eubacteriales bacterium | reverse complement strand
GCCATCTCCGTGACGGGAACCTTCACAACCTTGACGTCGGTGCGGGTGATCTCGCTCTTGACGATGGAGCTGTTGATGAACAGCGTACCGCCGGGGACGAGCTTATGCGGAGGCCGCCATCACGCCGCACAGCAGCAGCGCCGCGGCACCGGTTTTCTTTCCATTTCGCATTGTGTGAACTCCCTTCATATGAGTTATCCCTCTGTTGGGGACAGCTTCCATGATAGAAGCGCCGTGTAAAATCTGAAAGCCGGCCTGTGTAAAACCTGTGTGCGGCGATATTTTTCGGCGGACGGACGATACGCCTTGTTTGCCGGTTGTGTATTCGCCACGGTTGGTGTATAATAAAGTGTTACATTATGGAATTCGGAGGAATCGGCCATGAAGCTGATGGTTTTGGACGGCAACAGCATCATCAACCGTTCGTTTTACGGCATCCGCCCGCTCACGACGCGCGACGGGCTCTATACCCACGCGGTATACGGCTTTCTCACGACGCTGCAGCGTCTGCTCGACGAGGAGAAGCCCGAGGGGCTGTGCGTGACGTTCGATCGGCGCGAGCCGACGTTCCGCCACGAGGCGGACGCCGACTACAAGGCCACGCGCCACGCCATGCCCGAGGAGCTGGCGGTGCAGATGCCGGTGCTCAAGCAGGTGCTCGACGCGATGGACATCCCGCGCTATGAGCTCGTCGGCTTCGAGGCCGATGACCTGATCGGCACGATCAGCCGCCGCTGCGAGGCGGCGGGCTGGGACTGCATCATCGTGACGGGAGACAAGGACAGTCTCCAGCTCGTCACGGAGCACACAAAGGTCAAGCTCGTCTCCACCCGCATGGGCCAGACCACGACAAAGGATATGACGCCCGGGACGTTCCGCGAGCAGTACGGCTTCGACCCGATCCACATGATCGACCTCAAGGCCCTCATGGGTGACACGTCCGACAACATCCCCGGCGTCCCCGGCGTGGGCGAAAAGACGGCCATGGCGCTCGTGCAGCGCTACGGCAGCATCGACGAGATCTACCGCCTTCTCCCCGACATCGAGGCCAAGCCCGCCGCCATCCGCAAGCTGCAGGCCGGCGAGGACGCCGCGCGCCACAGCTACTGGCTGGCAACGATCGTGACGGACGCGCCGCTCGCGTTTGACCCAGCGGAGAACGTCCGCCGCCCGTTTAGGCCCGAGCTATACGACCTGCTCCTGAAGCTGGAGTTCCAGAAGCTCATCGACCGATACGGCCTGCGCCCCGCGGCGCAGACGGAGGAGAAGCCGGACTGCACCGCCACGGCGGAGGAGCTTCTCACGGCGGCGCAGGCGGAGGAATTCCTCGCGCTCTGGCGCGCAGCAGACTGCGTGGCGGTCTATGCGCTGCCGGATCTGTCGGCGCTCGCGGTCGAGTGCGAAGCGGCGGACGGCTCGCGCGCGGTGGAGCTCTATGCCGACCGCTACGAGGGCGACTGGCAGGCGCTTCTCACGGCGCTGTTTTCGGGTGACATCAAAAAAGCCGCGCACAACGTGAAGGATCTCATGGCGGCGCTGCTGGCACAGGGGCTCCCGATCGAGGGCTTCGTGTTCGACACGGCGCTCGCGGCGTACCTGCTCGACGCGACGGCGGGGAGCTATGACCTGCAGCGGCTGTTTGTTGCATATTATAATGAGGAGCTGCCGAGGCCCGTCCACCTCGAGCCGGACGCGTTTTCCATGCTTGGCGACCGCGCGGCGGCCGCGGCGGCGCTGCTGAGCTATACGGCGGCGGTCGCGGCGCTCCGCGAGACGCTCGAGCCGAAGCTGCGCGAGCTGGAGCTCGAGCCGCTCTACTACGACGTCGAGCTGCCGCTGTGCGCGGTGCTCGCCCGGATGGAGCAGCGCGGCTTTCTCATCGACCGTGCGGCGCTCGCCCAGTTCGGCGAGACGCTGCAGACCTCGATCACGCAGCTTGAGCAGCAGATCTACGCCGCCGCGGGCGCACCCTTCAACATCAACTCCCCCAAGCAGCTCGGGAAGGTCCTCTTCGAGGACATGCATCTCCCGCACGGCAAAAAAACCAAGACCGGCTGGAGCACAAACGCGGACGTGCTCGATAAGCTGCGCGGCGTGCCGATCGTGGCGGACGTGCTGCAATACCGGCAGTACGCCAAGCTCAAGAGCACCTATGCCGACGGGCTTCTGAAGGCCGTCAGCCCCGACGGGCGCATCCGCACGAGCTTCCAGATGACGGTGACGGCGACGGGACGGCTCTCGTCGACCGAGCCGAACCTGCAGAACATCCCCACACGCACCGAGCTCGGCAGCCAGATGCGCCGGATGTTCGTCGCCGCGCCGGGGAATGTCCTCGTCGACGCCGACTATTCGCAGATCGAGCTGCGCCTGCTCGCGCACATCTCGGGCGACGAGGCCATGTGCCGGGCGTTCCGCTCGGGAGAGGATTTCCACACGCTGACAGCGGCGCGCGTATTCCACGTCGAGCCGCAGGACGTGACGCCGGAGATGCGCCGCCGCGCCAAGGCCGTGAACTTTGGCGTCGTCTACGGCATCTCCCCCTTCTCCCTCTCACAGGACATCGGCGTAACGGTGGCCGAGGCGAAGGAGTATATGGAGCGGTATTTCCAGACGTACACCGGCGTGCGTGCCTATATGGACCGCATCGTCGAACAGGCGCGCGCCGACGGCTACGTCGAGACGCTCATGCACCGGCGCCGCGCCCTTCCGGAGCTGAAGAGCAGCAACCACAACCTCCGCGCCTTCGGCGAGCGCGTGGCGCTGAACATGCCCATTCAGGGCACGGCGGCGGATCTGATGAAGCTCGCAATGGTGCGCGTCGAGCGGCGGCTCGCGGACGAGGGGCTCGCCGCGCAGATCATCATGCAGGTGCACGACGAGCTGATCGTCGAGTGCCCCGAGGATGAAGCCGCGCGCGTACAGGCGCTGCTGGAGGAGGAGATGAGCGGCGTCATGACCCTCGCCGTCCCCCTCCCCGCCGAGGCACACTGCGGAAAAAACTGGCTGACAGCGAAAGGATAAAAGAGCAATGAGCGTAAAA
Source organism: uncultured Eubacteriales bacterium (assembly GCA_900552475.1). GTDB lineage: Bacteria > Bacillota > Clostridia > Oscillospirales > Oscillospiraceae > Vescimonas. Next base: position 1,624 of record USAC01000112.1, on the reverse strand, counting down.
ATTGTACCGATGACGGCGGATCATCTGGAGGAGCTGGAAAAGCTCGAGCGGATCTGCTTTTCGCGGCCGTGGTCGCGCAAGATGCTGGCCGAGGAGCTGGAGAACCAGTGCGCGGCCTTTCTCGTCGCCGAGGACAGCGTCAGCGGCCGCGTGCTGGGCTACGCTGGGCTGATGGTCGTGGCCGACGAGGGATACATCACGAACGTGGCGGTGTTTCCGGAGTACCGGCGGCAGGGCATCGCCGCGCAGATCCTGCAGGTATTCCTGCAGTTCGCTGCGGCGAATCATCTGGCGTTCCTGACGCTGGAGGTGCGGCCGAGCAACGCCGCGGCCATCGCGCTGTATCAGGGCTTCGGCTTTGAGGAGGTCGGGCGGCGCAAGAACTACTACGACCTTCCGAAGGAGGACGCACTGATCCTGACGAAGTATTTTGAAACCGGGGAGGCGGAGCAGCAGTGAACATTCTGGCTTTTGAATCCTCCTGCGATGAGACGGCGGTCGCCATCGTGCGCGACGGACGGACGGTGCTCTCGGACGCGATTTTGTCGCAGGCGGACATGCACGCACTCTATGGCGGCGTCGTGCCGGAGATCGCCTCGCGCAAGCATGTGGAGGCCATCGCCGGTCTGACGGATCAGGCGCTCACGGACGCGGGACTGACGAAAAAGGACATCGATGCCGTCGCGGTGACATATGCGCCGGGGCTCATCGGCGCGGTGCTCGTGGGCGTGAGCTTCGCGAAGTCCGTAGCCTATGCGCTGGATCTGCCGCTCATCCCGGTGCACCACATCCGCGGGCATATCGCGGCGAACTATCTGGCCTTCCCGGAGCTGGAGCCGCCGTTTCTGGCGCTGGCCATCTCCGGCGGCAACACCCTGATCGTCGACGTCGCGGACTATACGGACATGAAAATCCTCGGCGCGACGCGCGATGACGCGGCGGGCGAGTGCTTTGACAAGGCCGCGCGCGTGCTGGGTCTGCCCTACCCCGGCGGCAAGCCGATGGATCTGCTCGCGCAGCAGTCACAGGGCGGGAAATACGTCCTGCCGCGCGCCCATGTGGACGGGGCGGAGCTGGACATGAGCTTTTCGGGGCTCAAGACGGCGGTGGTGAACCTCGCGCACAACGCCCAGCAGAAGGGCGAGGAGCTCGACGCGGCGGCGCTCGCGCGCGACTTCACGAAGGCCGTCTCGGACGAGTTGGTGCCACGGGCAATGACGGCGGCGCGCATGACGGGGCGCAGAACGCTCGTTGCCGCGGGCGGCGTGGCCGCGAACTCCATCATCCGCGCGGATCTGGAGGAGGCCTGCCGCCGCGAGGGGCTGCGGCTGTTCATGCCGCCGCTGAAGCTCTGCGGCGACAACGGCGCGATGATCGGCGCGCAGGGGTACTATGAGTATCTCGCAGGCCGCCGCGCCGGGCTGGATCTCAATGCGTATGCGACGCTGGATCTGGGCGAAGCGGAGTGAATTTGATTATATGAAAAGCCGCGGGTACAAGCTGTACCCGCGGCCTTTGGCTTTAAAGGTAAAAAGAGAAAGAATATAGCTTACTCGTAGCGAACGCCGTACTCCTTGCGGTCGCCGAGGATGCCCTTGACGACGTCGGCGTTGCCCGGGGGGCA
>USAC01000111.1 GCA_900552475.1 uncultured Eubacteriales bacterium | reverse complement strand
GGGGGGGGGGGGGGGGCCGGCCGGGGGGTCACTTCCCCGCGTAGTAAAATAACCCCGCCGAAGGCAAAACCGCAAATCACACCGCCGCAAACCTGCACAACAACCTGTCAAATAATGTGTCAAGACATATTGAAATTAAAGGTTGCTTCCTGCACGCAAATAGGGTATAATGACCTAAACATGTCCGCAGAAGCAACGCTGCGAACTTTCCCAAAATATAAGGAATACTTTGAGGTATTGAGGATGAAAACTGAGGAAAAGCTGAACATGACCATGCTCTGCGACTTCTACGAGCTGACGATGGGCAATGGTTACTTCCAATCCGGCTACAAGGACCGCATCACCTATTTTGATGTCTTTTTCCGCAAGGTGCCAGACGGCGGCGGCTTTGCCATCGCGGCGGGTCTGGAGCAGCTGATCGACTATATCGAGAACCTGCACTTCACCGAGGAGGACATCGCCTATCTCCGCGGCCGGAACCTCTTCTGCGAGGAGTTTCTGGACTATCTGAAGAATTTCCGCTTCACGGGCGATGTCTACGCCATCCCTGAGGGGACGCCCGTCTTTCCGAACGAGCCGCTCGTCATCGTCCGTGCCCCCGCTATCGAGGCGCAGCTCATTGAGACGTTCACGCTCCTGACCATCAACCACCAGAGCCTGATCGCGACGAAGGCCAACCGCATTGTCCGCGCCGCGCGCGGCCGCACGGTGCTTGAGTTCGGCTCCCGCCGCGCACAGGGGGCAGACGCCGCGATTGTCGGTGCGCGCGCGGCCTATATCGGCGGCGTCGCCGGTACGGCATGCACCATCTCCGACGAGCTCTACGGCGTCCCCGCGGGCGGGACGATGGCGCACGCGTGGGTTCAGATGTTCGACAGTGAGTATGAGGCCTTCAGGACCTACTGCGAGCTGTATCCCACGAACGCCACTCTCCTCGTCGACACCTACAACACGCTGCACTCCGGCATCCCCAACGCCATCCGCGCCTTCAACGAGGTGCTCAAGCCCAAGGGCATCACCAAGTGCGGCATCCGTCTCGACTCGGGCGACCTCGCCTATCTCACCCGGAAGGCGCGCAAGATGCTCGACGAGGCCGGCTGGACGGACTGCAAGATATCCGTCTCCAACTCCCTCGACGAGTACCTCATTCAGGACATGCTGCTCCAGGGCGCGCAGATCGACCTCTTCGGCGTGGGCGAGCGCATGATTACAGCCAAGTCCGAGCCCGTGTTCGGCGGCGTGTATAAGCTCGTCGCCGTGGAGGATGCCGACGGCACCGTCGTCCCGAAGATCAAGGTCAGCGAGAATGTTGAGAAGATCACTATCCCGCACTTCAAGAAGGTTTTCCGCCTCTATGGCCGCGACACCGGCAAGGCCATCGCCGACTATCTGACGCTGCACGACGAGACGGTCGACGACACGACCGACCTCACCATCTTCGACCCGATGGCGACGTGGAAGCGCAAGGACGTCTACAACTTCGAGGCCAGAGAGCTGCTTGTCCCTGTTTTCCTCGGCGGCAAGCGCGTCTACGACAGCCCTTCCCTCGACGAGATCAAGGCCTACTGTGCCCAGCAGGTCGACACTCTCTGGGATGAGGTCAAGCGCTTTGACTATCCGCACAAGTACTATGTGGATCTGTCCCAGAAGCTGTGGGACATCCAGCAGGGTCTGCTGCGAAGCAGCCGATAAGTGTTTTCTGCGCGGGGTTGCCTGTCAGGCGGCCCCGCGCCCATTTTCTCCAACACCTGTAAAGGAAAGGAACTTTCCATGCATAAGCCGAAAATTCAGCAAAAAACAGAGCGGCGGATCTCCGCGGGCCTGCGTCTGGCGCTCGTGGCGGTGCTGCTGCTGGCGCAGATTGCGCTGGTCGTGCTGCTCAGCATGGTCCTGCGCCAGCGCATGGCCGTGGCGTATACGGTGCTCGAGCTGCTCGCCATCGCCGTCGCCGTCCGCATCTATATGAAGCCCGGACGAACGACGAGCTATAAGCTCGGCTGGATTCTGCTGGTTCTGGCTGTCCCGGTGGCGGGGCTGATCCTCTATTTTCTCTGGAACGGCGACCGCCAGCAAAAGCGGCTCGACCTGAAGAAAAAGCCTTCGCTTGATGAGAACGAGGCCGTCCGCGGGCGCAGCGCGGCGTCGCTCGAGAAGCTCCGCCGCCGCTGTCCCCAGTGGGGCAAGCTCGCCGACTATCTCTGCATGCAGGATTTTTTGCTCTACCAGCACACGCGCGTGACGTACCTCCCCACGGGCGAGGTGTATCTGGAGGATCTGCTGGACAAAGCCGAGCACGCCGAGCGCTTCATCTTCCTCGAGTACTATATCATGGCCGAAGGGCAGATCTGGGACCGCCTGACGGATATCTTCCGCCGCAAGGCCGCCGCGGGCGTTGAGATCAAGGTCATCTTCGACGACTTCGGCAGCATCATGCGCATGCCGCCCGAGCAGGTCGACCGCCTGCGGCAGATGGGCGTGCAGGTCATCGTCTTCAACCCCGTCCACCACTACGTCAACCGCCTGTATTTCAACTACCGCGACCATCGCAAGATTGCCTGCGTCGACGGTACGGTCAGCTATACCGGCGGCGCGAACATCGCCGATGAATACGCCAATCTTATCCGCCGCTTCGGGTACTGGAAGGACTGCGGCGTGCGGCTTGAGGGCGAGGGTGCGTGGGGACTGACGAAGATGTTCCTCGAGCTGTGGGCGCAGCTCGGCGGCTCATTCGAGGAGGAGACGGACTACTACCGTCCGCAGCTGCATGTCGACAGCGCGGGCTTCTGCCAGCCGCTGTGCGACGGGCCGGACAACAACCCCGTCAACACCGCCGAGGACACGTTTCTGCACCTGATTACCTCCGCAAACGAGTCCGTCTATATCACGACGCCGTATCTCGCCATCGACGAGGCAATGATGCGCGCGCTGTGCCTGGCCGCCGACAGCGGCGTGGATGTGCGGCTGATGATGCCGGGCATCCCGGATCACAAGTTTGCCTATCTTGTGGCGCAGTGTTACTTCGGCGAGCTCTTAGAGCGCGGCGTGAGGATCTACACCTTCGAGCCGGGGCTGCTGCACGGTAAGTCCGCCCTCTCCGACCGGCAGACGGGCTTCGTCGGCTCGGTGAACATGGACTACCGCAGCTTCCAGCTGCATTTCGAGTGCGGCGCGGTGTTTTATGACATGCCGGAGACCGCCGCGGCGCTGCTGGATGATATGGAAAGCATTATGGCGAGGAGCCGTTGCCTGACCTATGAGGAGTGGCGCCGCCGCCCGTGGCTGCACCGTCTGATCGGCACGGTTCTGCGGCCATTTGCGATGTGGATGTAAAAATTTCCGGTCTGAAAAGGGATTCTCCCTTTTCAGACCGGAAATTTTCGCTTCGCTCTGCGCCTCGGCCGACTTTGCCGGCCTGCGACGCTCGCTGCGCGCAAAGTGTTTTTTGCGACGTACACGCCGCCGCAAAAAACGGATTGGATCTTTTTCGCGGCTTGCGAGCCGCAAACTCGGTGAGACCGTTTGTTTTACCTGAATATTTGCTGCGAAAGAATAAAATTGGGGATTCCATTTTGGCGAAGGTTATGGTATTTTAATTAAGTTAAACTACCCTCGATTGACAAGGGCAAACACGGTTTTTCGGGGCTGAAACAACGGTCAGCTTCGTTTTCCTCGTTGCCGGGCGTCAGCCCGGCTGCCTCGTCAGCCTCGCTGACCATCGCTTCTGCTCCCGAAAAACTCCGAAGGACTTTCCGGCGAGCAATGATGGGCTCCGGCGAGGAAGAGGACGACGGTGGGCTGACGCCCACCGAGGACGATGACGACGTCCAGTGCCTGTCAGGGCCGCCGGAAAGCGGGTCTGCCCTTGTCAATCGAGGGTAAACTGGATGGATGCTTCTCCGGAAAGTGGGGGATACCGACTATGTCACTGATGGAAATTTTTCTGATCGGCATCGGTCTGTCGATGGACGCTTTTGCGGTCGCGATCTGCAAGGGGCTGTCGATGCAGAAGGTCGATCTGCGCTATACGGTCTGGATTGCACTGTATTTCGGTGTGTTTCAGGCGGCCATGCCGCTGACGGGCTGGCTGCTCGGGTCGCAGTTCGCGCGCCACGTCACGCGCTTTGCGCCGTGGATTGCCTTCATCCTGCTCGCGCTCATCGGCGGCAACATGATCCGCGAGAGCCTGTCAAAGGACGAGGAGGAGGCCGAGCGCGAGGAGGGCCTGACCGTCGACCACAAGGAGCTTTTAATGCTTGCTGTGGCGACCAGTATCGACGCGCTGGCCGTCGGTGTGTCGTTTTCGATGGTGGAGATCTCAATTTCCATCGGCGCGGCGGTCATCCTCATCGGATGCACGACGTTTGTCATTTCGCTTGCGGGTGTGTTCATCGGCAATGCCTTCGGCGCGAAGTATGAAAAGCGCGCGGAGTTTGTCGGCGGCGCGATTCTGATTTTGATCGGGCTGAAGATTTTGCTGGAGCATTTCGGCGTGCTGTGAAAATCATAGAAAAGACCGGAGATATGCTGTCTCCGGTCTTTTTGCATTTTGCGGGGTGCCTCCCGGGGGGGTAAATTTTATAAGGGGGGGAAAAAAAAACCCCCCGGGGGACCCCCGGGCGGGGGGGGGCCGAAGCCTCCGCCTGCGGAGGCCCGCCACAAGGACGTGCCCCGCAGGCTTCGGTCCGCACGGGTACGGAAATGAA
>USAC01000110.1 GCA_900552475.1 uncultured Eubacteriales bacterium | reverse complement strand
CCTTCCAACCCACACCCATTTGGCCTCCTGTATGTATTTAAATAAATTTTTTTTTTTTGGTTTTTTTTGTTTTTTTTTTGTGCCAAAATAATGTCCCCCGCCGGAGGCCGAACCGGCCGATTTCCCCACCAGTCCCCCGCCAGAACAAACACCCCCGCGGATGAATCCCCCGCCGCGCGGGCATACTACGCCCGTACGGCATCCGCCCATACCCCCATTTTAAGGAGGAAACTTGCATGCATGCTCTCGTAGAAGCCAAAACCTGCATCCAGTGCGGGCTGTGCCCGACGATCTGTCCGGAGGTGTTCTCCCTCACGCCCGGCGAACCGGCGCAGGCCATCCCCGACGCCGTCCCGGATGAGTGCCGCCTCGCCGCGCAGGAGGCCGCCGACAGCTGCCCCGTCGCCGCCATCGACATCCGCGCATAAAATTGCCGACGGCACCTGTTTTTCTGAAAATTTCTCTTTACAAGCCGTTTTGGGTATGATATTCTATATGAGCGCGTGAACTGCGCGAAAATGCCCCTGCCCTTAGTCCCGCGGACATTCACCTGACCCGGCACTCAGGCTGTGGGCGAGATTTTCAGAAAGGTGGAAACACAACTATGATGCTGAAAGAGCAGAAGACCTCGATCATCGAGGCGAATCGCACCCACGAGAAGGACACCGGCTCCCCCGAGGTTCAGGTTGCCATCCTCACCGAGCGTATCAGCCAGCTGACCGCTCACCTGAAGGAGCATCCCCATGACTTCCACAGCCGCCGCGGCATGCAGATGATGATCGGTAAGCGCCGCCGTCTGCTGGACTATCTGGCCAAGAAGGACATCGAGCGTTATCGTGCCCTGATCGCCAAGCTGGGTCTGCGTAAGTAAGTTGAATCAGGGTGGTGTGCGTGCGCACCACCCTTCTTTCACATTTCCCCCCGCCGTATGCGGAGCCTATCTAAGCCTTTAGCAGTTGAAAACCCGCCCGATTCCCCCGCCGTCTCGGGCCGGTTTTCAAGTGCTAAATGGTTTGGCTCCCATACGAAACATTATACTTCAGAAAAGGAGAAAAACCATGTCTACCATCATCACCAAGCGGCAGTTTCCCAACTACCACAAGTATGAGCTGGATCTGGCCGGCCGCCCGCTGACGCTCGAGGTCGGCAAGCTCGCCGAGCTCGCCAACGCCGCCGTCATGGTCGGCTACGGCGACACGCGCGTGCTGTGCTGCGTCACCGCCGCCCCCCGTCCCCGCGACGGCATCGACTTCTTCCCCCTGAGCGTCGACTTTGAGGAGAAGCTGTATTCCGTCGGCCGCATCCCCGGCAGCTTCAACCGCCGCGAGGGCCGTCCCGGCGAGAAGGGCATCCTGACCTCCCGCGTCATCGACCGCCCCATCCGCCCGCTCTTCCCCCACGACTTCCGCAACGACGTGTCCGTCATGTGCACGGTCATGTCCGTTGACCACGACTGCTCCCCCGAGATCGCCGCGCTGATCGGTACGTCCGCCGCGCTCGCCATCTCCGACATCCCCTGGAACGGCCCCGTCGCCGCGCTGAAGGTCGGTCTGGTCGACGGCAAGCTCATCTTCAACCCCACCAGCGACGAGCGCAAGGTCAGCGACCTCGACGTAACCGTCGTCTCCACGGGTAAGAAGGTCGTCATGATCGAGGCCGGCGCCAACGAGGTGCCCAACGACGTCATGTTCGAGGCCATCCGCATGGCCCACGAGGAGAACCAGAAGCAGATCGCCCTCATCAACCAGATGGTTGCCGAGGTCGGCAAGCCCAAGTTCGACTATCCCCACGCCGACTTCGACGAGGAGCTGTTCCAGAAGATCGTGGACGCCACGATGGACGAGGCGAAGGCCGCCATGGACACCGACGACAAGAACGTCCGCGAGGCCCGCTGGAACCAGCTGATCGAGAAGTGGCACGAGCTGTTCCTCGAGGACTATCCCAACATGGACCAGTACCTCGACGAGATCACCTATAAGTTCCAGAAGAAGATCGTCAAGGCATGGCTGCTCGAGGGGCACCGCGTGGACGGCCGCGCCAAGAATGAGATCCGCCCGCTGGCCGCCGAGGTCGGCGTGCTGCCCCGCGTCCACGGCTCGGGCCTGTTCACCCGCGGCCAGACGCAGGTGCTCTCCGTCTGCACGCTTGACACCCTCTCCGCCAACCAGAAGCTCGACACCATCTGGGAGGAGACGGAGAAGCGCTACATGCACCACTACAACTTCCCCGGCTATTCCGTCGGCGAGGCCAAGCCCGCCCGCAGCCCCGGCCGCCGCGAGATCGGCCACGGTGCGCTGGCCGAGCGCGCGCTGCTGCCCGTGCTGCCGTCCGTCGAGGAGTTCCCCTATGCCATTCGCGTCGTCTCCGAGGTGCTCAGCTCCAACGGCTCCACGTCGCAGGGCTCCATCTGTGGCTCCACGCTGGCGCTGATGGACGCGGGCGTGCCCATCAAGGCCCCCGTCGCGGGCATCAGCTGCGGCCTGATTCAGGACGATGACGGCGGCTTCACCACTTTCATCGACATCCAGGGCGTCGAGGACTTCCACGGCGAGATGGACTTCAAGGTCGGCGGCACAAAGAAGGGCATCACCGCCATCCAGATGGACCTGAAGAACGACGGTCTGACGATGGAGATCATCAAGAACGCGCTCGACATCACCTACGACGCCCGCTGCGAGATTCTCGACCAGATCATGCTGCCCGTGATCTCCGAGCCGCGCGCCGAGGTCAGCAAGTACGCGCCCAAGATGCTCACCATGCACATCGACCCCGACAAGATCCGCGACGTCATCGGCAAGGGCGGCTCCGTCATCCAGAAGATCGTGGCCGAGTCCGGCGCGAAGATCGACATCGACGACGACGGCACCATCCACATCGCCTCCCCCGACGCGGAGAGCTGCGCCATCGCGAAGAAGTGCATCGACGACATCGTGTTCGTCCCCGAGGTCGGCGCGCTGTACTATGGCCGCGTCGTGCGCCTGATGACCTTCGGCGCGTTCGTGGAGCTGGCCCCCGGCAAGGACGGCCTCGTCCACATCTCCAAGCTCGCTGACAAGCGCATCGAGAAGGTGGAGGACGCCTGCAAGGTCGGCGACATGATGTGGGTCAAGGTCACGGAGATCGACGAGAAGGGCCGCGTGAACCTGAGCCACAAGGACGCCATGAAGGAAATCCGCGCCAAGGAAGCCGCCGGCGAGCCGATTAAGTAAAATCGTCCGCGCAGCCCCTTTCTTTACAAAAAGTAATTCCCGTCAGGAACGATGGTTCCTGACGGGAATTTTTTATTCATACATTTGCGGTATATCCGTCCGCCCCACGAGATAATCAATGCTCACATGAAAATAGTCGGCAATGCGGATCAGCTCCGCAACACCCGGTTCGCGTTCGCCGTTTTCATAGCGGCTGATCGTATTTTGCGACATATGCAGATCCATTGCCATTTTCAGCTGTGTAATGTGCTGCTGCCGGCGTAATTCTTTGATTCTCATATCATCCCCTCTTGACTTAATTATCCCAAATCGGTATAATAAAAATATCCCGATTCGGGATATTTTTATAAAGGAGAATGATTTATGAAAAAGTACCTCACGCTTCTGTTGGTCCTCGTCCTTGCGCTCGGGCTGACTGCCTGCGGCAGTTCCTCCGCGGGCGACACAAACACACCCGCCGGCAGCGACAGCCAGCAGCAGGAAAGCACCCCCTCCTCCCCGGACGGCGAGGGTACCTTGGGGAAATACGCCGTCAAGTTCACCGGTTATACGCTGGCAAAGGATTATCAGGGACAGGACACCGTGATTATCAGCTTTGACTTCACCAACAATAACGAGAATGCCACCTCCGCTATGGTGGCGCTGAATATCGATGCCTATCAGGACGGTATCGAACTGGAGAGCGCTATTCTGACGGATGCCCCGGAGGGCTATGACTCCGAAAGCGAGATGAAGAATATCAAGCAGGGCGCCACACTGAACTGCCAGAAGGCGTTTGTGCTCAGCAATACCTCCTCCCCCGTCGAGGTTGAGGCCGAGGAGCTGTTCAGTTTTTCATCCGACAAGGTGGTCTGCACCTATGCCATCGCTGACTAAGGAAGTGACCAGATGAAAACATGGAGATTGATTTCCGGCATTCTGTCCATCGTGCTCTCGCTGGTTATCCTTCTGCAATCCTGCGCAGTAGGCATGCTGGAAGCTATGGGCGCTGACGGCAGTGACAGCGCATCCGGCCTACTCGTCGCTCTGCTCTTGATTGCAGCTGGTATTGTTGCAATTGTAACCCGAAACGGCAGCCGCGGCGGGAGCATTGCCCTCGTGGTGCTCTATGCCGTCGCCGCGGTCATCGGCTTCAGCGCGACGGTTTATGCCGATCTGATTGTATGGGCAGTCTGGTGCTGTGTCTGCGCTGTCGCGGCACTGGTTTCGCTTCTGCGCAGGCGGAAGCACGGCAAGGATGTACCCCCGGACGAACCGCAAATATAACGATGCATTCGGCCCGCAGGTTCAAATCCCCCTGCGGGCCGAACGTTTTCCGGTTTCCTCGCAAAAAAGTGTTGACAAATGGCGCATGGCATGGTATATTAAGTCTTGCCTGTCGAGGAAATATGCATGGCGGCGTAGCTCAGTTGGCTAGAGCATGCGGTTCATACCCGCAGTGTCACTGGTTCGAATCCAGTCGCCGCTACCATGAAACGGGTGGGATGCAATCGTGTCTCACCC
>USAC01000109.1 GCA_900552475.1 uncultured Eubacteriales bacterium | reverse complement strand
GGCGCGGCGTATAGGGGCGAATCAGTTTATGCCGGATCCCCAGTTCGGCAGCCGTCTTCTCAAACAGCGTCGGCAAAGCCCAAGATGTATTGTAGTCCTACATTTTCAAATTATCTTTTTGCCGGTATATGACCGGTTTTCCCTCTCCGGCGTGCTTGATTCCGTTCCTCCGCTCATCGGGGGAAGCAACGTACTTCGGGAAGCCGTGATCGGCGATATCGTATTCTCGTTGGATGGAGCATGTGCGCAGCGGAGGTTCACGGGGTGGGGTATACCTCCGCGATTTGCGGTATCGTGCGGCCGATGCGCAGCACAGGGTGAAAGCCGCGCCAGAGCTGCTGAAAAAGAGCACGGGATTTTTGAAATGTGAATCGGAAGAGGATCGGAAATATGGCAGAGGGTTCTATGAGACCGTGGCGTCTGACCTGAACTATAAGCAGCGATTTATCCACAGCTTCAAGTGTGTATATATGCTGAAGGACTATCCGATTTTCAAAGAAAGTGATTTCGAGTATCTGCGGGGGAAAATACAACGACAGACCAAAAGGAGATTTACCTATGAAAATTGCGGTTACCTATGAAGACGGCCGGATTTTCCAGCATTTCGGCCACACGGAGCAGTTTAAAATCTATGAGACGGCGGACGGCAGAATTGTCCGTGCGGAAGTCGTCGATACCAACGGCAGCGGCCACGGCGCGCTGGCGGATTTTCTGATGCGGCAGGGCGTGGATGCCCTGATCTGCGGCGGAATCGGTGGCGGCGCGCAGGCGGCGCTGGCAGAAGCGGACATCAGGCTCTATGGCGGCGCCAGCGGCGAGGCGGACGCGGCGGTGAACGCGCTGCTGAGCGGCAATCTGGGCTATGAGCCCGATGTTCACTGCAGCCACCACGACCACGAGCACGGTGAGGGCGGCCATACCTGCGGCAGCCACGGCTGCGGCGGACACAGCTGCCATTAAGCGGCGCTCATAAATTTCATGGTCGCGTGTCCTGAGGAACGCATCCCACTATAATAAAGAAAACAGAAATAAACACCGGCACCCGAACATGAAAAAAGCAGTCCTGCTCCCGGAGCAGGACTGCTTTTTGCGCATATTACAGATTCTCCTTATAGGCGTGATAGCCCTTGATGGCGTAGAGCATGTCGCACTCGAGGTGGGCGCGCATCAGCTTTTGCGCCGCCTCGAAGTTGTCGTCCAGAACGAGCCGGAGGATTTCGTTATGCTCCTTGTTGATCTTTTCGCGGCTGGCGGACTGATAGTAGATGCACGAGAGCAGCTCGAGCCGGGGGCGGAGCTTGGCGTCCGCTTCGTCGAGACAGGGGCTCTGCGCATAGGCGTAGAAGATCTTGTGGAACTGCTTGGAGTGCTTCTCCCATTCCGCGATCTCCCCGCAGGAGAGCGCCCGGTTACCGGCTTCGACGTTCTCGCGCAGCACCTGCCGTAGGGCGCCCTGCGCCTGGAGGACGGCATCCTGACGGCGGACGGGACGACGTTCGGCGCGGACGACGGCTTCGGCGCGGCCTATATGCTGGAGGTGCTGGAGGACGACACGCTCCCGCACCCGCCGCTTGAGTGCGTCTTCACCGTGCAGGAGGAGACGGGCACGATCGGCGCCAAGCAGCTCGACCGCAGCTATGAGGGGTAGCCCGTCTGTGACAGAGCCTTCACGCTGCGGCTGGACGGCTTTTCCACCGGAACGTATCAGGGCGTTGCCCACCACGAGTGCGGCAACACCGTGAAGATTATCGCCCGCCTGCTCTACCGGTTCAAGCGCAGCGGGATTCCCTTCCGCCTGGCCGCGTGGCACTGCGGCACGGCGGAGAACTTCAACCCGCTGGATGGCGCGGTCACGCTGACGGCGGACGCGCCGCAGGAGCAGGTGAACGCGCTGCTGGAGGCGGAGTTCGCCGTGCTCGATAAGGAGATCGCGGACGCGCGCTACGCCGGACAGATGCACATCGAGACCGGCGTCCGTGCGCAGAAGGCGCTCTCCGCCGAGGACAGCGCGGCGCTGTTGACGCTGCTGTGGCTGATGCCGAACAACCTCTATCACGAGACCGAGAGCGAGGCGCTGACGATCAACAACGTCGGGCTTCTGTCGCTGGAGAGCGGCGTGTTCCATGCCGCCGCGTCCTGCCGCTCGAAGCTCGGCTCGTGCGAGGAACAGCTGGTGCGCCACTGCATGGAGCTCGGGCAGCTCTTCGGTCTGCGCACGGAGTGCCAGTGCCGCTACCGCCCGTGGCCGTATGTGGAGCACTCGCCGCAGCGCGAGCTGACAAACCGGATCGCGCAGGAGACATTCGGCTATACGCTGCGCGAGGAGGTCTGCCCCGGCGGGCTGGAGATCGGCTATTTCTTCACCTGCGCGGATTTTGACGCCGTGATGCTCGGTCCGAACATGAAACACTGGTGCTCGTGATGTTCGTGTTTGAGATCTTCGGCGGCGAGCTGGAGATCATCCCCTCGGACATCATCGACCTGACCGGCTTCACGGACATGACCTATACCTTCGCGCTGCCGCTCGTGCTGGCGTCGTTCGGCACCAGCATGTCCATCAGCGGCCTGAAAAGTGAGGGCAAGGCCGTTCTCACGGCGGTTCTGGCGGTGGCGTGCATCGTCGGGCTGGGCGTGATCGCGGGCTTTACCTTCATGGATCTGCGCACCGCAATTTACGGACCGATCGAGGTCGCCGGCGGCGGACAGGCCGGTCTGATGTTCCTGACGGCGCTGCGCGAAAAGTCCGGCACCGAGAGCCCTGCGCGGGCGCTGGACTATGTGCTCGCGCTCTGCCGGAGCTTCGGCTTCCGCACAAAAAATGCCAACTACCGCTACGGCTACGCCGAGATCGGCGAGGGGAGGAGCTGATCGGCATCCACGCCCACCTCGATACCGTCCCCGCGGGTGAGGGGTGGAGCTGCTCGCCCTTTGCCGGGACGCTCGCGGACGGACAGCTCTACGGCCGCGGCGTGGAGGACGACAAAGGCCCCGCCATCGCCTGCGTCTACGCCATACGCGGCCTGCTCACGATCAACGCGGGACAGCTCGCGGTGGAGGAGGGCGAGGTGCGCGTCTATTTCGACATCCGTTATCCCGTGACCGCCTCGGGCGAGACGGTGCTCGCGCGGATGCGGGCGGCCGCCGCGCCCTACGGGCTGCGCGTGTGGAAGCGCCACGAGATGCGCCCGGTCTATATGGACAAAAACAGTCGCGTCATCCGGAGCCGGCTTGCGGCATACCGCGAACAGACCGGCGACATGGGCGAGCCGCTCGTGGTGGGCAGCGGCACCTATGCCCGCGCGATGAAGAACATCGTGGCCTTTGGCCCCGGCCGCCCCTTCTGGACTTACGCGGTTAGCGGAGAGTAATTCTTTTTCAAAGAACGTCAAAAAAACTGTTGCAAAAACGGAGCGCGTCCTATATGATGGAGGCAGTTTCCAGTTACTTCCAAAAATTGCGACAAAAGACAGGAGGAAATCAAGTGAAGCGAGGAAAAAAGCTATGCTCGATTCTGCTCGCGGTCTGCATGCTGCTGTGCATGCTCCCGACGGCGGCGTTCGCGGCCGGCAGCGGCGATTATATGAAGATCGCCATGCTCGACAGCGGACGAAAGTATTTCACCCCCGACTGGGTCAAATCGTTCATCTATGAGGCGAAGGCGGACGGCTATACGCACGTCATGCTCGCCGTCGGAAACGACGGCATGCGCTTTCTGCTCGATGATATGTCCATCACGGTGAACGGCACCGCCTACGCGTCGGCGGATGTCTCCGCAGCGGTACACGCGGGCAACACCGCCTATACCTCCGCCTCGAGCGGCGAGTGGACGGAGAGCGAGATGAACGAAATCTTCGCCGCCGCCAATGCCGCCGGGATCGAGATCATCCCGCTGCTCAACAGCCCCGGCCACATGGACGCCATTTTGCAGGCGGCCTCTTCGCTCACCGGGACGACCTGCAGCTATAACGGCTCGTCGCGGACGATCGACGTGACAAACAGCACGGCGGTCGCCTTCACGCAGGCGTTCATTCAGAAGTACATCGACTACTTCGCCGCCAAGGGCTGCAAATATTTCAACTTCGGCGCCGATGAGTACGCCAATGACCGCTATACCAGCGGCTCCATGGGCTTCGGCAGCCTGCAGAGCAGCGGCAAATACGGCTACTTCATCAAGTACGTCAACGCGCTCTCCACGATGGTGAAGAGCGCGGGCATGACGCCCATCGCCTTCAACGACGGCATCGAGTTCGCCAACCGGACGAGCGCCGCCGTCGGTTCCACGACCTATACCTTTGATAAGGATATCGTCGTGTGCTACTGGTCGAGCGGCTGGAGCGGCTATTCGCCGCGCTCGGCGTCGAACCTCGCGAGCGACGGCTTCCGCATCATCAACACCACCGGCGACTTTTACTATGTTCTCGGCAAGAACGACAACTTCGACAGCGGCTATACCTATGCATCCAACTGGAGCAACTATAAGGTCTGCGGCTCGACGCTGAGCACGTCCTCGGTCATCGGCGGCATGTTCTGCATGTGGAGCGACTACCCCGGCGCGGAGACGCAGACGCAGGAGGCGGCGAAGATCCGCCTGCCGCTGCGCGCAATGGGCCTTGCGATGGACGGCAGCTACACCTCCTCGCTGGATACCTCCGTTGTCCCCGGCGGCTTCAACGCCGATGGCAGCATCAACACCGATCCCCCCGCGCAGGTGCACAACTATCAGCAGACCGCCGCGCAGACCGCGACCTGCACGCAGGCGGGCAGCGTCACCTATACCTGCACCGACTGCGGC
>USAC01000108.1 GCA_900552475.1 uncultured Eubacteriales bacterium | reverse complement strand
CCCCCCGGGCCACGCCCCCCCCCCCCCCGCGGCGGCCGCGGCCGCGCAGGACTCCTCCGGCCGGAACACGAACCGCTTCGCCGTCTCATCCCAGAACCAGACCAGCAGTGTCATGCCGTCCCCTTCCTGAAACAGCATGGCAATGTCGCTGCTGCCGTCGCCGTTGCGGTCGGCGAAGTCGATGCTCTGAAACGCCGCCCACGCGTCGCCCTGTATGGCGGCGTGATAGTCCACGGCGGCATAGAGCACCTGCTCCGCCGCGTCATAGTAGAGTGCGGCGTTCTCCGCATGGACGCAGACGAGGACGTCCCTGTCCTCGCCGCCGCGGGTAACGGTGCCCTCCGCGCGGACGATGCCGGTGGTGCGCCAGTCCGCCCCCGCGACGTCCCCGCCGTCCGTCTGCCAGCCGGGAACGGTTCCCTCTGGCACAAGGACGCAGGAATTCCCGTCGAGATCGAGCTCGATGTGCAGTGCCCCGTAGGAATCAAACCAGCACAAATAGCCGCAGCCCTCCTGCTCGACATAGGCATAGACGGCGTTTGCATACTGCGGCCGCACCTGCAGAAAGCCGCTGCAGGCCAGCTCTCCGCCGACATACAGCACCCAGCGCGGCTCACCGTCCTCGTCCGGTGCCGCGATCAGCTTCTGCTCCGGCTCTCCGTCGTTGACCACACCGTCCCAGATGCCCAGATAGGCAGAATAATCCGTGCCGTCATAGGCCTCCTTGACCATCCCCTCGAGCTTTGTGGGCGTGATGTCCCCGCCGCCGTCCTTCCCACAGGCGGCAAAACTCAGGCTCAGAAGCGCCGCCGCCAGCAGCGCCGTGCATCTTTTCCATCCTTCCATATCCCGTCCTCCCCGTCAGGTCAACTTCTGGTAGCAGTCGTTCTCGCCGCCCCAATAGAGCGTATCCCCGCTGACCACGGTCATGTCGTAGACCACGCCGTCATAGACGACGGACGGCGCCTGATACAGCCCGCCGCTGCCGCCCTCGAGGGTGCCGCGGTCGACCATGACGGGGTCGCCGTCGCCGCCCGGGCGCTCATAGAGATCCCATATGCCGGTCTGATAGATGACGAGGATGCTGACCGCGCCCGCCTCGCCGTCCTGATACCATTCGCCCACGAGGGCCTCGTCGCCGGTGTCACCGATGTTTTCGCCCGGCACATCGCCGCTCGCCTTCGTGAAGGCACCGAGACTGTCAATCTGCAGCGTGCCGCTCCCGTCCAGCCAGCTGTGGTGCGCCAAGCCGTCGTGCTCGTTGTAGAAATAGTCCGCACTGTACTCCTGCACGAGCTGGATAAAGCCGCTGGCAGCGATGTTCTCGCCCGCGTCATAGAGCACAAAGCGCATCTCGTCGCCGTCCGCGCTTTCCTCCACGACGAGCGTGCCGCCGTCTCCGAGCCAGACGCCCCGGTACATGGAGTAGATCTCGGTGATCTCCGCCGAATACTTCACAATCCCCTCAAAGGCCTCCGGCGCTTCGGTGACATCGTCATCGCTGCCGCCGCCAGCAGCGCCGCAGGCGGCGAGGCTCAGGCACAGCACCAGCGCCAGCACAAGCGGCAAAAACGTTCTTCTCTTTTCCATGTTCTTTCTCCTCTCTCAGATCATTTGCGCCGGCCCCTGCTCGGCCATGGACAATATCTCGTCATGGCTCAGCTCCACGTCGCCGAAGCGGACGAAGATCCCGTTAGTGACGGCGCTGCGCCACACCCGCTCGTTGTCCAGCGGACGGAAGCGGATCCTGTCGAGATACGGTGTCATATCCAGCAGGAGTCGGCTGCCGGACACGAAATCGACCTGCAAAACGTGCCCGGTCAGCGGGGTAACGGCTGCGAGATACCTTCGGTTCAAGAGCATGTCCTCCTTTCATATATACAATATAAAAACACCGTACAAGCATTGTACGGTGTTTTGGGGGAAATAACCATTCACCAATGGTTAGGTCTTTTGCATCAGGGCGGCGAGACGGCGGCGCTTGGTGCGGGTGTCGCCCTCGATATGGAGCTTATCGTAGATGGTTTTGACATACTGCTTGACGCTGCCCTCGGAGAGGAACAGCTTTTCCGCGATCTCGCGGTTCGACAGGCGCTGCGCGATCAGGCGCACGACCTCGACCTCCCGCGCCGTCAACGCGGCGAGAACCGCCGGGAGGGTCTCCCCGGCTCCCCGGCGCTGCGCCGCCTCGCCGAGCTCGATGATCCGCGCGGTCAGCCCGCTGCGCACCTCCCGCGAAAGCAGCGGCGCAAGGTACCCGTAGTTTTCCACAAACGGCATCACCAGCCCGTCCGGCTCGGCGTCCCGCAGCGCATCTGCGAGCCACGCGCGGGCGTCCTCATGCTTTCCCAGCCGCTCATATGCCACGGCGGTCTGGACGCGGACGTGCAGCGCGACCAGCGCATAGTGCATCCCTTCGCACACGGCCAGCAGCTCCGCGCTGCGCCCGATCACCTTGGCATAAGCCCCCTGCGCGAGATAGACCTGATTTTCGATCATCTCGAACATCGGTCTACCCGGCGCGAGGATTTGGAGGGACGCGAGCCGGTGCTGCGCGAAGATCTCCGGAATCAGCTCCGTCTCGCCGCGCAGCGCGTAGTAATAGGCGGCGGTGGCGCTCCAGATGTTGATCCACGCGGCGTTATGCCGCCGCAGCAGCGCCGCATACCGCTCGTCGAAGCTGCAGCGCTGCTGCACGCCGGCATGCAGTGAGAGCCGCCGCGCCAGAAAGTCGCAGCAGAGCGCCATGTTTTCCTGCCCGTTGCCCTCGATCCGGGCATAGGCGCTCTCCAGCGCGATGTGCGCGTCCGTGAAACGCCCCTGCATATAGGCCGCCTCGGCACGCATGATCCGCTCCGCGCCCTGCCCGTGATTGCCCGTGATTTTATAGTAGTGCGGCATGCACTCGTCCATCTCGCGCAGCTCGCTCTCCAGCTCGCCCGGCGCGCGGTAGAACATCATCAGCACGGACGGCGAGCCGAACGTCCAGCCGCCGTCGCTGCGGATGCTGATGGCCTGCCGGGTCATCTGCCCGCTCGCGCTGCGGTGCAGGCGGCTCATGGCGCTGATGTCGTTGTAGCGCAGAAAGCTCATGATGAGGTCGCACTCACCCAGCAGATTGCCGCGCTCCTGCGTGGAAAGCACCGGGTGCTCCGCAATGGCGTCCAGCAAAAGTGCCTTCAGCTCCAGCATCTTCGGGATGTTCCGCCAGTTGAACATACTGCGCATCAGCACCAGAATCGCGAGCGGATGTGCCTTCAGAACGGCCGCGGGGCACTCATCGAGCGCGGAGAGCACATCCACCGGACGCAGCGACGCCAGCAGGATACCCGCGTCCTTCTGTATGACGCGCAGCAGCGCGTCAAAGTCCCCGCACCTGCGGTAGGCGGCGAGGGCGTGGAGATACTGTTCATGCTGCTCATACCAGACGCCGAAGCGCTCCCAGTAGAGCCGCTGCGTCTGCGTCTCCATCTTCCGGAAGCTGCGCTCGGCGCACTCTTTCATCATGTGGTGGAAGCGGTAGGTCACGCCGTCGGGCAGACACTTCACAAACGCGTTCTGCGCGGTCAGCGCGGCGAGCATCCGCTCCGCGTCCGCGTCGCCCGTGACAAAGCGCGCCATCTCCGCCGTGAACTCGTCGGCAAGACCCATGACCGCCAGAAACTCCCACTGCTGCGCGGGGAGCGGATCCATCATCGCGGCGGTGAAGGTCGCGTAGATGTCGGACTGCCTGTCCGGCAGCACGCCGCGCTCGGAGAGCGTCCGCAGGTTCAGATAGACCGCGGAAAACCAGCCCTCGCTGGAATAGAGCAGGTCCGCGACCTGCTCGTCGGTGAGCTCCGTGCCGCAGCGGTGGGCATAGACGGCCAGCTCCGTGTGGTTGAGCCGGAGCTGCTCCGTCCCGATCTGATAGACCCGCGCGCCGAGCCGCACCGTCTCGGCGGCGGGGAGAAAGCGGTCACGGCTGGCGACGATCAGGTGCACGTTCCCCGGCAGGCGGTTTGCGAGCGTGCAGAGAAACGCCGCCGCCCGCCCGTCGGTCAGCAGGTGGAAGTCGTCTATAAACAGGAAACAGGGCACGTCCCCCGCCAGCTCGTGGCAGAGGTCATCCGCGAGCAGTCCGCCGCCCGTCGCGTCCGTCGGGCAGGGATAGTCCCGCAGAAACGCAAGCCCCGCGCGGGCGAAGGCGTCCTGCACGCTCCGCCAGAGGATGGCGAGGTTGTCGGAGTACACGCTGACGCGGATGACGCGCAGCGTCTCCGCCCTCGCGCGCCGCTCGAGATACCAGTTCACCGCCGTGGTCTTCCCGTAGCCCATCGGGGCCACCACGGTCGTCAGGGCGCAGCGGGAGATCGGCCGCAGGCTCTCCTGCAGCCGCTCCGATGTGTAGACGGTGTTCAGATTCCATTTGGCCTTCGGCATGGCACGCACCTCCGGGGATCGTTTTTTTCATTATACCATGCCCGCCGCCGCGGGAAAAGACCCGGAAAACCGCTTTTCTCCCCATTGAAAAACGCGGGGCGGCGTGCTATAAGAGATATGTAAAAATTGCGGGCCGCGGGTAGCTGTCCATAAAACAGGTTTCACGAAACAAATCATATGGCAGTTGCCGGACAAGGGTTGCTGACAAAAAGGGTATGTGCCGTTAAGACACATACCCCTTTGCTTATGCAGTTGCCTTTGTTGATGGTAGATGGATAGGACAGATTTTGTACGATTTAAGGTCGATAATCCGGAATTAGCTTACCTGTGAATAACGCAAAAATCAGGGGCAATGATGTGTCCATACCCTTGTATAAGTACAGCTCATAGGTCGGTTAAATGCCGATTTCCAACCT
>USAC01000107.1 GCA_900552475.1 uncultured Eubacteriales bacterium | reverse complement strand
AGACGTTTCAGGAGACGTTTCTCGAGCTCTTCGGCGGCGGCAAGGCGCGGCTCGAGCTCGAGGATGAAAGCGACATCCTCGGCTGCGGCATCGAGATCAAGGTGCAGCCGCCGGGCAAGCAGCTCAAGACGATCACGCTTCTCTCCGGCGGAGAGAAGGCGTTCGTGGCGATTGCACTGTATTTCGCCATTTTGAAGGTACATCCCACGCCGTTCTGCGTGATGGACGAGATCGAGGCAGCGCTTGACGAGAGCAACGTCGTGCGCTATGCGCGCTATATGCGCCGCATCGCGGGCAAGACGCAGTTCATCGTCATCACCCACCGCCGCGGCACGATGGAGGAGGCCGACGTCCTGTACGGCGTGACGATGCAGGAGCGCGGTATCTCCAAGGTGCTGACCATCAACCTCAACGACATGGCAAAGGAACTGAAGATCAAGTAAGGAGGCAGGTATGGGACTGTTCAAGAAGATTAAGGAAGCATGGCTCGCGTCGATGAGCTTCGATAACCTCGACGACGCGTTTTATGAGGAGTTGGAGGAGGCGCTAATCCTCGCGGACGTCGGCGTGGAGACGGCGTCGGACGCAGTGCATCAGCTGCGAAAGCGCGTGTACCAGAAGCTGCTGACCCGCGCGGACGAGGTGAAGGAGGCGCTGCGCGACATCCTCGCCGAGAAGCTCGACGTGGGCGAGACGGCCCTCAACCTCAGCACGCAGCCGAGCGTCATCCTCGTCATCGGCGTCAACGGTGTGGGCAAGACCACGACCATCGGCAAGCTCGCCAAGCGCCTGAAGGCCGAGGGCAGGAAGGTGCTGCTCTGCGCGGGCGATACGTTCCGCGCCGCCGCGGCCGACCAGCTCGAGATCTGGGCGGAGCGCGCGGGCGTCGACATCGTGCGCCAGCACGAGGGCGCCGACCCCGGCGCGGTGCTCTTTGACGCGCTGCAGGCCGCCAAGGCGCGCGGCAGCGACGTCGTCATCTGCGACACGGCGGGCCGCCTGCACAACAAGCAGAACCTCATGAACGAGCTGGCCAAGCTCCGCAAGATCATCGACCGCGAGGTGCCGGACGCCGCGAAGGAGACGCTCCTCGTCCTCGACGCGACGACGGGGCAGAACGGCCTCATTCAGGCGCGTACCTTCAAGGAGACGGCGGGGCTGACGGGCATCGTCCTGACGAAGATGGACGGAACGGCCAAGGGCGGCATCGTCATCGCCATCGCGCAGGAGCTGCAGACGCCGGTGAAGTTCGTCGGCGTCGGCGAGGGGGCGGACGATCTGCGCCCGTTCGACGCGCGCGAGTTTTTGCAGGAGCTGTTTTAACGGAAGAAAGGAGCGGCCAGGATGAAACGTGCAGACGGAAGAAGCTGCGACGAGATGCGCCCCGTGCGCATCACAACGGATTTTGTAAAGTTCCCCGAGGAGAGCGCGCTCATCGAGTGCGGCGACACGAAAGTGCTCTGCTGCGCATCGGTGGAGGAGCGCACGCCGCCGCATGTGAAGCCCGGCCACGGCTGGGTCACGGCGGAGTATTCCATGCTGCCCCGCGCGAACCGCGAGCGCTCGCGCCGCGACATAGATAAGCTCAAGCTCGCCGGGCGCAGCGCGGAGATCCAGCGCCTGATCGGCCGGAGCCTGCGTGCCGCCGTCGACATGGAGGCGCTCGGCGAGCGGACGATCACGATCGACTGCGACGTGCTGCAGGGCGACGGAGGCACGCGTACCGCCTCGGTCACGGGCGGCTTCGTGGCGCTGGCGCTTGCATGCCGGAAGCTCGTGGAGCAGGGCGCGGTGGAGAGAAACCCCATCCGCGGCTTTGCCGCCGGCATCAGCGCGGGCATTGTGGACGACACGCCCATGCTCGACCTGCAGTACAGCGAGGACAGCCGCGCGCAGGTCGACCTCAACTGCGTCATGGACGAGCGCGGCGGGATCATCGAGCTGCAGGGTACCGGCGAAGGCCGCGCCTTCACCCCGGAGGAGCAGCAGGCGCTGGTGCACCTGTGCGCCAAGGGCTGCGGCGAACTGATCACGCTGCAGAAGAAAGCGCTGGGGGTGGGCGAATGAGCCCGCAGATTCTGGAGGCGAGTATGTTGATCCTCTTCGGATGCTCGTGGCCGGTGAATATAGCCAAATCCGTCCGCGCGGGAACCGCCCGCGGCAAGAGTATCCTCTATGAGCTGATTGTCTGCGCGGGCTATGTGTGCGGCATCGCGGGGAAGTTCCTCAGTGCACAGACAGGCTGGGTCGTCTATATTTACATACTGGATCTGATGATGGTGCTGACGGACGTTGCACTCACGCTGCGCAACCGGTATCTGGACCGTCTGGCGGATGAACGGATGAGGAGGGAACACGCATGAAATTTGTATTGGCATCCCACAACAAGGGGAAGCTCGCCGAGATGCAGCGCATCCTCGGCCAGCTCGGCGTGGAGGTGGTGCTGCAGTCCGACCTCGGCCTTGCGCTCGAGCCGGAGGAGAACGGCACGACCTTCGCCGAAAACGCGATGATCAAAGCCAAAGCCGTCATGCAGGCCTCCGGTCTGCCCGCGATCGCGGACGACTCGGGTCTGTGCGTCGACGCACTCGGCGGCGCGCCGGGGATCTACTCCGCGCGCTACGGCGGGCTCGACGACGACAAGGCGCGCTATCAGCTCCTGCTGCAGAATCTGCGCGGGGCGATGACGCGCGCGGCGCACTTCCACACGTCGGTCGTATGCTGCTTCCCGGACGGCGATGTGCTGACGGCGGAGGGCGAGTGTGCGGGCACCATCGCCTATGCTCCGCAGGGCGAGGGAGGCTTCGGCTATGACCCGGTGTTCTTCGTACCGCAGCTGCGAAAGACGTTTGCCCAGCTCACGCCCGAGGAGAAAAACGCGATCTCCCACCGCGGAAACGCCCTGCGCGCCTTCGCGGAGAAACTGAAAGAATATATGGAGAAGAACGGATGGAACTGACAAGCAAACAGAGAGCCCAGCTGCGCGGCATGGCCGCCGGCATCGACACCATCGTCCATGTGGGCAAGGACGGCATCGGCGACAACCTCGTCAAGCAGATGAATGACGCGCTCGAGGCGCGCGAGCTCATCAAGGGCCGCGTGCTCGAGAACTCGATGTATACCGCGCGCGAGGCGGCCGAGGAGCTGCGCGTCAAGGCGCGCTGCGAGGTGGTGCAGGTCATTGGCAGCAAGTTCGTCCTCTACCGGATGCAGCATGACAAGTCCCGGCGGAAGATCGAGCTCATGCCGGAGAGGAAGAAGCGCGTATGAGAATCGGCGTATATGGCGGAACCTTCAACCCCATCCACAGGGGACATCTGACGGCGGCGCGCGCGGCGGCGGACGCGCTGGGTCTGGAGAAGGTGCTGCTGATCCCGGATAACCTTCCGCCGCACAAGGCGCTGCCCGCGGGCAGCGCAACGGGCGAGGACAGGCTGGAGATGTGCCGCCTGACGGCAGGTGAGGTGCCGGGCATGGAGGTGCTCGACCTCGAGCTGCGCCGCAGCGGCCCGAGCTACACAAGCGACACGCTCGCAGAGCTCCACGCGCAGTATCCGGACGACGAGCTGTGGCTGCTCGTGGGGTCGGATATGTTCCTGTCGCTGCAGGAGTGGCACGAGCCGGAGAGAATTCTGAGCCTTGCGGGCATCGCGGCCTTTCACCGCACGCGCGGCGACGAGACGGAGCGCTTCGCGCAGCAGAAGGCGAATCTTGAGCAGATCTACGGCGCGCGCGTCGCGCTGCTGGAAAATCCAGACGTTGTGGAGATATCCTCGACGGAGCTGCGCGTGCAGCTCGCGCAGGGGCGGGGGAGGAGCTTTCTCACCGAGGCCGTTTGCGGCTACGTCCTGCGCCGCGGGCTCTACGGTACGCACGCCGACCTCAAGCACCTCACGCCCGAGGAGCTGCGCCCGATCGCGCTGAGCTTTCTCAAGCCCAAGCGCATGCCCCATGTACTCGGCACGGAGCACGAGGCGGCGGTGCTCGCGCGGCGCTACGGCGCGGACGTGACGAGCGCGCGCATCGCGGCGCTGCTGCACGACTGCACGAAGAAGCTCTCTATGGAGGAGCAGCTCGCCCTGTGCGAACAGTACGGCATCGCGCTCGACGAGCTTGAGCGCAAGAACCTCAAGCTCCTGCACGCCAAGACCGGCGCGGCCATCGCGCGCGACCTCTTCGGTGTGAGCGACGAGATCTACTGGGCCATCTATTGGCACACGACCGGCAAGGCGGACATGACGAAGCTGGAGAAGGTCATCTATCTGGCCGACTACATCGAGCCGAGCCGCGATTTCCCCGGCGTGGAGAAGCTGCGCCGCGCCGTGCACGCCGATCTGGAGCACGGCCTGCTCATGGCGCTGGAGGACAGCATCGAGGAGATGCGCCAGCGCGGCAACCCCGTCCACCCCAACACCGTGGAAGCACGAGACTATCTTTTGAGAGGAAAAAACCAATGAAAACACCGAAGGAACTGGCCCTGCTGGCGGCGCGTGCGCTGTCGGACAAGAAGGGCGCGCAGATTCAGGTGCTGGAGATCGGCGACCTGACGACGCTGGCGGATTATTTCGTCCTCGCCACCGGCTCCTCGAACACGCAGATCAACGCCCTCGTCGACAACGTCGAGAAGGTGCTGCACGAGGAGGCAGAGGAGGAGCCGCTGCACCGCGAGGGCTATCGCGGCGGCACGTGGGTGCTGCTGGATTACGGCTGCATCGTCATCCATGTCTTCAACGCCGAGGCCCGCGAGTTCTACGGGCTCGAGCGTCTCTGGCGCGACGGCAAGCCCGTCGACATCTCCGGCGTGATTGAAGAGCATGCGTAAAGTGAGAAAAAGCAGCCAGCGGGAGTGAAGTGACCCCCAAAAGTTAGACAATATTTTGAAGTAAAAATTGTTCAAGCAGCCGAAAGGGCTTGCTGTCTGTGAATTGCAGGCGGCAAGCCCTTTAGCTTTGCCT
>USAC01000106.1 GCA_900552475.1 uncultured Eubacteriales bacterium | reverse complement strand
AGATACGTCGCCGAAGCCGCTTGAAGCATTCTGAAAAAATATTTTAGTTTTTTCTGCTTTTACTCTTGACTTTTGCGGACCGTTTCCGCGTCTTTTCCGCAGGAATTTTTGCGGGGCGAATACGCTGTTTTCCGTAAATTTTTCTTGCATTTCGCGCGTAGAAGTGATATAGTAGCCTTGTTATAAAGCACAGAAACGGAGGGGTACCTGTGAAAAGTAAGATTCTCGCCATCGTCATGACGCTCATCATGGCCTGCAGCATGCTCACGGCTACTGCTTTCGCCGACGGCACCTATGTGCCCAGTCCCGAGCATGGCAACACCGATGTGGATCCCAATCCCCAGTCTCCCCAGACGGGCTATGAGTTCAGCATCGGCGGTCTGGCTCTGGTCGCCGCCGTCTGCGGCGGTGTGGCTGTTGTCACCGGCAAGAAGGCGCACGAGCGCGCATAACAAGAACCTGCGGATAGCCCCATGAATGCTTGTCGTTTGTGGGGCTATTTCTATTCTGCCCCCAAAGACAGGTCTTTGGGGCAAGAGATCTCGCTGCGCTTAGCGCCTTGCCCCGCCGCAGGCGGGGCAAGGGCTAAGCTCCGCGCAGAGTGTTTTTTTGCGACGTACACGCCGCAAAAAACGGATTTCAATTTATTCGCGGCTTCCGAGCCGCGAATTCTGTGAAACTGTTTACTCCTGCTATTACCTGTTTGTGAGGTTTTTTATGAAACGTTCCACCCGTATTGTGCTGGGGGTGATTTCGGTGTTGGCGGTGGCGGTGTGCGCCGTCTGCATCTTCTTCATCGTCCAGTTTTACCGCGGCAAGGCGCTGAGCGACCGGCTCGGCAGCGGCGTCAGCTCCGGCATCATCTCCACCGCACTCACCGACCCGAACGATCCCACCCGCTACATGACCAGCTCCGTCGACTTCGACGAGCTGCAGGCCATGAACGACGAGGTCTACGCCTGGATCGAGGTGCCCGGCACGGTCATCAACTACGCCGTCGTTCAGAGCGCAACGGACGACCTGTTCTACATCAACCACGCCGTCGACAAGTCCTATTTCTCCGGCGGCAGCATCTTCTCCCAGCGCTACAACACCACCACCTTTCAGGACTCCATGACCGTGCTCTACGGACACAACAGCCGCTCACAGGCCATGTTCGCCCAGCTCAACAACTTCGCCGACGCATCGTTTTTCGAGCAGAACCAGAGCATCTACATCTACACGCCCGAGAAGGTCTATGAGTATCAGATTTTCGCCGCCTATCCGCACTCGAGCGACCACCTTCTCCTGTGCAATGACTTCAATGACCCCGAGCAGTTCGCCGCCTACTTCGATTCCCTCGCCGACGGCGTAAACTGCAACTACCGCCGCGACCTCTTCCCGCAGTTCGGCGACAAGGTGCTCACGCTCTCCACCTGCTACCGTCAGAACCGGACGCAGCGGTTTCTGGTGCAGGGCGTGCTGACGCAGGAATATACCGTTTTGAAGAAGTGAGGCCCCGATCATGGAAGAAAACAAGCGCTGTCGGCGCATCTCAACTCCCCTGCTGCTGTTTCTCATTCTGATGGGCATTACGCTCGCGCTGTGCCTGACGGTGCTCGGCATCTGGCTGCACGGGCGCAGCGTCCTGCGCAGCAAAACCGCCGAGCCGCCCGCCATCAGCACGGACAGCAGCGTCCTTGACCAGCACACCATCTATCACGACGGGAAATACTACCGCTATAAGGACGGGCTCGTGAACCTTCTGTTCATCGGCGTCGACTCGGACGAGAAGCCCTCCTCCCCCCTGCCCTACGGCAACGACAATCAAGCGGACGTCGTCCTGCTCGCCGTGCTCGATACGAACAGCGATGAGATGACACTCATCTCCGTCTCGCGCGACACGATGTGCGACATCGCCATTCTCGATGAAAGCGGCGATGTCAGCGGCTCGGCGCGCGCCCAGCTTGCCCTGTCCTATTCCTATGGCGACGGGCTGGCCACCAGCGCCGCTCTCACACGCGAGGCCGTGTCGAACCTGTTTTACGGGCTGGACATCGACGGCTACGCCGCGTTCTACATGGGCGGCATCGCCGACCTCAACGACGCGCTCGGCGGTGTCACGCTGACGGTGCAGAGCGACTATCCCTTCACGAACCTCCCCGGCTGCAGCAATCTCGTGAGCGGCCGCGAGGTCACGCTGACCGGCCGTCAGGCCCGCGCCTATATTCAGGCCCGCCACGAAACGACCACCGGCAACGAAGAGCGCATGCAGCGCCAGAAGCAGTATCTCCTCGCGATGATCTCACAGGCGCGCCAGCTCATCTCCGGCAATCCCACGAAAGCCGTCTCGCTCTATAACGCCGTGAGCGACTATGTGCTCAGTGACCTCGATCTCAGCAAGATCTCGTATCTCGCGACCGAAGCCGCGCAGATGCACTTTTCCGGCGACATTCTCCGCGTCAGCGGCACAAGCGTCCTCGGCGCGGGCAGCCACATGGAACTGACTGTCGATCAGGACGCGCTGCTCGAGCTGATGCTCAGCGTGTTCTACGAGGAGTTCACCCCCGAGAGCGGCAGCTGAAATATTTCCTTATCAAAAGAGCAGGAACGACCGTGTTCCTGCTCTTTGCTCAATATGCGTAGGGGTATCATTGGCATAATTCTTGGATAGGGGCGAAGAGCGACCCGGCGGCGAGGAAACTCGTGCTGAAATGGGTAGCGCCGACATTTGTGAACGCGAGCGGGGAAGAAACGCCGGTGACATTGCATCCGGTGATTGAAAAGAAAGAGTAAAATACAAAAAAGCAACTTGACGATAACACCAAAATATGATATAGCGTTATTGAAATAAAGAGAGGTGCTTTCGTGAACGAGAAAGACATTGTAAAAGTAGCCATGAAAACACTTGGTTGGAACCAGACCCAACTTGCCGAAGCAGTTGGCTATAAAACACAATCCGCAGTGAGTAGTCGCCTAACTGGAAATAGCATGAGAGTTGATACTTTTGTAAAAATGCTGTCCGCTATGGGGTATGAAATTGTGGTCAAAAGCACTTCCCCGCAGAAGAACAAGAGCCAATGGACGATTTCGTATGACTGAGTTGGAGTGAATATTATATGAGATGGGGATATGATCGTTGAAAGAACCAGTATGGGTAAGGCTATGAAGCGTGAACATAACCCCGATTGGCGGGAAGGTCGCAAATTAAAAGAAATTGACAACGAGCAGTTTGAAAAACTCGCTCAAAAACAAAAAAACGGTATCATTACCGTGGCGGACTGCTGCCGGGAACTTGGTATCAGCCGCTCTACATGGTATGATCGAGTAAGAAAGGTTGGTGTGTGATGTACGTTCTATTGCTCCTCCTGTTGTTTCCGTTTTATGTATTAGCCGAGATACTGAAAAACAATAAGTAAGGCTTCTGCAAGGGCAGAAGTGACAGCCATGACGGGCTATCTGTGTAGAAATGCACGGGTAGCTCGTTTTTGTTGGAAAGGAAATGCACATGAATTATGAAAAACTCTCCGACTCTATCCGAGCCGTGATCGACCGCCGACCGGAGGACAGCGGGGCGTACAGCGATCTATTCATCAAAAAAAGCCAAGGGTCTCTTTTGATGAATAGGCTTCGCTCCGACCCACGCCTTTTTAATAGGCAATTCTGCCGCTTGACAGGGCATCGGGTGCCTATTATAATGTCATCGTATGCGGTTAGCTGCATCTAACCAGAAATTTGTGCCGCCGCACGCGCGGCTCAGGAAAGGAGCGCCCTATGAAGGTCTATACATTCGGAGACGCAGAGAAGCCCGCCGTGCTGCTCCTGCCCGGCACCTGCTGCCACTGGGAGAGCAACTTCGGGCAGATCATCCCGCTGCTCGCGTCCGATTTTCGCGTCCTCTGCGTCAGCTACGACGGCTTCGACGAGACGGAGCGAGCGGAATTTCCCACGATGCTCGAGGAGACGGCAAAAATCGAGGACTGGATCCGCGCAAACTGCGGCGGGCACATCCGGGCGGCCTACGGCTGCTCGCTGGGCGGATCGTTCGTCGGACTGCTGGCCGCGCGCGGGAACATCCGCATGGATTTCGGTATTCTCGGCGGCTCCGACCTCGATCAGGCATCCCCCCTTGCCGCGAAGCTCCAGACAAAGCTCCTCCTGCCGCTGATCTACCCCCTCATCCGCGACGGGGAGTTTAAGCTCCGCTTTCTCCGGCGCCGCATGGCGCAGCGGCTGGAGCAGGACCCGGAATATACCGGCGCGTTCATGCGCCTTTTCGTCAGCGCGCGGCCCTATGTCTCGCAGAGGAGCTGTCAGAGCCAGTTCTATTCCGACCTCATCACGCCGCTGCCAGATGGGATCGACGTCCCCGGCACCGAAATCCACATCTTTTACGCCCTGAAAATGGGCGAAAAATACCGCGCCCGTTACCTGCAGCACTTCGCCTGCCCCGTCATCCACGAGCTGGATCTGCAGCACGAGGAGCTGCTTGTACGCTTCCCGGAGCGCTGGGCGGCGCTTGTCCGGGAAATTATCGCCAAAGGAGGAACTGCCCGATGAAGGACAGCGAACTGCAATTTGACCGCACCTGCCATGTGCTGTACTCCAAGCCCTGCAAGCGGCAGATCCGTGAAAAAATCGCCCTGCACTATCCGGAGGGTGAAAGCGAGACCGTCTGGGAGCAGGTGTAGCGGCAGTATGTGACGTTCCTGCGCGACTGGCGCACCGGGCGTTCGTCTCGTCGAAGAAGGCCTGCGACAAGTGGGGCGACTATGAGATGCATGTTGCACCGTATGACCCGGACGGGCCGATCTACTACACGTTCACCGCCTGCCCCACGGCGGAGTTTGCCAGGCAGTTCGGCCTGCTCGAGGTGATGCCCGCGCTCTGCAGCCCCGACTACGCCGCCATGGAGCTGCTCCGCGCGCGGCTCGTGCGCCGCACGACATGCTCAAACGGCTGCCGCTGCGACTATACGATCTGCGGCGACCGGGACGCGTGGTGT
>USAC01000105.1 GCA_900552475.1 uncultured Eubacteriales bacterium | reverse complement strand
CCGGGGGTTGGCGACACCCCAACCCCCCCCCCGCCATATCGCCCGCCCCGCGGGCGGGGTGGGCTGCCTGGGCTTACCCCGGGGGGCCGCCCCCCACGGCCGGGTCGACGTGGATGCGGTGAAACAGCATGGGGATGAGCGTGCCGACCATGCTGGAGATCACCATCGCCGCTACCAGCGAGATGCCCACGCAGCCCGAGATCAGGAACGCCGCGAGCCACGCGTAGTGCTTGCAGACGTGGATATAGGTCCCGAGGAACACCAGCGCCATGAGCCCGAGACTCCCGCCGTTGAGCAGGCCGATCTTCATCTCCTTGGCCAGCAGCGCCAGCTGCTCGCGCACGGTGAGATTTTCGTCCATCAGCACGCGGATCGTCACCGCGAGGGACTGCGTGCCGACGTTCCCGGCCATGTCCAGCACGAGCGACTGGAAGCAGATCACAACCGGCAGCACCGCCACGACCGACTCGAACATCCCCACGACGGACGAGACGGCCATCCCCAGAAACAGCAGGACAATCAGCCACGGCAGGCGCTTTTTCATGCTGACACGCGCGGGCTCCTTCAGATCCTCCTCCGAGGACAGACCACCGAGTTTGGCGTAGTCGTCACCCATGGCCTCGTCGACCAGCTCCACAAGGTCAGAGGATGTCAGCGCGCCCGCGAGCGTGCCGTCCGCCGTCAGCACGGGGATGGAATCCTCGGCGTAGTCGGCGATGCGGTCGACGCAGTCGGCGATTTTCTCATGCTCGCAGACGTAGGGGTAGGAGCGGCTGATGAGCTCCTCGAGCGAGTCACTCTCGCGCGCGATGATGAGATCCTTGAGGTCGATCGCGCCCGCATAGTGCCCGTCTTCGTCGAGGACATAGAGCGTGGCGATGTTGTCGTGCCGCCCGGCCTGACGCACCAGCTCGCTCATCGCGCCGCGGATGCTCAGACCGCGCTGGATGGCGATGAAGTTGTTCGTCATGCGGCTGCCGATCTCATCGTCCGGGTAAGTCTGCAGGCGCGCAACGTCCGCCTGCGCGCCGCTGTCGAGCAGAGCCGCGACGGCGCGCTTTTTCTCCGGCGAGAGACTCTCGAGCACGTCGAGCGCGTCGTCCGAGTCCATGCAGGAGATGACCTTCGCCGCAAGCGCGACGGGCAGCTCACCGATGTACGGGGCCGCATCCTCGAGATAGGCGAAGATGTCGGCGAGCGTGTGCGTGTCGAGCGCGGCGACGACGCGTCCGCGCTCGGTGGGCGTGAGGTGCGTCAGCGCCTCGGCGATGTCGTGCTCGTGGTAGTCCGAGAGGAGCGTTCGCAGCTGTGCGGCCCCCTGCGCGCCGCGGATGGCACGCGCCAGCTCGACCGCGTAATTCTTCTTAAAAAGCAGATTCTTCTTCAAGTTGTGTCCTCCTTCTGCCCGAAAATGGGCATAAAAATACACCGCGTCAAGATGATTGCGACGGCAAGACACCTGATGCGGCGGGAAAGAGGGACACAGCGAAGCGGAATGTGGTTACTCCATGTCCATGGACACCCACATTCCGCACCGATATGACCGCGCACCGCATGCCCGGTTTCGTCCTGTACATCCGCAAAGATCCATGAACATTCACCTCCGATTTTGTTCCATTTCGGCTTTTTACCCGATGATTATAGCCGCAAAGGTCGATTTTGTCAACCTTTTCGGCGGAAAAATCTCCCCGGCAGAGGTCTCTGCCGGGGAGATGCAGTGCGAAAGCAGCATGATGCCGTTACAGACTGCAGGTATAAAAGCTGCTTTTTTTAAAGCGGCGATTATTTTCCAGCAGCTCCTCAAAGGTGACAGGCCGGAAGCCGTTGATGTCCACGCCGGCATTCAGAACATTTTCCCGCGCGGCGATCAGCGGATAAAAGTCGGCGCTTGTGTCGTTATGAATATGCCCGTGGATCATATATGACCGCATGGCATGCTTCCAGGTAAGCATTGGATAGTGACACAGGGTGAGCGTATGCCGTCCGTCCGAGGTTTCCAGAAATTTGTCCACGCTGAGGAAGTATCTTGCGTAATCGAATTTTGTCATCCAGGAGCCATCGTGGTTGCCGACAATCAGCCGCTTTTTGCCCTTCAGTCGCTGCAGGATTTCTTCTGCATTGGTGCTGCGGAAGAACATATCACCAAGAATATACACCGTGTCGCCGCCGGTTACACGCGCATTCCAATTCCGGATCATGACTTCGTCCATCTCCGCGGCGGAGGAGAAGGGGCGGTCACAAAAGCGGATCACGTTGTTATGTCCAAAGTGCGTATCTGCTGTAAAAAAGATCATGCTGCATCATCTCCTTATGCGCCTGCTGTGGCAATCAATAAAAAAGCTCTGTATTCCAAAGAATACAGAGCTTTTTGGCAGCGGGAGAAGGATTCGAACCCTCACATACGGAGTCAGAGTCCGCTGTGCTACCTTTACACAATCCCGCTGTGTTCCTGACGAACAAATACTATTATACGCATCTGACAGGATTTGTCAACAGTTTTTTTGCGTCTTTCTGAAAAACTTTTTTCCGCTCACCGGCCCCGCCGCCCGTGACGGACGACGGAGCCGGAAAGGTGGACAGAATCAGGCCGCGATGAGGTCGGCTCCCGTGAAATACTTCTTCAGCGGGCGGTACAGCAGCGCGAACACCACCGCGCAGAGGATGATGTCCGGCAGCATGTAGCTCCCGTTATAGAGCAGCGAGTAAAACCACGGGCTGGTCATGGACATGCCGAAGAACTCGTCGGGCATGTACTTGCCCCACACGAGCGCGCCGACCAGATAATGCGCCAGAAAGCGCAGCAGGCCGCCGATGACCGTGCCGTAAAACACGCTCCACCTGCGCCGGGCGAACAGACCCGCGCCGAAGCCGAGCGCCGTGAACGCGAGAAAATAGTCGCAGATGATGGTTGTCCAGTCGATGGAGAACTTGCTGCCGATCAGGTAGTCGAGCGTGCCGAATACCAGACCCGCGAGCGAGCCCCAGCCGCAGCCGTGCCGCGCGGCGAACAGGATGATCGGCAGCATCCCCAGATTGATGGAGCCGCCGTTCGGAAACTCATAGAGCTTGATCAGACTGAGAATTTCCGCCATGGCAATGAAAATGGCGGCCTCGCAGATGATGCGTGTCTTGCTGTTTTTCATGTGTGTTCCTCCAAAAACAAAAAAAATTCCCGCATGGCGAGCCATGCAGGCGTCGCAATGCGGAAAACCCTTCGATTCTATGGTCGCATTCCTACGCCGGCATTACCCGGATCAGGTTCGAGGGATCGGACGGCAATACGTCACATCTCAGCCGGCATGCGCCAGCGCCCCTTGGATTGTTTTTTCATCGTAGCACAGGAATTACTGTTTGTCAAGAGCTGCAAAGTATGGTACACTGGGGAGACAAAGAGAGGAGGGCTCTGTCTCATGGCCTGTTATATTTTCGGCGCGGGCAGCTACTACGGACTGCGCAGCAAGCCCGACGTGTCGGACTACGTCATCGCCGCCGACGGCGGCTGGCGCTGGTGCCGCAGCGCGGGGCTGACGCCGGATCTGCTGCTGGGCGACTTCGACTCGCTCGGCGAGGTACCCGCGTTTGACCACATTCTCCGCGTCCCGGTGGAAAAGGACGACACCGACATGATGCTCGCCATCAAGAAGGGGCTCGAGCGCGGCTGCCGGGAGTTCCACCTCTACGGCGGAACGGGCGGACGGCGCAGCGACCACACCGTCGCGAACTATCAGGCGCTGCTGTATCTTGCGCGGCGCGGCGCGCGCGGCTGGCTCTACGGAAACGGCGAGATTTACACCGCCGTCTGCGGGAAAGGGGAGATCACCTTCCCGGCGCGTGCGGACGGGATCCTCTCCGTGTTCTGTCTCGGCGAGCTGGCCGCGGGCGTCACGATCCGCGGCGCGCACTATTCGGTGGAGAACGCTGTTCTCACGCCGGACTTTCCCCTCGGTTGCAGCAACCACTTCATCGGGCGGCCCATCACCGTCTCCGTTGAGCGCGGCGACCTGCTGCTGGGGCTGCACGAGGTGGAGGAATAGAATCATTTTATAAGGGAAACCACATGAAAACAACAAAGCACATTGCCGCGCTGCTCGCGGCGCTTGTTCTGGCGCTGAGCCTGACGGCCTGCGGCCAGACGGCGGCCAAGGACGATCCCATGAACCCCGCCATCCCCGTCGCGGACGGCGCTGAGATCGGCGAGGGCAGCAAGACCTTCACCACGGAGGTCGCCGATCAGGACGGCAAGGCCGTCACCTTCACCGTTCACACGGACGAGAAGACCGTGGGCGACGCGCTGCAGAAGCTCCACGTCGTCGCGGGCGAAGCGAGCAGCTACGGGCTGTATGTCAAGACCGTCAACGGCATGACCGCAGACTATGACAAGGACGGGGTGTACTGGGCGTTCTATATCGACGGCGAGTACGCCATGACCGGCGTAGACGCGACAAACATCACCGACGGCGCGCGGTATGCCTTCCGGATGGAGAAGGCGAACTGAGCGCCTGGCGCAAAGAGATTGAAAGAC
Organism: uncultured Eubacteriales bacterium; assembly: GCA_900552475.1. GTDB lineage: Bacteria > Bacillota > Clostridia > Oscillospirales > Oscillospiraceae > Vescimonas. The sequence continues at coordinate 474 of USAC01000105.1, read as the reverse complement.
AGCTCCTGTGGGGGCTGTCTTTTTTTCTTGTGAGATGGGGGGGGAATCGGCTGGTCGGGCCTGCGGAGGATTACTTTTCCCACGCGGGAAAAGTAACCAAAAGCGCGCCAAGACCAAGGTGGTCGGCTTGCGGGGTTTTCGGTAGGACGATGCTTAAGTTTAGAATCGTCTCTACTTGCTGCACCGTCAGCGGCAGCGGCGCAGAAGGACAGACGATACTACAACATTGGCCCCTTGCAAAATCCTCCAAACGTGTGGGACGCACTAAAACAATTGCCCAATGTGCACGGCGCGCTTAGGAAGTCAAGAAACCTTGGCTTCTTGCGGCGTTCTTTGGGAACTTTCTTTCGCTGGTGAAAGAAAGTTCCCCGCCGGAGACATCCGCAGTTCTGCAAAAAGTAACCCCCACCCCGACAGGTGAACAGGCCCAGTAAAAACGGACAATAGACAAAACACCCCCTGATGTAGGAAAAT
>USAC01000104.1 GCA_900552475.1 uncultured Eubacteriales bacterium | reverse complement strand
CCCCTTCTATTCTCTGGATGATTTTGTAAAGCAGCTCGCCGTCCATAACCGCCGCTCCAACAACTTACCCATGAGACCGCTCCACTGACTTTCTCCCTACGAGTTCGCTGTTCAATATGTTTGACAAACCTACAAATCGCCCGGGGCGGCGCGCCCGTCCTTCTCCGCGCGCAAAAAAACAGCGGGCAGAGAAAACTGCCCGCCGTCATCGGATTATTTATACTGCGCGTAGCTGCCGCCCGTACTGCCGCGCAGAGCGCCGCGGCGGCGCAGCTGCGTGACCGTCACCGTCTCCGCGCCGACGGCCTCCTCCACCATGGAGAACACCATCACCATCAGCGCCGCGTTCGGGAACGGGCAGAACTCGCCCGGGTTCGTCATCGAAACCATCAGCATCGCCAGATAGCTCAGCAGCATCGCGCCCACGAACGGATCCTTCCGCCCGCGCAGCAGCAGGCTGAACCGGTCGCGAATCAGCACGCCGTAGGCGAAGATGCCCACGATGCCCATGCTGCCGATGACCTGCGCGACGAGGTTGTGGTAAAACGCCATGCTGCCCGGTACGATCACGGCCAGCGCGGAGTGCGCCGTGTTGCCGAGACCCGTGCCGAAGAGCGGGTGGAGCAGGAAGTCCTGCACGCCGGCGGCGAGCAGCTTCCAGCGGTCCTCGTCGCCCGAGATCAGGTGGCCGCTGCCGCTGAGACGGAACTCATAGAGCGACTTGACCGCGTCCATGCCGAACAGGGCCAGCGCCGCGGCGCCCGCCGCCGTCAGGCCCAGCATCGCCCATTTGCTGACAACGCCCGTGCGCACCAGATAGATGCAGCACAGCACCAGCAGCACCGCGCCGAACACGAGCGCCGTGCGGCTGCCCGTCAGCAGCAGCGCGGCCATGAATACCGGCGCGCTCAGCAGGTGGTACTTCTTCAGCCCCGCCAGATAAAACGGCATCGGCAGCGTCGTGAGCAGGATCGTCGCGGCGAAGTTGCGGTAGCTCAGATAGAGCGCGGAACCGCTCTCGATGAACTCCTGCCAGTTTTTGGCGTAGGTCACCGCCACCACGAGCACCATACCCCAGCCCAGCGCGCAGAAAATCTGTGCGAAGCGGACCTGCAGGTTATATGTACGGTGCTCGCGCAGCTGCGAGCGGAACAGGACATACACGCCCAGCATACACACGCCGAGCCCCAGCATGTAATACAGCGACAGCGGGTTGGTGTACTGCTCCCAGCTGATGACGCCGCAGCCGCCGAGGATCGTCGCCGCGGAGACGAGAATCAGGCCCCGCGCGCTCGTCCCGAGACGCAGCTCCACGGGCCATGTCGTCAGGTGCAGCACGAGCGAGGTCATGAGCGGGATCAGCAGGAACACGCACGGCAGGAAGCTGCCGAGGTTTTCATATTCAGATGTCGAGAGCAGGAAGATCATGCCGAACGGCGTAATCGCGGCGACCAAATCCGGGCAGAACGCCAGAAACCAGCTCGCGAGCAGACCGAGCACAATCACACCGAGCACCGGCTGACCCGTGGCCAGCGCCGCCAGCATCACCAGAAGCAGCAGCGGGAAGTACCAGCAGCTGTTCCACAGCTGCACCGTCCCGTCGGAAAGGCGGGCAAACAGGCTCTTGCCGCGTGCGAGCAGCAGGTCGGTCTGATCTGTTGTCAAATGAAAATGTAAGCGCTTCATATATCCACCGTGTCCTTTCAGTACACGTCGCCATAACGGCGGGTGCGTTTGCCCGCGATGGCGGTCTGAATCTTAAATAAATCTTAATTATTTGTGAATTAAGTGATGAACTTTTTTCAAGTTGCATGGTTCTTACAACTTTTATTCCCCGTTCTCTCTGGGTTCAGTTTGCAACTCTATCACGTTCCATGCAAATTGTCAAGAGTTAAACGCACAGTTTTTGGCGAACAATTCTGCTGCTTTTGTACGTTTTTATCGTGTTTCTGGTATTTCATACCATTGCTCAGGCGCGCAAACCGTGCTGCCGCATGGCTTTGGCGGATTCGGTGAAACACGCCCGTTCCTGGCGGCGGATCGTCATAACATTTCCGTCACATATTTGTTACATCTGGTCTCGGGATACCCTTGCGCGGCGTGCGGCGCAAAATTGTGTGGCATCTGTCCAGAAGATATGCTATAATGAATTTGCAAACTGGTATATTTGCCGGATTTTTGAGAGGAGAAAACAAATGAACCGCCAATTCCCCCGGCTGGAGGTGGACGCAGGCCGGATCCGCAGCAACGCACAGCAGATCGCGGCGCGCTGCCGTGCGCGCGGCATTGCCGTCTGCGGCGTCATCAAGGGTGTCAACGGCCTGCCGGAAATCGTCCGTACATATAAGGAGGCCGGCATCGCTGAGCTCGGCACGAGCCGCATCGAACAGATCGTTCGCTGCCGCGAGGCCGGGATCGAAGGGCCGTATCTGCTGATCCGGATTCCGGGGCTCTCGGAGCTGCCGGATGTGGTGCGCCAGTGCGACTGCTCGCTGCAGAGCGAGCGCGCGGTGCTCGACGCGCTCGCGCGCGAGTGCGCGCGGCAGGAAAAAACGCACAGCGTCATCGTCATGGCCGACCTCGGCGACCTGCGCGAGGGCTTCTGGGATCGCGAGGAGATGGTCGAAACCTGCGTGCATGTGGAGCGGGAGCTGCCGCACGTGCATCTGCGCGGCGTCGGCGTAAATCTCTCGTGCTACGGCTCCATCAGGCCCACGCCGGAAAAGATGAACGAGCTGATTGACATCGCGCGCGAAGTGGAGCGGCGCATCGGCCGTCCGCTTGAGACCGTCTCCGGCGGCGCGACCAGCTCCTATACCCTCGTGCACAGTGGGGCCATGCCGGAGGGGATCAACCACCTGCGCATCGGCGAGAATATCCTGCTCGCGAAGGATCTCCAGATCGACTGGGGCATCCGCGGCATGGACTATCTGCAGATGGACGCGTTCACGCTGCGCGCGGAGATCATCGAGCTGCGGCGTAAGCCCACCTATCCGCAGGGGGAGTTCGCCATCGACGCCTTCGGCCACAAGCCGGTCTATACCGACCGGGGCGTCCGTCTGCGGGCGCTCGTCGCGCTCGGCCGCGCCGACGTGGGTGAGCTGGAGTCGCTGCGCCCCGTGCAGCCGGGCATCCGTGTGGTGGGCGGCTCGTCCGACCACTGTATCCTCGACGTGGAGGACTGTCCCCTGCCGCTGCGGGTCGGAGATGTGATCGACTTCCGCCTGTGCTACAGCCATGTGCTCTACGCCACGGGGCGAGATGATCTGCCCGTCATGGTGCATCCGTAATATGCCAATACGCCGGGCCATGCCCGCCCGGCGTCAGATTTTCATTTTGAATAGGAGGGGTTTTCTTGAACACTCAGACCGCAGGCTTCGCCGTCCTGCTGCTCGACGCGGCCATTGCCCTGTTTTCCTTCTTCGTCGTGGCGCCGTGCGTGCTCAACGCCGTGAGCCTGTTCGGCGTACAGAAGCAGTTCGCCAGGACCATGATCGACGAGGGCGTCATCTCCGAGGAGGCCGTGCAGCGTCTCCACCCGAAAAAGCAGATCGCGGGCGTGATCGTTTCGGTGGTACTGGTGGCCGTTCTCGGCGGCATCTGCTGGCGCAACGCGCCGGCGGGATACTTCTGCGGCGGCCTGCCGCTGATCGCGGGCTTTCTGAAGTACCGCAGCATCGTTCAGTTCAACAGTCTCACCGTGCAGCGCTTCCGCAACACCTATAAAGACGAGATGGACACGAACAAGTACAACAAGTACGTCGACGCGCACTTCTGATCCCCGTCTCCGCGAAAAAAAGCCCATTGCTATGGCCGCGCGCCATAGCAATGGGCTTTTTTATTGTGTCGTTTTCTGGTTTTTTACTTAACCAGCTCGATCAGAGCCGTCTCCGCAGCGTCGCCGCGGCGGATGCCGGTACGGATGATGCGGGTGTAACCGCCGTTGCGCTCGGCATACGCAGGAGCAATCTCCTTGAACAGCTTGTTGGCAACGTCCTCTCTGGTAATGAAGCTCAGCGCCTGACGATAGGCAGCCAGATCACCCTTCTTGCCCAGGGTAATCATCTTTTCAGCCAGGGGGCGGATCTCCTTGGCGCGGGTGATGGTGGTCTCCATCCGGCCCTTGTCCAGGAAATCGGTCACCTGCTGACGGAGCATCGCCTTACGCTGATCGGTAGTTTTACCGAGCTTACGAGTTCCGGGCATTTGTGTTTCCTCCTTGATCGGATCTGCAGCGCATCAGCGGAGCAGTCAGTTGTTTTCTTCGTCGGCCAGGGACAGGCCCATCATGGCCAGCTTGTTGATGACCTCTTCCAGGGACTTGCGTCCGAGGTTGCGCACCTTCATCATCTCGTCCTCCGTCTTGGAGATCAGATCCTCGACGGTGTTGATGTTCGCGCGCTTGAGGCAGTTGAAGCTGCGCACGGACAGATCCAGCTCCTCGATCGTCAGCTCCAGCACCTTGCTCTTGGAGTCCGTGGGCTTCTCGACAACGGTGGACTTGTCACCCAGCGCGTCGGAGAGGTCGGTGAACAGGGCAAAGTGGTCGCAGAGGATCTTCGCGCCCAGAGACACAGCGTCCCGGGCGGTAATGGTGGAATCCGTCCAGACCTCCAGCGTCAGCTTGTCAAAGTCGCTCATGCTGCCGACGCGGGTGTTTTCCACCGTGTAGTTGACCTTGTACACGGGGGTATAGATGGAGTCGATAGGAATCACACCGATCACGCCGCCCCGCAGGGCCTTGTTGCGGTCGGCGGACACATAGCCGCGACCGTGGCTGAGGGTGATTTCCATGCTCAGCGTGGCGCCCACGTCGAGGGTCGCGATGTGCAGGTCGGGGTTGAGCACCTCGACCTCGCCGTCGGCCTTGATGTCGCCGGCGGTCACCTCGCAGGGACCCGTCGCCTCGATAAAGACGGTCTTAGGGCCATCGCAGTGCAGCTTCGTCAGCAGACTCTTCACGTTCAGGACGATTTCCGTCACGTCCTCCTTGACGCCGGGGACGGTGGAGAATTCGTGCTGCACGCCGGCGATCTTGATGCTGGTGGCTGCCGTGCCGGGCAGGGAAGAGAGCATAATGCGGCGCAGCGCATTGCCCAAAGTCGTTCCGTAGCCGCGCTCCAGGGGTTCGATCACATATTTGCCATAGGAAGCGTCGCCGGGTGTCTCAATACACTCGATCTGGGGCTTCTCAATTTCGATCATGCAGTACCCTCCTTCAGTCTCATGACAGT
>USAC01000103.1 GCA_900552475.1 uncultured Eubacteriales bacterium | reverse complement strand
TGGAGCTTGTGGCCGGACTCGAACCGGCGACCTGCTCATTACGAGTGAGCTGCTCTACCAACTGAGCCACACAAGCATCGCTGCAATCAGCTTTTTTATTATAGGTGCAAATACGTGAGTTGTCAAGAGTAAAATTCCGAAGATCCGGATTTTTTGCGAAAGTCTTAGTAACGCGATCAAATAAATGCCTCGCAGAGTTCGCGGCTCGCAAGCCGCGAAAAAAGTGAAATTCGTTTTTTGCGGCGGCGTGTACGTCGCAAAAAACACTTTGCGCGTAGAGAGTGTATTTTGCCCGCCTGCGGCGGGCAAAATACGCGGTTCGGAGCGAAATCTTGTTGTCAAAAAAGGTCATCGCCCTTTTTTGACAAATATAACAGGGAGCGGCAGCGCCGCTCCCTGTTATATATTAGTCGTTGACCAGCAGGCGGCTGGCGTAGAGGTAGTTGCGGGCATAGTAGCTCTCGCTGAGGGAGCTGATGATGACACCATTGCTGGTGCTGGCGTGGATGAACCGGCCGCCGCCGATATAGATGCCGACGTGCTCAATGACGCCGCTGCCGAACCCGGTGAAGAACACCAGATCGCCCGCCTGCCGCTCAGAATCCGAGATGCGCACGCTCGCGCGGTACTGCGCGGAGGCCGCGTGGGACAGGGAGTAGCTGAAGTGGCCGAACACCCGCATCGTAAAGCCGGAGCAGTCGATGCCGGAATAGCTCGTGCCGCCGTAGACATAGGGCGTGCCGAGATAGGTCTTGGCGAACTCAACGAGCTCCTCGCGGACGGTGCTTGTCGCGGCCGTCCCCTCATAGTCGGCGTAGTGCACCGGCTCGCAGTAGTCGGCGCTGACATAGCCCGTGGAGCTGCCGAAGGAGATCTGATACCAGCCGTTATCCGTCGCGTCGAGCAGGTGCGCGACCTTGCCGGCGCGGATGGTGCGCACGATGGCGGAGCCCGTGCTCGCCTCGGCGCGGACGTTCAGCGTATCGCTGCAGCAGATCATCACGCCGTCGTAGCTCGCGAGGACGTTCGCACGGGCGGCTTCCGCCGCCTCAGCGGCCGCTGCCGCCTCCTCCGCCTCGCGGAGCTGCTGCGTCTGCACGACATGGGCCTGCGCCGAAAGGCGAGCCAGATCCATGCTCTCCTCGCCGTCGAGCAGCCCCAGATCAATCGCCAGATTCATGCCCTTGTTGTCGGTGATCGCGGTGCTGACACTGTCGACCCCCGCGGCCGAGAGCTGCGCGAGCGCCTCGGTATAGGCCGCGTTGTCCGTCGCCGCCGCACCCGCGGACTCATCTGCCCACGCGATGGAAAGATTCGTTACAAGCGTCGCCGTAATCAGCAGCAGACACGCCAATTTTCTCTTCATAATGAAAACACCTGCCATTCTTTTGGTTTGGCCGTTTGAATAACCGAGATACATCATACCACATCTCTTTCAAAAAAGCTACACAAAAATTACAAACTGATAACAAAATTTTCAAAGTGGATAAAAACCGTCCGTTTCTTTGTCTGCTCTGCACAAAAGTGGGCGGCGGATACAGCGCGTTTCTGTGGATGTGTATCCCCTTTTGGGCACTCCCGTTTTGCATGGTGCAAGTTTCGTGATTTCAGAATTTTCGTTAAAATCGCCTGTTCCATGAGAGATTGTCCCTTGCATATGCAAGTTTATCATGTTATACTTGCAAACGAGGATTGAAACAAGAAAGGATTGGTGATTCACCATGACCCAGAACATTTCTATGGAGGAGTATTCCCGCATCACCCCCCAGATTGAGGATCTGACGGAGCGCTGGTCGAAAAACTGCCACATCGACCGCGCACTTTATCAGAAATATGACGTCAAGCGCGGCCTGCGCGATGCCAACGGCCGCGGCGTGCTGGCGAGCCTGACTCGCATCTCCGAGGTCAAGGGCTACACCGTTGACGGCAACGACACCATCCCCTGTGAGGGCGTGCTGTACTACCGCGGGTACGACGTGCGCGAGCTGGTGAATGGCTCGCTCAGTGACAAGCGCTTCGGCTTTGAGGAGACGATTTACCTGCTGCTCTTCGGCGAACTGCCGACCGCGGCGCAGCTCGAGGAGTTCCGCGGTCTGCTGAACGATTACTGCGGCCTGCCGGGCAGCTTCGTGCGCGACGTCATCATGAAGGTCCCGACCGGCGACATGATGAACACGCTCGCCCGCGCCATTCTGACGCTCTACTGCTACGATAACGCCGCCAATGACATCAGCCTGCCGAACGCCCTGCGCCAGTGTCTGCAGCTGATTGCGAACACGCCGCAGCTGGCCATCTACAGCTACCAGGCCTACCGCGCGCGGCAGGGGCATGACCTCTACCTGCACGTCCCCAATCCGGAGCTGTCGATGGCGGAGAACATCCTGTACCTCCTGCGCGCCGACAAGCAGTATACCGAGCTGGAGGCCCGTGCGCTCGACGCGGCGCTCATCCTCCACGCCGACCACGGCAGCAACAACTCCACCTTTACAAACCACGTCGTCTCCTCGTCCGGGACGGACACCTATTCCGCCATCACGGCCTCGCTCTGCTCGCTGAAGGGGCCGCGCCACGGCGGCGCGAACATCAAGGTTGTGCAGATGATCGACGACCTGAAGGCGCACGTCAGCGACTGGACGAGCGAGGCGCAGATCCGCAGCTATCTCGAGGATACCCTCGCCAAGCGCGCTTTCGACGGCAGCGGCCTGATCTACGGCATCGGCCACGCGGTCTACTCCCTCTCCGACCCGCGCGCCGAGGTGCTGCGCAAGTTCGCCATCGACATCTCCCGCGAGAAAGGGCTCAGCGACGAGATGGAGCTGCGCCTGATCGTCGAGCGCGTCGCGCGCGAGATGCTCACGGCCCGCAACGGCCGTCCCGCCTCCTCGAACGTCGACTTCTACAGCGGCTTTTTGTATCAGATGCTCGGCCTGCCGCAGGAGCTGTTCACGCCGCTGTTCGCCATCGCGCGTATGCCCGGCTGGTGCGCCCACCGGATGGAGGAGTTGTCTGAGGGCGGCAAGATCATCCGCCCGGCCTGCAAGTGCATCGAGCGCCGCCGCCCGTATGTCCCGATGGAAAACCGATAACCCCCTTCACCCCCGGCGGCTCTACAGCCGCCGGGGGATTTTCTCGGAATTTGCTGATTTTTTTGTGAATGGCTCTTGACAAATGCGGCCGAAGTGCTATAATAAACAAGCATTCCAATTTGGAGGGTATATTTGCGAGCGTGCTGGAATCGGCAGACAGGCAAGCTTGAGGTGCTTGTGTTCAACTGAACGTGTGGGTTCAAGTCCCATCGCTCGCACCACCCTCCAAATTTGGAGTGTTGTTTAAGAAGAATATTTCATGCGCGAGTGGTGGAATTGGCAGACTCGCTAGATTCAGGTTCTAGTGTCCATTACGGACGTGCGGGTTCAAGTCCCGCCTCGCGCACCAAAAATCATCTCAGCGATCAGGCTGCGGTGATTTTTTCTATTCCAAAACATTTTGAGCAAAAATGATCCCACTGCGGAGATGTTCCGCAGCGGGATCATTTTTGCTTTACAACTTATCCATTCGCGGCATTGCGCGTGATGCTGACGCTCCTCCGGCTGTAAAGCCGGTCATCCAGAATCAGCCGCACCGCAAATTTCACCAGCGCCGGAATCGACGTGGTATAGCCCTTCGCCGCTTCGCCCTTGACGGTGAGAACAGCATCATCCTCGTCACCCTCGCTCAGGTAGCCAGGACGGAGGACGGTATCGTTCAGGCTACTGGCTTCCACCACATCTGTCGCCTTGCGGTTAGGTATCTGTGCAGGCTCGTTGTCAAGGTTATCATCACCGTCAATTTCGTCGGGGATCTCATCCTTTGCGTAGCGGGCAAACAAGGTTAGGTGACATTCCGTGTCGGCAAGCAACTCCAAGAGCACTCCCTGCCGTACCGGTGGCACCCAGCAATAAAACATTCTTCATTCTGCCGCCCCTTACCACGTCAGCGAAAACTCCACCAATTCCGGTGTTTCCGTTTTCCCGATGAGCGGCTCGTTTTTGCCCAGCGCGGAGAGCTGCGCCATCTCCGCATCGGTCAATGCCGTTCTTTTCAATTCTTTCGTCGATGTCTTTTTCGTTGCCGTAGGCTTCTTCAACCATGCGGTAACCGCTTTGAATCGCCGCCGCAGCTGCATTTCTGCAGTTCTCTCCGCCCAGCATAAACGTGCCGAAGCCGACAAGCGGCATCTGAACTCCATTATTCAAAGTCAAATATTCCATATCCGTCCTCCAAACTTGTATTTGCATACGCGCGGCCGCTATGCTATCATGGTTGCAGCAAGTTCGAGCAACACGAAGCCAAGCGAAAATTGAGGTACGGCTATGCATGATACCATCAAGCAGATGGCGCAGATGTTCGGCGTCACGGAGCATACCCTGCGGTTCTACACGGGCAAAGGCCTGCTGCCGTGCGCGCGGGACGGCGGCAACCGCCGGGTGTTCGACGAGGAATCCGTCAACTGGATGCAGGGCATCCAGTGCCTGAAGGGCTGCGGCGCGTCCATTGAGGACATTCAGACGTATCGCCGCCTGTGCTTGCTGAAGGAATCCGAGGAGAATCTCCGGGCGCGGTACGCGATTATTTTAAAGCAGCGCGAGGAGGCCTACCGGCGGTTAGAGGAGGCCAAGGCCACCGTAAAATACATGGAGGATAAGGCCGCGCACTATGAGGCCATTCTCGCCGGTCTGTCCCCGGACGACACGAACCCTCGAAACTGGACGGTGGAGAGCCGCCCCCGGCACTGACGGCCGCTTCTCTGTTTTTTTATTTTGTATTTCCGCCCAAAACGGGCTAAAATAGGGTCATACAGCACAAAGGAGGTTCACCCCATGGGAAAGGTTCGGCTCAACGACGATCAGGAGGTTGTGGCGCTCATCCGCGAGGGTCTCAAGCGGACGGGCGGGTACTGTCCCTGCCGTCTGGCGCGCACACCGGAAAACAAGTGCATGTGCGAGGAGTTCCGCGAGCAGATCGCGGACCCCGATTTCGAGGGCTACTGCCACTGCCGCCTTTACTACAAAGAAAAATAAACCATCTCACAGAGTTCGCGGCGCCGCAGCGCCGCGAATAGTGTCCAATCCGTTTTTTGCGGCGGCGTGTACGTCGCAAAAACACTTTGCGCTGGCCTCAACCCAAAGGAACTGGCCTCGGCAGACCCGACGGTTGATGTCGGGCCAGAGTGTGTTTTGCCCGCCCACGGCGGGTAAA
>USAC01000102.1 GCA_900552475.1 uncultured Eubacteriales bacterium | reverse complement strand
CGTCGGCAAGTAGGGTATCGGTAGGACGTGGCCTAAATTTAGTATCGGCTCTGCTCTTAAGGCCCCTTGCATGGAATCTTAAACCGCAGGTTTAGGCGGCGTTTTTTGCATACTTTTTGCCGCTGCTGGCAAAAAGTATGCCGCCGAAGGCACCCCAGTGCAAAGGCAGGCGGGAACCCCCCGCCTGCCTTCCCGCTTCTGTCCGTTTTTACGCCGCGGCCGCGTCCTCCTGCCGGAACAGCAGCGTAATGCACCACAGTCCCGCGATGCCGACGAGCGAATAGATCACGCGGCTGAGCACGGCCATCTGCCCGCCGCACAGAAACGCCACGCAGTCAAAACCGAACAGCCCGATGCTGCCCCAGTTCAGCGCGCCGACGATCACCAGAATCAGCGTGATCGTGTCAATGACCTTCATGCGGATTTCCTCCTTTCCCGTTTCCTGCTCTCATAGCCAGTTTACCCCGAAGCAGGCCGTATTATATAAAAATTTTTGTCAGTTCTCCTGAAAAAGTGTTTTAGAATTTACCGGAAAACGATTGAAATACACCACCGCTTTATTGTATAATGCCGTCAGGAACAGTTTTTACCAGAGCCATCGGATTTTTTTGCTGACAGAGGAGGAACACCCATGAACCAGAAGTTTGAAAAGCTCGGCTTTTATCCGGCGGATATCCTGCTGCCCAAGGGACAGGATATGACAAAGTGGGCCGTCGTGGCCTGTGACCAGTTCACCTCGGAGCCGGAATACTGGCAGGCCGTGGAGCAGCAGGTCGGCGACGCCCCGTCCACCCTGCGCCTGATCCTGCCGGAGGCGAAGCTGAAGGATCCCAACGTGGACGAATATATCGCAGGCGTCAACCGCACGATGGACAAATACCTCGCCGACGACGTCTTTACCCTGCTGCCGCAGTCCCTGCTCTATGTCGAGCGTGAGCAGTCCGACGGCCGCATCCGCCACGGTCTGATCGGCATGGTCGACCTTGACGCATACGACTTCACCCCCGGCTCCGGCGCGCTCATCCGCGCGACCGAGGGGACGGTTCTCGACCGCATCCCACCCCGCGCCCGCGTGCGCCGCGGCGCGCCGATCGAGCTGCCGCACGTCATGCTGCTGATCGACGACCCCGACCGCACCGTGATCGAGCCGCTCACCGCCGCGGCCGGCACGATGGAAAAGCTCTATGACTTCGACCTGATGCAGGGCGGCGGCCACATCCGCGGCTATAAGCTCTCGGACACGCAGATGGACGCCGTCGCCGCCTCCCTCGAGGGGCTGACAAGCGATGAGGCCATGCAGAAGAAATACGGCGTCTCCGGCGCAGCCCCGCTACTGTTTGCCGTGGGCGACGGCAACCACTCCCTCGCCACGGCCAAGGCCTGCTATGAGGAGCAGAAGAAGGGCAAGACGCCCGAGGAGTATCTCGCGCTGCCGAGCCGTTTCGCCCTTGTCGAGGTCGTCAACAACCACGACGACGCGCTGCAGTTCGAGCCGATCCACCGCGTGCTCTTCGGCGTGGACCACGAGAAGTTCATGAAGGCCTTCCAGGCCGCCTACCCCAACGCCTACGAGGGTAAAGGCGAGGGCCACACCATCGAGTTTGTCTGGAACGACGAGAGCCACTTCATCACCGTTCCCGACCCGAAGGTGCAGCTCGCCGTCGGCACACTGCAGGGTGTGATCGACCCGTACCTGAAGGAAAACGGCGGCGAGGTGGACTATATCCACGGCGACGCCGTCACGCGTGAGCTCGGCTCCAAGCCCGGCAACATGGGCTTCCTGCTCCCCGCGATGGGCAAGGAGCAGCTGTTCAAGACCGTCATGGCCGACGGCGTTCTCCCGCGCAAGACCTTCTCCATGGGTCACGCGCAGGATAAGCGCTACTACGTCGAAGCGCGCAAAATCGTGAAATAAGGCTGGAAAACCGCCTTAAAATCGTGTATGATAAGAGCCGTTGGGGACACGCTCCCCGGCGGCTCTTTTCTGTAAAAATTTCCCCCAAAGGAGGATGGAATGATGTTTTCAATCTGGTGGCCGGCGTTTTTACTGCCGCTGGCGATGGTGCTCGGCGGTGTCGCCGGGGGCGTGCTGCCGGGGCGGAAGTACCGCGGCCCGCGCGGCGTGCTTCCGTCTGAGGAGCAGCGCGAGGCGGACAGGGTGTTCTGCCGCTTCCTCTGGCAGTTCGGTCTCGTGTACGCGGCGCTCGCGTTCATGGTGATGCGCACGGTGCGTCTCGTCAGCCTGAGCGGCCAGCGGTGGTTTCTGATCGGCGCCGTCGCGGTGGAGATCATCGGTGCGGCGCTCATGGTGATTCCCGTGGAGCGGACGCTCCACGCCCTCTTCGGCGAGGACAGCATCGTCACGGAGCAGGCTCCGGCGAAGATCAACCTTGCCCTTCTCGTCGGCGAGAAGCACCCGGACGGCTATCACGACGTGACGTCCGTGATGCAGAGCGTCTCCCTCTGCGACACGGTCACGGCACGGCGCACGAGCGGCGGCATCACGCTGACCTGCTCGGATCCGACGCTTGCGTGCGATGAGACGAACCTTGCCTACCGCGCGGCGGCGCTGTTTTTCGAGGAGACGGGCGTCGAGGGCGGCGCGGCGCTGACGCTTGAGAAGGTCATTCCCATGCAGGCGGGGCTCGGCGGCGGAAGCAGCGACGCGGCGGCCGTACTGCGCGCACTGCGCAGGCTCTACGCACCCGACATGCCGCTCGAGGAGCTCGAACGCATGGCCATCCGGCTCGGGAGCGACGTTCCCTACTGCGTCCGCGGCGCAACGACCCTCGTCGAGGGGCGCGGCGAACATTTGACGCAGCTGACGGCGCTGCCCGCCTGCTGGTGCGTCCTCTGCAAGCCCGACATCGCCTGCCCGACCGGCGCGATGTACGGCGAGATCGACCGCCGCGGCGCGCACCTGACGCTCGACGTGCAGGAGATGTTGCGCGCGCTGGAGCGCGGCGATCTCGCAGCGGTCTGCGCCCTCGTCGGCAACGTCTTTGAGCAGGTGATCGACACTGAGAGCGACATTTTCACCATCCGCCGTCGGCTCACGGAGCTCGGCGCGGACGCCGCGTGTATGAGCGGCTCCGGCTCGGCAGTCTTCGGCCTGTTCACAAAGGAGGAGACGGCGCGAGCGGCGCAGGAATTGCTCTCGCAGGACTATCCCCGCACATTTCTCGCAAAAACGGTATAAAAACGGAAAACACCGGCCACAATGCAGACAAATCCGCAAGGAAATCTACATAGTGGACGGTGTTTTTTATGACTGAATCGAAGCTCAGATTCTGGGAAATTGCGCTGCTCTTCGCGCTCGCGGCGGCGCTCATGTGGGGCAGCTGGTCGCTGCAGCAGCAGGACCGTCTGGAGCGGAAGATGATCCGCCTGCACGTCATCGCGAACTCCGACTCGGAGGCCGATCAGGCGCTCAAGCTGCAGGTGCGCGACCGGGTGCTCACCCTCGCAACGGACATTCTCCGGCGGGCGGACAGCCGCGAGCAGGCGGAGCGCGACATCGAAGCGGCGCTCCCCGACCTGCAGGCCGCGGCGGCGGACGAGATCGCCGCGCAGGGCTATAGCTGCGGCGTCACGGCGCGGCTCGAGCGCGCGGAGTTTCCGGAGAAGGACTACGATGGTTTCTCTCTCCCCGCAGGGGAATACCTGGCGCTGCGCGTGGTGATCGGCGAGGGACAGGGGCGCAACTGGTGGTGCGTCGTGTTCCCGCCGCTGTGTACCGCCGCCGCGTCCGACTGGGAGGAGACGGCCATCGCCTGCGGCATGGAGGAAGAGGACGTCTCGCTCATGGCGGGCGAGGCGGGATATGTACTGAAATTCCGCTCGCTCGAGCTGTGGGAGAGCCTGCGGCAGCGGCTTGGACTGTAAAGTGTTATTGCTTTATCTTTATTCTATTTACAAAGAAATTCGTATGTCGTAGGTTGGTTCTTGAATCGGCTTGTCCGGCCTCCAGCGGGGTACTTTCTGTGCGCACAGAAAGTACCCAAAGATGCGCAAGAAACCATCCGGTTTCTTGCAGCATTTTTTGCATATTTTTTGCCGCTGCCGGCAAAAAGTTTGTTGCCGAAGGCATCCCAAACGAAAAAGGCCGGGCAAAAGCCCGGCCTTTTGCCTTATCCCCCGCAAAGTAAATCTACTTTACAGTCCAAACAGCAGCTTCGCTTTCAGCGCCGCTGCCACCGTTTTCGCATCCTGCACCTCATTTTGCAGGCACCGCCGCAGAAGCTCATCAAACGGGATACGCTCCACGTTCAGGAACTCGTCCTCGTCCGGGTGCTGCGCGCCAAAGGTCAGATCCCGCGCGAGGTACAGGTACAGCACCTCGTCATAGCAGCCGGGCGACGCGATCACTTCGCCGAGCGACTGCCACTCCCGCGCCGTCGCACCGACCTCCTCCTGCAGCTCGCGCCGCGCCGTCTCGTCGGGCTGCTCGCCCTTTTCACGCTTGCCCGCCGGGATCTCCAGCAGCGTCTGCCCGAAGGCATAGCGGTACTGCCGCACCATCACCGCGCAGCCGTCCGCGTCGAGCGCCAGAATCCCGACGCCGCCGGGGTGCTCCACAATCTCACGCTGCGCCTCCTGCCCGTTCGGCAGGAGCACCCTGTCCTCCCGCACGCGGAGAATCCGCCCGCGGTATACCTCCCGGCTCTCCAGTGTTTTTTCCGTCAGATCCATATTTCTGCCGCTCCTCTCGCTGTTTTTCTCTGATTATACGCGGCTTTGCCCGGCAATGCAAACATTTTCCGTTTCCGCCCTTGACAACGCGGGATGAAATCGGTAAAATAACTTGTAATCTGTAAAAATAGCGATGATGGGAAAAAAGCGAAGCCTTGCCCGCCTGAAGAGAGTCGGCGGCCGGTGTAAGCCGACGGGGGTGCTTTGCTGTACTGGCCCCGGAGCTGCCCGCCTGAACAGGGCGGGACGGCTGCGCCCCGTTACGGCGCTGCCCTCAGAAAGTACGGGGGCGCTGAGCGCCGCGCGGGAAACCGGCGGCGGAAGCAGGGTGGTATCACGTTTTTTACGTCCCTGGTCTCCACGAGGAGACCGGGGATTTTTTATTTCCGCAAGTAAATGATTGCTATATGATATAAAAGGAGTGCCAACATGAAGTACGATTTCGCAGCCATTGAGAAAAAATGGCAGGCAAACTGGGAAAAGACGAAGCCCTACGCCGCCGTCACCGGCGACACGACCCGCCCGAAGTTCTACGGACTGATCGAGTTCCCCTACCCCTCCGGTCAGGGGCTGCACGTCGGCCATCCGCGCCCGTTCACCGCGATGGACATCGTCACGCGCAAAAAGCGCATGC
>USAC01000101.1 GCA_900552475.1 uncultured Eubacteriales bacterium | reverse complement strand
GCTCACGGGTGTGATGCACGACCTCGTCGCCGACGGAAACTTCGTCCTCCTCGTCGACCACGACACGCAGATTCTGCGGGAAGCAGACTGGATCGTCGAGATGGGCCCGGAGGCGGGCGCACGCGGCGGCCACGTCATCGCCGAGGGGCCGGTCGCAGCCATCGCGGAAGATCCCGTCTCGCAGATCGGCCCATTCCTCGCGGGGCGCGGCGGCGCGGATATCCGCCGGCGCGCGGCGCGGGAGGAGCTGTTCGCAGGCGGTGAAATCCGGCTCTCCACCGGGGGGATCCACACCGTGAAGCCGCTGGAGGTCACACTGCCGAAGGGTCGGCTCACGGTTGTGACGGGCGTCTCCGGCTCGGGCAAGACGACGATGGTGCTCGAGAGCCTCGTCCCCGCGCTGCAGGCGCAGATCACCGGCGCGCCCCTCCCCGCCCACGTCAAGGCGCTCCGCGCGGAGGGCATCCGCCACGTCAAGCTCATCGACGCGACGCCCATCGGGCTGAACGTCCGCTCGACTGTCGCAACCTACGCGAACGTCCACGACGAGCTGCGCAAGCTCTTCGCCCGCTCCCCCGCAGCGAAGGCGCGCAGCCTGAAGGCGGGCGACTTCTCGTATAACACCGGCTCTCTGCGCTGCCCCGGTTGCGACGGGACGGGCGTGGTGAGTCTTGACGTGCAGTTTCTCCCGGACGTGACGGTTCCCTGCCCCGACTGCCGCGGCTCGCGCTACGGCCGCGCCGCGCAGGAGATCCGGCTGACGAATGCCGACGGGCAGTCTGCCTCCCTCCCGGGGCTGATGGACATGGACGTCACGGACGCCGCGGCCTTCTGCCGCGGGATGAACACCGTCCGCCAGCGGCTTGAGACGCTCCGCTCACTTGGGCTGGGGTATCTCACGCTCGGCGAGGAGACGCCGAGTCTCTCCGGCGGCGAGGCGCAGCGTCTCAAGCTTGCAAGCGAGACGGGCCGCACGCAGACGGACGCCGTGTTCGTCTTTGACGAGCCGTCCATCGGCCTGCACCCGCTCGACGTGCGGGTGCTGCTGGGCGTATTCCAGACGCTGCTCGACCAGGGCGCGACGGTCGTCGTCATCGAGCACGACCTCGACGTCATCCGCAGCGCCGACTACATCATCGACATGGGCCCCGGCGGCGGGGATGCGGGCGGACGCATCGTCGCCTGCGGCACGCCGGAGGACATCCGCGCCAACCCCGACAGCATCACCGGAAAATACCTGTAAGCGGTGAGTGGATCAGTTTTTCTTATATAAACGCCCCGAAAACGGAATTGATTTCCCCGCGCGAGCGTTATATCCTGACGGACTATCCGCAGATTAAGGTCATGCAGATCCAGTTCAACTACCTCGACTACAACGATCCCGCCGTGCAGAGCCGCAGATGCTACGAGGTCTGCCGCAAATTCGGCAAGCCCGTCATCGTCATGGAGCCGGTCAAGGGCGGCAACCTCGTGAACCTCCCGGACGACGCGCACCGTGCTCGACGGGCTCCGCGGCGGCAGCCCCGCGAGCTATGCCATCCGCTTCGCCGCGGGCTTTCCCGGGATGCTGATGGTGCTCTCCGGCATGAGCAGCCTTTCGCAGATGGAGGACAACATCGCCTTCATGCGCGACTTCCGGCCGCTGGATGAGCGGGAACTCGCCGCCGTCAAGCGCGTGCAGGAGATCTTTCACAGCAAGAATCTCATCCCCTGCACCGTCTGCCGCTACTGCACGGACGGCTGTCCGAAGCACATCTCCATCCCCGACCTCTTCGCCACCATGAACACGAAGCAGATCCACCACGGCTGGAACGCGGACTACTATTATAACGTCGTCCACATCGCCCCCAGCCGCAGGGCGTCCGACTGCGTCAAGTGCGGCCGGTGCGAGAAGGTCTGTCCCCAGCACCTGCCCATCCGCCGTCTTCTGGAGGACGTTGCAAAAAAATTTGAAAAGGAAGCGAACTGACATGAAAGCGCTCATCGCATTTTACTCCCGCGCGGGCGAGAACTACTTCGGCGGCGCGTACCGCCGCATCTCCGTCGGCAACACCGAGCAGGCCGCGCGGATGCTCGCCGCAGTCACCGGCGCGGACACGCTGCGCATCGAGCAGGTGCAGCCGTACTCCGAGGACTACAAGGCCTGCGTCGCTGAGGCGCGGGAGGACTGGCAGTGCGGCGCCCGCCCGGCACTTGTGAACCTGCCGGAGAGTCTCGACGGCTATGACGAGATCTACCTCGGCTACCCCAACTACTGCGGCACGATGCCGATGGCGGTCTATACCTTCCTCGAGCACTACGACTTCACCGGCAAGACCATCCGTCCCTTCTGCACGCACGAGGGCAGCGGGCTCTCCGACACCGAGAGCGACATCCGCCGCGCTGCGCCCGGCGCGGCCGTCACGAAGGGGCTCGCCATCCACGGCAGCCACGTCGCCGAGGCCGAAAGCGCCCTCGCCCGCTGGGTCCGGGAGGGGAAATAAGCCCATACCGGTAAATAAAAAGAACTGCACAGGGTACAACTGTGCAGTTCTTCTTATTTATGCACAAATTCCTCTTAGCGAAATCTTTATTAATTTTAATACTTCTGTAACTACTTTTCGATTATCTTCTGATATGATACTATTGGTATAGAAAATGAAGGGATGTGATTTATGCACAACATGATCTCGTACACCTGTGAAAGTCAATGAACAGAAAGAGAAAACAGAAGAAAGGACAATGATTTATGAAACGATGATTCGCTCTGATTACGGCCCTACTCTGCATCCTCCTGCTCGTTCCTTCCGCAGCTTTGGCAACAGAGACGGAAATTCCCACCGGCATCGGCCTTCCTGAGAACACCGTAACTTACGAAGCCTTTGATACCCCTATGACCGACGTACCAGAGTATCGCTTTGTCGACCCCGAAAAGGCCAACCAAGCCACCCGCGCCGGATCCGGATACCTCTATTCAAAATATGTGTATGATTCCCACAAAACTGTAACACACAACTCGAAGAGTGTAATAAATGATAAGTTTATTATCTCTGTTGCAAAAGGAGAAGTCGTCAAAACCACGTATTCTGTTACAACCACGGGTACTATTGGCTTCACTGGCACTCCGAGCACTGCTTTGAAAAATGCTCTCAAAAATACAACCGGAGCTAATGCCTCGTTTGGTGTTTCATTTACAGTTGAAAAGTCTACTAAATACGCCTTTCCTGAAGGCGCTTCTGGCAACACCGCATCTTTTTACATCGCAACTGGATTTGATTTGAATCGCTACTACTACAAAAAATATGACGTTTACCAGGGTTCCAGCGCCGGTTTAGGTGCAGGCCTTCGTCAGGAACTCGTAGGCACCGAAGCTGTGCTGGCTCATGTCCCTCATAGAGTTGATTATAGCGTCACCAGTACAGTTGGTTAATAATCCTATTTTTTATTCTGAAAGGAGCTTCTATGCGACGCGCGGACATCTTCCTGCTCATCAGCGGGGCGTTTTACACTCTTGAGCGCTGCGCCGGGTTGATCAGTGACTGGTATGGGCCTGATTGCTTTTTGAAGAACATCTTCATGTGGGTTTTCCTCGCGCTGGCGCTCTTTGAATACGGCAGGCTACTCCGTGCCCGCGGAAAGAGCGGCAAACCGGACGCCCCACAGGACACCAACGAACCATAACGCCAAGCGGCCCGCGCTCTGCGGGCCGTTTTTTCCTGCGGTGACACTTTTCTGTCACATCCTACAAAATCCAAACGGAAATTTCTCGCCCGCGGGAATTGCGCCCACCGCGCGCGCATGGTAAAATAGAGTATCTTATTCCTACCGGCGCGTCTCACTCCACTATTTCCCTATGGCACGCACCGGCAAATCAAAGGAGGAACAAGTTCCGCTGTGGCTGGCGGTGCGGCAGTGTGGAGACCTGCCGTAAGGCGTACCGGACATTTTCACCGGGCGCGAGACCGTGCGTGCGGAGGCGGCGCGGTTACAGTCAGATGCATTATGGCAAAGGTTATTCTGAAGGACATCAAGAAGGTCTACCCCAACACCGAGAAGAAGAAAAAGGCCAAGAAGGGCGAGCCCGAGAAGAAGGTCAATCTCCAGATCAACGACGAGGGCGTCGTCGCCGTGCAGGAGTTCAACCTCGAGATCGCCGACAAGGAGTTCATCGTGCTCGTCGGCCCCTCCGGCTGCGGTAAGTCCACCACCCTGCGCATGATCGCCGGTCTGGAGGAGATCACGAGCGGTGAGCTGTGGATCGGCGACAAGCTGATGAACGACGTCGAGCCGAAGGACCGCGACATCGCGATGGTCTTCCAGAACTACGCGCTCTATCCGCACATGACCGTCTATGACAACATGGCCTTCTCCCTAAAGCTGAAGAAGACCCCGAAAGATGAGATCGACCGCCGCGTGAAGGAGGCCGCCGAGATCCTCGACATCACCCAGTACCTCGACCGTAAGCCCAAGGCGCTCTCCGGCGGCCAGCGGCAGCGTGTGGCCATCGGCCGCGCCATCGTCCGTGACCCGTCCGTGTTCCTGATGGACGAGCCCCTGTCCAACCTCGACGCAAAGCTGCGCAACCAGATGCGCGCGGAGATCATCAAGCTGCGCCAGCGCATCGACACCACCTTCGTCTACGTCACCCATGACCAGACCGAGGCCATGACGCTCGGCGACCGCATCGTCATCATGAAGGACGGCTTCATCCAGCAGATCGGTACGCCGCAGGAGGTGTTCGACCACCCGTCGAACCTCTTTGTCGCCGGCTTTATCGGCACGCCCCAGATGAACTTCTTCGACGCCAGACTCTCCAAGGTGAACGGCAAGTACGCCGTGAGCGCCGGCGGCATCACCGTTGAGCTCTCCGAGGATAAGCAGGAGCGTCTGAACGCGAAGAACGTCGCCGAGCAGGATGTCACGCTGGGCGTCCGCCCCGACCACATCATGCTCTGCGCCGACGGCATCAAGGGCCATGTGGAGGTCTCCGAGCTGATGGGCTCCTCCGTCCACCTGCACATCTCCACCGTGGACAGCAAGGACGTCATCGTGATCGTCCCCACAAACGGCGCCGCGGCGAACTTCCCGATGGGCAGCGAAGTCAACCTGATCTTCGGCGGCAACGTCGCCCACGTCTTCAGCAAGGAGGATGGCCACAACCTCGAGTGGTAAATTCCGGATATACAAAAGCACCCGGCCGCAGGCCGGGTGCTTTCTCTACCCCAAAGATCTCACAGAGTTCGCGTCGCAGCGGCGCGAATCAATTGAAATCCGTTTTTTCTGCGGCGTGTAAGTTGCAAAAAACACTCTGCGCGGAGCGGAGTGTCGCAGCAAATCCCCTTCATCAAAAAAGGTCATCGGCCTTTTTTGATGAGCTATAAAACCACCCCGGTGCGCTGTGAACTGCTCCAGTTTGTGCGGACAGCACAAAAAGCCCCCATGTAGGCGATATGAAGTTTAAGTGGAGTGGCG
>USAC01000100.1 GCA_900552475.1 uncultured Eubacteriales bacterium | reverse complement strand
TGGCACGCCGTGAGGGATTCGAACCCCCGGCCTTCTGGTCCGTAGCCAGACGCTCTATCCAGCTGAGCTAACGGCGCATGTCGTACTGACGACTTTGTTATAATAACACAGGTTGTCCGGGAATGCAAGCTTTTTTTTCAAAAAATTTCAATTTTTTTCGGGAGCCGCGAGCCGCACGGTTCGCGGCCCCCGATAGAGACTTGCAAAAGGGGGAGAATTACTCCTCGTCCTCGCCATCCTCGACGGCGTTGGCCAGATCGCTCAGGTCGAACTCCAGCTTCTCGCCGCAGTTCGGGCACTTGATCTCGCCGGACTCCAGAACGCTCTCGTCGAAGAAGATCTGCTCCTCGCAGCAGGGGCAGGTCGTGGTGAAGCAGTCCTCGGACTCATCGTCCTCGTCATAGTCCTCTTCATCCTCGTCCTCGTCGTCCATCTCGTAGATGGTCTCCTCGACATCGGACAGGTCGTCGCTCACGGCGTCCAGACCGTCCTCGACGTCGCAGAGCTCGTCGTCGATCTCGGAGAACTTCTCGGACATGTCATCGAGCACGTCGATGATGGCGGCAATGAGCTTGCCCTCCTTGGACTCGGTGTCAAGAGCCAGACCCTCGGCCAGACCCTTCAGATAAGCTACCTTCTGGGAAATTTCCATCTTTATGCTCCTTTCTCAGTGCAGAAACGGGGGGATTGCTTACTTGGCGCGGGACAGATACTCGCCGGTGCGGGTGTCGATCACGATCTTGTCGCCGATGTTGATGAACAGGGGCACCTTGACCTCGGCGCCGGTCTCAACGGTGGCGGGCTTGAGGGTGTTGGTGGCGGTGTTGCCGGCCAGACCGGGCTCCGTCTCGGTGACCTCGAGCTCCATGAAGTTCGGGCACTCCAGGCCGAACACGTTGCCCTTGTAGCTCAGAACCTTGCAGACGGTGTTCTCGGTCACGAAGCGGAACGCGTCGCCCAGCAGATCCTTGCCGAGGGGGATCATGTCGAAGGTCTCCTGATCCATGAAGTAGTACAGATCGCCGTCGTTGTAGCTGTAGGCCATGTCCTTGCGCTCAACAAAGGCCTCCTCAAACTTCGCGGTGGGATTGAAGGACGTCTCGGTGACGGCACCGGTGACGATGTTCTTCATCTTGGTGCGCACGAAAGCCGCGCCCTTGCCGGGCTTGACGTGCTGGAACTCGACGACCTGCATGATCTTGCCGTCCATCTCAAAGGTTTTGCCGTTGCGGAAATCGCCGGCGGTAATAGTAGCCATAGTGTAATCCTCCCATATTGATGGGAAAATATCCGAATATTTTCCCGAATTCACATCATATGCCAAATAGCCTTAAATATTCTACATGATATAGTTGCGTTTGGCAAGTGGTTTAGCGAAAAAAATGTGCCTGCGGGGTGTTATTTCTCCCACGCGAGAGCCTTGAAAGGGCCCTGGAGTGCATGCAGCACCTTCTGCCACGGCGTGACCGCGCCGCCCATCGGTTCGACCATGAGCGCGAGGCAGCCATTCAGGTTCGCGCCGAGCATATCGGTCAGCAGCTTGTCGCCGAGCATGGCCGTTTCACCCGCGGGAACGCCCGTCAGCGCGCGAGCACGGCGGAAGCCCGGCGGCCACGGCTTTTTGGCCCAGCCGATATAGCGGATGCCGAGATCCTTGCAGAACCGCTCGACGCGAACGGGGCTGCGGTTGTTCGAGAGGATCATCACCTCGATGCCCGCGCGCTGCATGGAGGCGATCCAGGCGCGCACGGCCTCGTCCGGCGCGGGGCAGGACTTCGGCGCGAGGGTGAAATCGAGGTCGCTGAGCAGCAGGCGCACGCCCCTGTCCGCGAGATACTCCGGCGTGACAGCGGCATAGCTTGAAAAGACCCGCGCGGGGACAAGAGAAAGCGACATAGAAGAAGCTCCTGTTTCATAGATTGGATACGATTAGAATACCATTTTTTCCATCGGAAAACAAGGGGGGACGGGTGTGGAGATCTTTGTGCTGTCGGAGCCCGCGCAGCTGCGCGCGGCCATGGCGTATACAAGCTACATCGCCCACGCGGCCTCCACGCTCACGGTGCAGGGACGGCTGGAGACGCGCGGGCTGCCGCCGACGCTGCGCGGCGGACTGCTGGCGGTGGAGGACGCGGGCGGCGCGGGAGCGGATGCAGAGGAGACAGCGCGGACAATTGCGCAGCTTTGTGTGCAGCGGAGCTTCCGGGGTACGGTGCTCACGGCGGCCGCGCCGCGGGAGCGTCTCTGTTTGCCGCTGGCGGGGGCGCTCGAACGGGCGCTGGAGACGGCGGGACGGCGGCTGCTGGTGTCGGAGGTGTATGCATCGGACGTGGAGCGCGCGGCGGTTGTGGTCGGGACGGCGCTCTCCGGGGGAGATCTGCGCGGGCGGCTGGAAGCGTGCACCGGGCGCTGGGGCGCGGAGCGGCTCGCGGTGCGCGTTGAGCGCACGCGGATGGACTTCCCGATCCCGTGCCCGACGGGGGAGGGGCGGCCGCTCACGCAGGAGCAGCTGCACGCGCTTGCGCGCGGGCACAGTATTTTCTTCTCCGAGCCGCTCTGCGCGCGGTATTTCACCTGCAGCGCGGGCGGCGCGCCGCACTTTGTGCTCTTCGACGACGCGGACACGATCCGGCGCAAGCTCGCCGTCGCGGCGGAGCTGGGGATCGGAACGGCACTGCTGGACTACGGGCAGACGGCGGATGTGCTGGCGCAGATTTTTGGCGATGTGCGGGGGTAGGGGGGATGCCGGCGGGGTACTTTTGCCGCGTAGGAAAAGTACCCCGCCGAAGGCAGGACACGCCGATTTCACCGCCAATCCGGCGCCAGAAGAACCCGCCCCCGGATACAAAAAAGTACCTGAGGAAAAGCTCCTCAGGTACTTTTGAGATCAATAGTATCTCTTGTTTCTGTTCTTGCGGGCAGCCTCGGACTTCTTGCGGCGCTTGACGCTCGGGCTCTCGTAGCACTCGCGCTTACGCACCTCCGCCAGAACGCCGGCCTTGGCGCAGCTTCTCTTGAAACGCTTCAGAGCGCTGTCCAGGGACTCGCCCTCCTTGACGTGAATTTCGGACATTTATTTTCCCTCCCTCCGATACACCCGGCTCAATCCTGGGTGCTCTTTAAGAGTCATAGGACATGACTTTAACAATAGCATTATACGGTCTTATATGTCCTTTGTCAAGGTGTTTTCCAATATTTCTGAAAAAACCGGAAAAATCAGACACAATGGCCTTACTTCGCGGGCTTGACGATCAGGTTGACCAGCTTGTTCTTGACGAGGATCGTCTTCACGACGGACATGCCGTCCACGGCCTTCTTCACCTTGTCGAGCTCCATCGCGGCGGCGACGACCGTCTCCTGATCGCTGTCGGTGGGGACGGTGACGGTGCCCTTGAACTTGCCGCCGACCTGAACGGCCATCTCAACCTGCGCGTCGACGGTCTTGCTCTCGTCCCACTTGGGCCAGGACATCTGCATGGCCATCTTGCCGTACTTGGCAGCGTAACCGGTCAGCTCCCACATCTCCTCGACCATGTGCGGGGCGAAGGGGGAGAGCATCAGCATCAGCATCTCGAGGTCGCCCTTGGACAGGCCATTGGCGTAGAAGGCGTTCACCATCGTCATCAGAGCGGCGATGGCGGTGTTCATTTTCAGCTCGTCGATGTCCTGCGTGACCTTGCGAATGGTCTTGTGGACGATGGCGGCGTTCTTCTCGGAGATCTGCTCGTTATCATCGATCATATCCATCAGGTTCCAGCAGCGGTCGAGGAAGCGCTTCGAGCCCTTCACGGCCTCGTTCGACCAGGTGACGGCCTTCTCAAAGTCGCCGATGAACATGATGTGCAGGCGCATCGTGTCCGCGCCGTACTGGGCGACGATGTCGTTGGGGTTGACGACGTTGCCGCGGGACTTGGACATCTTCTCGCCGCCCTCGCCGAGGATCATACCGTGGCTCGTGCGCTTGGCATAGGGCTCCTTCGTCGGCACGACGCCGATGTCATAGAGGAACTTGTGCCAGAAGCGGGAATAGAGCAGGTGAAGTGTCGTGTGCTCCATGCCGCCGTTGTACCAGTCGACGGGGGACCAGTATTCGAGCGCCTCCTTCGAGGCGAGCGCCTTGTCGTTGTGGGGATCCATATAGCGCAGGAAGTACCAGCTCGAGCCGGCCCACTGGGGCATGGTGTCGGTCTCGCGCTTGGCGGGGCCGCCGCAGTGCGGGCAGGTGGTGTTGACCCAGTCGGTCATCTTGCTCAGCGGGCTCTCGCCGTCGTCGGTCGGCTCATAGCTCTCAACCTGCGGCAGGACGAGCGGCAGCTCGCTCTCCGGCACGGGCACCCAGCCGCACTTGTCGCAGTGCACCAGAGGAATCGGCTCGCCCCAGTAGCGCTGGCGGGAGAAGACCCAGTCGCGCAGTTTGTAGTTGACCTTTTCCTTGCCGAAGCCCTGCTCCACGACGTATTTCTTCATCGCGGGGATGGCCTCCTTGACGGTCATGCCGTTGAGGAAGCCGGAGTTGACCATGACGGCGCTGTCGTCCTTGGCGACAAAGGCCTCCTTCGTCACGTCGCCGCCCGCGACGACCTCAATGATCGGCAGGCCGAACTTCTTGGCGAACTCCCAGTCGCGCTGGTCGTGGCCGGGAACGCCCATGACGATACCGGTACCGTAGCCCATGAGGACGTAGTCGGAGACGAACATCGGCAGCTGCTTGTGGGTGACGGGGTTCGTGACCTCGATGCCCTCAAGGCGGACGCCGGTCTTTTCCTTGTTCAGCTCGCCGCGCTCAAAGTCGGACTTGTGCGCCGCTTCATCCTGATAGGCGGCGACGGCGTCCCAGTTCTTGATATAGGGCTTCCACTCCTTGAGCAGCGGGTGCTCGGGGGAGATGACCATGTAGGTCGTACCGAACAGGGTGTCGGCACGGGTCGTGTAGACGGTGACGTCGGTGCCGATGTTCGTCTTGAACGTGACCTCGGCGCCGGTGGAGCGGCCGATCCAGTTGCGCTGCTGGATCTTCACGCGCTCGATGAAGTCGACATCGTCCAGATCGTCGATCAGACGCTGGGCGTAGGCGGTGATCTTCAGCATCCACTGGCTCTTCTCGCGCTGGACGACGTCGCTGCCGCAGCGCTCGCACACGCCGTTGACGACCTCCTCGTTTGCCAGCACGCACTTGCAGCTCGTACACCAGTTGACGGGCATCGTCGTCTTATAGGCCAGACCGTGCTTGAACATCTGCAGAAAGATCCACTGCGTCCACTTGTAGTAGTTGGGGTCGGTCGTGTCGACGCAGCGGTCCCAGTCGAAGCCGTAGCCGAGCATCTTGAGCTGCTTGGTGAAGTTTGCGATGTTATTCTTCGTGACGACGGCGGGGTGGATGTGGTTCTTGATGGCGTAGTTCTCGGTGGGCAGGCCGAATGCGTCGAACCCGATGGGGAACAGGAGGTTATAG
>USAC01000099.1 GCA_900552475.1 uncultured Eubacteriales bacterium | reverse complement strand
AGTTACCGAGCGGTTACTTGTCAAGGGTAATTTTCAAATACTTTTTCGGCTCACCGCAGGAGCGGGAGACTGCCTGTGAGCTTGTTGACCTTCTTCTTCGCGCCGCAGACGGCAACGCTGAAATACTGCAGCGTGCTCTCCGGCACCTGGGCCATCCGCCCGATGAACTCGTCATAGGTCTTGCAGCTCTGCGCCAGATCCGAGAAGTCCACCACCGTCAGCGCCTGAAAATCCGGTTCGTAGAGCTTCTCACGCAGCGCCTTGATGCTCTCCGGCGATCCGCGCAGAATCGGCACCGGGAACTCGATGATGCCGAGGTGCGTGTGCCCGCTCTCGTCGCGGACGTCCGCGCCGACCACCTCCGGCATCGCCTTGCCGAGCGTGATGCCCATGACCGCCGCCGTGTTGGCGATGATCCCGAGCGGCAGCTGCTCGTCGATCACCATGACGCACTTTTCGTTTTGCAGATCCATTTTTCGTTCTCCTTTTCGTCTGTACTTGCAGGAGGGGACGCGGTCAGTCCGCGCGGCGCAGAAAAATCTCGCGGTACGCGCCGGGCGCGCGAAAAGGTTTGTAAAATATCTCCACTTTTCCCGAGAAAAAGTGGGGGCCGTGCGGCCCCCGCTGCGATGCGTTTTTAAAGCGCGGTTCCCTTCTTCGGGATGCGAAAGCGCGCCGTGTCCGCCCCTTCAAGGCACAGAAGCACGATTTTCCGCTCAATGCCCCCGGCGTAGCCCGTCAGGCTGCCGTCCGCGCCGACGACGCGGTGACACGGGACGATGATCGACACCGGGTTATGCCCCACCGCACCGCCGACCGCCTGCGCGGACATGGACGCAAGCCCGCCGCGCGCGGCGAGCGTCTGGGCAAGTGCGCCGTAGGTCGTCGTCTCCCCATAGGGAATCTGTCCCAGCAGAGCCCAGACCGTGCGCTGAAACGGCGTCCCCGCCGGGTGAAGCGGCGGCGTGAAATCCGGCTCGTGCCCGGAAAAATAGACGTCGAGCCAGTGTGCCGCGTCCGCGAGCGCAGGCGTCTCCCTCTCCTCGCACTCTGTTGAGAGCGTGCGTGCGAAGTACTTCTGCCCCTCGAACCAGAGCCCCGTCAGCCCCCGCTCATCCGCCGCGAGGAGGATCCTGCCAAGTGGGGAATCGTAATGCCGGATAAACATGCCGCACCTCATTTCTTCGGAGCCGGGTCGCTCAGCTCCGGGATTGCGCCGCCGGACACTGCCCACAGGTAAATGCTCGCCACGCTGCCATAGGGACTGTAGCGGCGGCGGTATTTCTCAAAGAGCGCGCGGTCAATGCTGCGGTGGCGGTACACCATGCGCAGGCCGCGCCGGATGGCGAGGTCGTCGTAGCTGAGCACGTCCGGCCGCTGCATGCAGAACAGCAGGATCATCTCCGCCGTCCACACGCCGATCCCCTTGAGCTCGCTCAGCGCCCGGATGGCGCCTGCGTCGTCCATGCGCTGCACGGCATCGAGGTCGAACGCGCCGCTCTGTACGCGCCCGGCGAAGTCCGTGATGTACGCCGCCTTGCGGAAGGTCATGCCCAGCCCCTGCAGCCTCGGCACGCCCGCCGCGAGAACCGTCTGCGCGTTCACCTCGCCCAGCGCGTCCTGCATCCGCCGCCAGACGGTGGCCTGCGCCTTCGTGGAGATCTGCTGGCCGATAATGTGGTGGACGACGGAGGAAAAGAGATCTGCGTCGACCGCGCGGTCAACATACCCTACGCGGTCAATGACCGCGCCCAGTCGCCTATCCCGGCGCCGCAAGTACGCAAGCTCCGTCTCGCCGTATGGAAAGTACATGCTCATTCTCCTTTTGTGCCGGTGTCGGGCTGGGTGAATTTCTGCGGCAGATAAGAAAAGAACTCCCGTTCTTTTTCATCGAGCATCTTGAACATGTAGAGCACCTGAAACGGCCGCCCCTGCACCCAGTTTGAAGTGGTCTCCCCTTCAAATATTTCCTTCACGGGGATCCGGCTGCAGAGTATCCACTTTTCAGGCCCGCTATATGTACGAACCGTGTATGATTGCACAATTTCAAACTCACTCCATGAATAGCTCTTTCTCAGTTTTTTGAACCAGATAGCCGTGATCCCCTCGGTATCTGCGATGTATTCCCGGGTCACACAGCCATAGTTGAATACCAGTTGTAAACTGTACCATACCATTCGGCTATGACTACGACAAGGAAACGCGCACATTCTCCATCAACGAGGCCGAGGCGGCTGTCATCAACCTCATCTACGACACCTACGAGGATACTAACTCCATGCTTTATGTAGCCCGTACTCTCAACGAAAAAGGTATTCGCCCCCGAAGCGGCATTCCGTGGAATCCGACGACGGTATCCACCATTCTCAAGAACCCATTCTACACCGGTGCATATCGCTACAACTACCATGACGAGACAGCCAGCGATGGCAATACAAGTGGGAAGCACCTGAAGGACAAGTCTGAGTGGGTCTTCATCGAGAACCATCACCCGGCAATCATACCTCCAGAGCGTCAGGCTCTCGCCATCGAAACGCTGGAGCACAACCGTCGAACCAGCAAGCGCTCCTCCAAAACGTACACTCGGAAGAACACCCACATCTTTGCCGGGCTTCTGTACTGCCATTACTGTGGCAAGCAGATGCAAAGCACCGGTGATCGTGTTCGTGCCGATGGCTACAGGCCGTCAATCTACGCCTGCGTACAGAAACGCAAGTTCAACAGTTGCCCGAACAAGTACGTCTCCGATGTGACGGTGGCTCCGTTCGTGCTGAACTATATCGCAAACATCCTGAAGGCTCAGAACAACTTCGGCAAATCGACGCCGCTCGACACGTTTGAGCGGAAGCTACTGCGTGGTGAGATGTTCGCCGATGTCGATCACATCGAGTCTATCGGCCTGACAGAGATGTACGATATGCTGAAGCGCGGGAATCTGTCGGATGCAGTCTTCTCGTCTGCTCGCATTCAGGATGCAGAGACTGACCAGATGGCAGCTGACGAGCGTGACCTTCTGGCGTCGGAACGCCGGAAGAAGGAGCGCGCTCTCGACCGCCTGAAATCTCTCTACCTCTACAACGACGAGGCAATCTCTGAACGTGACTACCTCGTCGAGAAAAAGTCGCTCACGGACTCCATCGACAAAATCGACAAGCGGCTTGAGGAGATCGAGCGCAACAGCTCCCATCATTTCACGCTGACCGATGAGGAGTTCATGGCGAAGGCTTCTGTCTTCATCGTGACGAATCAACTCCAAGGAAAGCGCTTCATCGACGCCGAAAAATTGCTGCGCCAAATTGACACTCATGTTGTCAAAGAGTTCCTCAATTCTGTCGTCCAAAAAATTGTCATAAAAGACGGTCGAGTGCTCTCAATTCGCTTCAAAAACGGTCTTGAACACAAATTTTTGTACAAGGATGCAGAATAGCAAAGAGCCGAAAACCCTGCAATTCCAAGGGTTTTCGGCTCTCTTCTTTGGCTTGTGGCATCCTTTACAGGATCAGCATCGCGTCGCCGAAACTGAAGAAGCGGTACTTCTCACGCACGGCCTCCTCATAAGCCGCGAGAATATGCTCGCGCCCCGCGAGCGCCGAGACGAGCATGATGAGCGTCGACTCCGGCAGGTGGAAGTTCGTAATCAGCCCGTCGAGCACCTTGAAGCGGTAGCCGGGATAGATGAAGATGTTCGTCCAGCCCGCCGATGCGGTCATCGTTCCGTCCTCCGCGGCCCAGCTCTCCACCGTGCGGCAGGAAGTCGTTCCCACGCAGATCACGCGCCCGCCGCCGCGCTTCGTCTCGTTGATGAGATCCGCCGTCTCCTGCGGGATGACGCAGTATTCGCTGTGCATCTCGTGGTCGGTGATCTCGTCCTCCTTCACGGGGCGGAATGTCCCGAGCCCGACGTGCAGCGTCACATAGCCGATCTTCACGCCCAT
Organism: uncultured Eubacteriales bacterium; assembly: GCA_900552475.1. Taxonomy (GTDB): domain Bacteria; phylum Bacillota; class Clostridia; order Oscillospirales; family Oscillospiraceae; genus Vescimonas. The sequence continues at coordinate 1,602 of USAC01000099.1, read as the reverse complement.
GTCCTGAATCTGCCGCAGCAGTTCCTTCGTGAAGTGCAGCCCCGCCGTCGGCGCGGCGGCCGAGCCGGTCACGCGGGAATAGACGGTCTGGTAGCGTTCCTTGTCCTGCAGTTCGGCCTTGATGTAGGGCGGCAGGGGCATCTTGCCGAGCCGGTCGAGCACCTCGAGGAAAATCCCCTCATAGTCAAAGCGCACCAGCCGGTTGCCGCCCGGCAGCTCCTCCACGACCTCCGCCGTCAGCTCGCCGTCGCCGAAGGAGAGCTTCGCGCCCACGCGCATGCGCTTGCCGGGGCGGACGAGACACTCCCACGTTTTGTTGCCGCGGTCAATCAGCAGCAGCACCTCGCACGCGCCGCCGCCCGGCAGGCGGTGGCCCAGCAGGCGCGCGGGCAGCACGCGGGAGTCGTTCAGAATCAGACAGTCGCCGGGCCGGAGATACGACGGCAGATCAAAGAAGTGCCGGTGCTCCCACGCGCCGGTGCTCCGGTCGAGCACCAGCAGGCGCGACGCGTCGCGCCGGTCCAGCGGCGTCTGCGCAATCAGCTCGGGCGGCAGTTCAAAATTAAAATCACTTGTTTTCATGCAAATCGACCTGTTTCCAAAAAGATACGGCACAAAAGGCTGCCGACGGATATTATAGCGGAAAACGCGGGATGAATCAACCTTTTTTGTTTTGGCGGGGGTAGGAAGTTTTACATCGGACGGTGCTGCCCCGCAAAAAAGAGGAGGAGCGTACGCTCCTCCTCTCCTTTCAGTCATTCAGACAAATCACACAAGCACCGCGCGGTGGAAGACCTTCTTACCCTTGCGGATCACAACGCCGTCGCCGGTGAACTGCTCGCAGCCGAAGGCCGCATCGATCGAATTGATCTTCTGGTCGTTCACGGTGACGCCGCCCTGCTGCACCAGACGGCGCGCCTCGCCCTTGGAGGCGGCAAGTCCGCACTTGACAAGCAGGCTCAGCACGTCGATCTGGCCGCCGCCGAGATCGTCATTCGTCAGCTCCGTCGTGGGCATGTGCTCGACATCGCCCGCACCGGAGAACAGCGCGCGGGATGCCTCGCGGGCCTTCTCGGCCTCGGCCTCGCTGTGAACGAGCTTCGTCAGCTCGAAGGCGAGGATCTCCTTGGCCTCGTTGAGCTTCTCACCCTTCCAGTCGGCCATCTCGTCGATCTGCTCCAGCGGCAGGAAGGTCAGCATGCGGATGCACTTGAGCACGTCCGCGTCGTCGACGTTGCGCCAGTACTGGAAGAACTCGAAGGGGCTGGTCTTGTTCGGATCCAGCCAGACGGCACCCTTGGCGGTCTTGCCCATCTTCTTGCCCTCGGAGTTGAGCAGCAGCGTGATGGTCATGGCGTGGGCATCCTTGCCCAGCTTCTTGCGGATCAGCTCCGTGCCGCCGAGCATGTTCGACCACTGGTCGTTGCCGCCGAACTGCATGTTGCAGCCGTAATGCTGGAACATGTAGTACCAGTCGTAGCTCTGCATGATCATGTAGTTGAACTCCAGGAAGCTCAGGCCCTTCTCCATGCGCTGCTTGTAGCACTCTGCACGCAGCATGTTGTTCACGGAGAAGCAGCCGCCCACCTCGCGCAGCAGCTC
>USAC01000098.1 GCA_900552475.1 uncultured Eubacteriales bacterium | reverse complement strand
GTGGGAAGCCATCCGCTCTGCCTATCAGGACAAGGACGGCAAGCAGATCGGCTATCCGCAGGGCTATTCCTATCCCGGCATCTACTACAACAAGGATATGTTCACCAAGGCCGGTATTGACGCCACCAAGGATCTGAAGAGCTTTGAGGACCTGTACACGATCAGCAAGAAGCTCGTTAACGGCGGCTACACCACCTACGGCATCGGCTTCCATCCCGATGGCTTCTACTTCAACGCCGCGCTCGGCCGCGAGGGTATCATGTACTATGATAACGACAACGGCTATAAGGGCACGATTGAGCACTGCCTGTACACCTCCGACAGCACCGTGAACAACGCCGTCAAGACCATGCTCGGCGTGTATCAGAAGCTGCACGCAGAGAACCTTTGCATCGCTTACGGCTCCAACTATCAGAAGGAGATCATCCCCCAGCTGGCGGACGGCTCCTGCGCGATGATGATGGGCGTTGTGTCCATGACAACCAAGGTCCTGACGGCTGTCGGCGACAAGTTCGAGGTTGGTATCGTTCCGATGATCTCCGCCACGAACGACGGTAAGCGCACGGGCGAGCCCGCTGGCGGTACCGGCGCCTTCATCTGCAACAACGGCAACAAGTGGGCCCAGAAGGGTGCTTACGAGTTCATCAAGTTTGCCAGCACCGCGGATCAGGCTGCGAAGTTCGCGACTATGACCGGCTATCTGGCGCCCAACTCCGATGCTTACAACTCTGACACCTATAAGGACTACCTGACCAACACCTTCCCGGCCATCGCCGCTGTGTATGACAGCCTGAACAAGTCCGACTCCTCCGCGAACAACCCCTACATCCCCATCTCCAACGAGATGAAGGCCGCCAACAAGACGGCCATTCAGGAGGCTGCTTCTGCCCCGAACGCGGATCTCGACACCATCATCCAGAAGGCCAATGACACCATTCAGGAGGCCATTGAGCTGTACAACCTGTCCAACCCTGCCCAGTAAAAGCTTCCTGAAAACGGAAATTTGAAAAGCAACGACGAGAGGGAGCGGAGCGAGGCTCCGTTCCCTCTCGTTCCCGTTTCCGCCCGCCGGAGCGCGGGCGGAACTGAAAGCGAAAGTAACTTCCCTATGACATAAGGAGTAGCATAGATGAAAAAAATCAAACGCTGGCTCGGCGGCCTGTGCTGCGCGGCACTGCTGCTGGCGCTGCTGACCGCCTGCGGCAGCCAGACGCCGCAGCAGGTGCAGCCCGACGCCGACGGAACGTATTCCTCCGCCGTGTTCGACACGCAGAACGACGCGGGCTGCCTGACGGTGCGCTATCTCGCGCTGAAGGAGACATACCGCGCAAACGACGACAAGGTCAACGTCGGCGACTGCGCCGTCTACACCTCGCCCGAGGGGCTGGTGATGATGGTCGACTGCAGCAACCCCGCGAGCTTCCCGGAGATCGACGCGCAGCTCAAGGCCATGGGCGTTGAGAAGATCGACATCTTCGTCATGTCCCACCCGCACGCCGACCACATCGGCAGCTTCGCCGAGCTCGTGGACAACTATCCGATCGGGCAGGTCTACATGAACTCGCACGAGTACAATTCCGGAACCTACCGCGCCGCGATGGAGGCCATCGAGCGCAATAACATCCCGAGCACCGTCCTGCGCGACGGGGATTCGTTCCAATTCGGCGATCAGGTGACGGTGAAGATCTATAACCCCGACGCCGGGATGGAGGCGAAGCTCTCCTCCGAATATATGGACGCGAACAACTGCTCACTGGCGATGCGCCTGACGTTCGGCGATTCCAGCTTCTGGACGAGCGGCGACATGTACAGTTCCGGCGAGGAGGCGATGATCGCGCGCTACGGCGACGAGCTGCGCTCGGACATCGTAAAGGTCAACCACCACGGCTATGACACCTCCAGCGGCAAGCAGTTTATCGACACGCTCCAGCCGATTCTGACCGTCAGCCAGCACGAGTCCGTCACGAGCAAGACAGTGGCTCTGCGCTTCTACACGAGCGGCGCGCAGGTGTTCTACACCTGCATGGACGGCACGGTGCGCGTGCGCACGAGCGGCGACGGGCAGTACGACGTGCAGAGCCAGAAGATCCGTGAGCAGACCTATTACGGCGAGCCTGCCGCGGACGGACACTACACGGTCAGCCGCGCGGCGGAGCAATAAAAACGGGCGAGGAACCCTGAGAGGAGGAGTGCGCGGTGAAATACGTACTCAAGCGCCTGTTTGGCGAAGAATTCAACAACCTGCTGCTGCTGAACCTGCTGACAGTGGGACTGTGCATCCCGGTCGTCACAGCCGGGCCAGCAATCCTCGCGATGAAGGGGACGCTGGTGAAGATCCTCGACGACCGCTGCGATCTGCGGCGCATCCACGAATTCTGGGGGCTGTTCAAGAAGAAATTCTGGAAGGGTCTGCTGTTCGAGGTGCTGTTCATCCTGTACGGCATGATGCTGCTGTGGTGCAAGTCGCTGGCGGACAACGTCGGCGGCAGCGCCGGGCGGCCGCTGCTGTACGCAGCGGCGCTGGGCGGGCTGCTCGCGTGCATCGTGAGCGTCTGCGCGGTGACGATTCTCGCAAGCGTGCAGATGCCGTTTTCGCAGGCGATGTGGAATGCGCTGTGCCTGGCCATCGGCCGCCTGCCGCGGTCGCTGGCGAGCGCGGTGTGCGTGTTCGGTCTCGCGTATGCGGCGTTCCTGCTGTATCCGTATTCGCTGCTGTTCGTGGTGGTGATCCTGCCAGTGACGATGTCGGTGCTCTCGCTGACGTTCCTGTGGGATCCGCTGGACGAGCTGGTGTTTGAAAACTGTACCGATGAGCAGGAGAGCGACGACGAAAAAAAGCAGGATGAAAATTTGTAAAGAGTGACGAATATTTTAGTAATTAGATAACCGCCAGATTGACAAAACAACCAGATTGAAAGAACAAATAGCAGCGTGATTTGGTGATTATGCGCTTGAATTTTGGGCGTATAAGGTTTATCATAACAACTGCTATAAGTAATGAATGAAGTTGCTATTAGTAAAACGGAAGGCGGGCTGAAAATGACCCATCCCTACATACTTTCCATCGACCAGAGCACGCAGGGGACGAAGGCGATGCTCCTCGACGAGTACGGCTCATTCCTGCTGCGGCGCGACGTACCGCACCGACAGATCATCAGCGACAGCGGCTGGGTGGGACACGACGCGTCCGAGATCGCGGCGAATATCTTCCGCGCGGCGCGCCTTGCACTGCAGGACGCGGGCGTCGACCCGGCGCAGGTCGCGGCGGTGGCCGTGACGAACCAGCGCGAGAGCGTCGCGGTCTGGGACCGCAGGACCGGCGAGCCGGTCTGCGAGTCGATCGTCTGGCAGTGCAACCGCGCGACGGAGCTCTGCCGCCGTCTGACGAGCCCCGAGACGGAGCGCATGGTGCGCGAAAAGACGGGGCTGCAGCTCTCGCCGTTTTTCTCCGCGCCGAAGGTGGCGTGGATCCTCGAAAACGTCCCCGGTGCGCGTGAGCGCGCGGAGCGCGGGGAGCTCTGCCTCGGCACGATGGACACCTGGACGATCTGGCAGCTGACGGGCGGCGCCGTCCATAGGACGGACGCGTCGAACGCGAGCCGGACGCAGCTGTTTAACATCCGGACGATGCAGTGGGACGAGGAGCTCTGCCGGCTCTACGGCATCCCGATGAGCATGCTCCCGGAGGTCTGCGACAGCGACGCGCTCTATGGCGAGACGGATCTCGGCGGGCTTTTGCCGCACAGGGTGCCGATCCACGCGGCCATCGGCGATTCGCACGGTGTCATGTTCAGCCACGGCTGCACGGAACTCGGCGACGCGATGTGCGGCTACGGCACGGGCAGCTGTATGCTGATGAACACCGGCGAGAGAGTGATTACCTCCCGCAGCGGCATGAACGCGACGGTTGCGTGGCGTGTGGGCGGCAGAACGCTCTATGCGCTCGAGGGTGTGGCGAACTCCTCCGGCTCGGTCGTGACATGGCTGAAGGAGAACGCACATCTGGTGGCCAGTCCTGCCGAGACGGCGGCGCTGGCGCGCAGCGCGAATCCCGCCGACCACACCTACATGGTGCCCGCCTTTACCGGTATCGGCGCGCCCTACTGGCGCGAGGAGGCCACGGCGGCCTTCCTCGGCATGACGCGCCTGACGGGGCAGGCGGAGCTGGTGCGCGCGGCGCTCGAGAGCATCGCCTATCAGATTGCCGACCTCGTGCGTGCGGCGCAGAGCGACAGCGGCACGCAGCTGCGCGAGTTCCGCGTGGCGGGCGGCCCGACGAACAACGACTATCTCATGCAGTTCCAGAGTGACCTGCTCGGCTGCCCAGTGGTGATCGCCAGGCACGAGGAGCTCTCCGGCATCGGTGCAGGCTATATCGCGGGGATTGCGATGGGACTTTACGACTATGAGACGCTGCTGCGCGGACAGGAAAACCACACCTTCCGCCCGCAGATGAGCGATGAGGAGCGCGCGGCGCGCCTGTCCGGCTGGGATCGGGCGGTGCAGGCGGTGCTCCGGTACTGAGCGATTGAAACGTTAGAAATTTCTGAAAGGAAGTAAGAATATCATGGCTAAAAGACTGCTTGTACTGTCTGTTGACGCGATGGTGACGGAGGATGTGGATGCCATTCGCAGCATGCCTAACTTCCGGAAGTATCTGGCCGGCGGCAGCGAGTTCCGCGGCGGTATGCGCACGATCTACCCCTCGGTGACGTACCCGATCCACGTCAGCATCCTGACCGGCTGCTACGCGGGCAAACATCAGATCACCAGCAACTTCAAGTTCACCACCACAAACCGCGACGACAACTGGATCTGGTTCAGCGACCGCATCGCGGTGGAGGATATCTTTACCGCCGCCAAGCGCGCGGGGCTGAAGACGGCCTCCGTGTCGTGGCCCGTCACGGGCTGCAACCCGAACGTCGACTACCTGATCGACGAGTACTGGATGCCCGAGCCCGGCGACACACTCGAGAGCAGCTTCCGCCGCGCGGGCAGCAGCGACGAGGTCATCGAGATCATGCAGTCCCACACCAACATGCTCGGCGAGGGCTGGGAAAAGGGCGGCAAGAAGAACTTCATGCAGTGGCCCAAGGTCGATAACTGGATCATCGCCTGCACCTGCGACATCCTGCGCAAGTTCCGGCCCGAGGTGACGTTCGTGCACACCGGCGCGTTCGACATCACCCGCCACCAGCACGGCGTGTTCAGCTCGTATCTCGACGAGTGCCGCGCGAACCTCGACCTCTACATCGGCCAGCTCGGTTCCACGCTCGAGGAGCTGGGTCTGCTCGAGGAGACGAACATCATCATGGTCAGCGACCACGGCCAGCGCGATATCAACCGCTCCATCAACCTCAACGTCAAGCTCGCCGACGCCGGGCTGATCGACGTGAATGAGGACGGCAAGGTCACCGACTGGCGCGCCTACTGCTTCTCCAACGCGATGAGCACGCTCGTCTATGTGAAGGATCCGAAGGACGAGAAGCTTGTGGCGCAGGTCTACCAGACGCTGCGCGACCTGCAGGAGGAGGGCGTGTTCGGCATCGGCCGCATCTACACCGCCGAGG
>USAC01000097.1 GCA_900552475.1 uncultured Eubacteriales bacterium | reverse complement strand
ATCTCGGTGATCTTCGCGTCGCGCATCATGCGCTCCACGGGGTACTCACGCGTGTAGCCATAGCCGCCGAACAGCTGAACGGCGCGGCGGGTCACATCGGAAGCCGTTTCAGAAGCAAACAGCTTGGCCATGGCGGAATAGAAACCGGTATCGGGATCACCTGCATCCTTGGCAGCGGCGGCACGATACACCAGAAGCTGAGCCGCATCGGCGCGGGTCTTCATGTCTGCCAGCTGGAACTGCGTATTTTGGAACTGAGAGATGCGCTTCTTGAACTGCATACGCTCCTTGGTGTATTTCACAGTTTCCTCAATCGCGCCCTCTGCAATGCCCGTTGCCTGCGCAGCCACGCCAACGCGACCGCCGTCCAGCGTACCCATGGCAACCTTGAAGCCCTTGCCCTCCTTGCCGAGCATGTTCTCCTTGGGGACGATGCAGTCCTCGAAGATCAGGTCGGAGGTGGCACTGCCGCGGATGCCCATCTTCTTCTCGTGCTTGCCGATGGAGAAGCCGGGAAAATCCTTCTCCACAATGAAAGCGGAAATGCCGTGGTTGCCCTTGGACTTATCCGTCATGGCAAACACCACGAAGATATCTGCCTCGGTGGCGTTGGTGATAAAGCACTTGGTGCCGTTGAGAACGTAGTGGTCACCCTCCAGAACGGCCATAGTCTGCTGACCGGAGGCATCAGAGCCGGCGTTAGGCTCAGTCAGGCCGAACGCACCCAGCTTGCGGCCGCTGAGAAGATCCGGCAGATACTTCATCTTCTGCTCCTCTGTACCGTAGGCGTAGATGGGGTAGCAGCACAGGGACGTGTGGGCAGCCACAATCGTAGCAGTCGTGGTGCAGCACTTTGCAAGTTCTTCAATTGCCATAGCATAGGCAAGATTCGTACCGCCCTGGCCGCCGTACTTCTTGGGGAAGGGAATCCCTAAGAAGCCATATCGAGCCAGCTTGGGAATACTTTCTTTCGGAAAGCGCTCTTCCTCATCAATTTCAGCCGCCAAAGGCTTAATCTCATTCTCCGCAAACTCACGATACATTTTGCGGAGCATCAGCAGTTCATTTGTCAATGTGAAATCCATGTTTCGCTCCTTTTCGTTGTTTATACAGGACTTACTTCTTGTCGTCGTCGGTGATTTCGATACCGGCGAGGTGCTTGGCAATGTTAATGCGCTTTCTCATATCGTAGCTGCCCAGAATGGCGATATCTTCCATGATGGGGGAACCACCGCCATGGACACCGGCAACCTGGAAGATCACGGAGCTGTACTCGCCGCACAGGAGGTCGTTCGCCAGCAGGAAGGCGCGGTAGCAGTCCTCGGAGGACACGCCCTTGCGGCGGGTGACGTACTTCTGCACGAACTTGCCGACCGTGGGGTTGTTATACTCCTTGGTCATGGGCACGGTCGCGGGCAGGCCGCCGGCGACGTCGCACAGGGAGTTGAACTCGTGATAGATGTTGTGGCCCGCGTGACGGCGGCCGACGTTGGCGTAGATCACGTTGGGGACCTGCGTGCCGGAGCTGGCCTTCTCGGACTTGACGGAGGCGGCGATACCAGCGGCATACGTCAGCTCGGCGACGCTGACCATCTCGGCCAGCTTCTCCTTGACGTGGCTCTGCTTCTTGATGTTCTGATAGTCGGCCAGCAGCGCGGTCGTGCCCATGATGACATCGCCGATGCCGGGCTTGCAGCCGGTGTAGGAGTGGCGGTGATACAGGGCAAAGCGCAGGGCCAGCTTACCGGCGAAGTCGACCTCGCCGTTGAGGAAGATACGCTCGTTGGGGACGAAGACGTTATCGAACACGGTCATGCTCTCGATATCGCCCGCGGAGGTGATGGGGGCGTCGAGGTTCGCGTCGCGCTCCTGAGAGAACGCCTCGCGGCCGATCAGGTACACGCCCTCGGTATCGGCGGGGATGGCAAAGGCGATGGCGTAGTCCTTCTCCTCCGGGCCCATGACACGGGTGGGCAGGACGATCAGCTCATCGGCGTAGGGAGCCATGGTGTTGTGGACCTTGCAGCCGCGTACGATCACGCCGTCCTCGCGGCGCTCGACAACGTGCAGATACTGGTCGGGATCCCACTGCTCGGCGGGGCGGGCCATACGGTCGCCCTTCGTGTCGGTCTGGGAACCGGCGCAGACAAGGTCATTCTCCTGGAAGTACTCCAGGAACTTCAGGAAACGCTCATAGTAGGGCGTGCCGTACTTGGTATCAACGTCTTTGACGACGGAGGACAGGGCGTTCATCATATCGATGCCCATGCAGCGCTGGACGCAGCCGCCGCACATGCCGCAGATCTTACGGGTCATCTCCTGCTTCTTCAGCAGATCCTCGGGACACTGGTGGATGTGGGTAAAGCGGTTGATGGTCTTGCCGGTGATGTGAGACGTCGCGGTCATCAGATCGTGCATCTCGGGGTTATCGACGAGACTGAAGGTCATGCGGATGGCGGAGCTCGCCTTCACAATACGGGGATCATCGCGGCCAATGCACTCGCCGTCGAGATAGATATTGTGACGCATGCTCTTCAGTTTTTCCAGATACTGCTCTTGCGTTCTCATTTTTCGTCCTCCTTAATTCGTACGCGCGGGCAGGTCGTCTTTCCCTCATGACATGCCATCACACGTTTGTAATGTTATCATACAAAAGCGTTTCAAGTTTTGCAATACGCTAATTTCATTATTTGAAATCATGCTTGTCAAATTTTTACCATTTTTTCTGTGCAGTCTGCTGATTCACGGTGCTTTACATTTTTGGGATCCCAAATTTTTCTTGAAAATATATACTTTTCGAGTCATTACAGCGAATTTTTGTCATTTTTGGAATTAACAATTGATTTTCAAAATACAGTATAGTAGAATAGTATTTAGATTTTTTGGAATCGGGTGTACCATGTCTGTTACTATTTCAGCGGAAAAATGCGTCGCCTGCGGTGCGTGCGTCGTCATCTGTCCCAACCGGGCCATCCAGCTGCGCGGCGGCGCCGCGCGGGTCGACAGCGCCCGCTGCACCGCATGTCTGCGCTGCGTATGCAAATGCTACACGCGTGCCATCCTCCCGCCGGACGCCGCCCGCGGCTCCGGCGGCAAAGAAAGGTGATTCCCCCATGAATCCAAGCTCCTATACCTCCACCCTGCTCAAGGCCTTCGACATTCTCGACTGCTTCAGCTCCGACAGCCAGGAGATCGGCATCAAGGACATCTCCCAGAAGATCGACATGCCGCAGAGCTCGGTCTACCGCATCATCCAGAGTCTCGAGTTCGCCGGAATGATCTATCAGAACCGCGAGAACCGCAAATACCGTCTTGGGCCGAAGTTCATCGCCCTCTCCGGGCGGCAGAGCAGCCTGAGCGGCTATATGGACATCGCCATGAAATATATGAAGCTGCTCGGCCATGAGACGAGCGAGACGGTTAACCTCGCCATGCTCGACTGCGACCGCATCGTCTACCTCCACCGTGTCGACAGTCCCCACGTCCTGCGCCCGAACTTCAGCCTGATGGAGCGCTACTCCGCCGTCCAGACTGGCCTCGGCCTTGTGCTGCTGGCCGACCTCAACAGCGCCGGGCTGCAGTGGGTCTATCAGAACAACGCCGACACGCTGCATATTCCATATGAGGAGTTCACCGAGCAGATCGCGCAGATCCGCCGGCAGGGCTACGCCTACGACGACCAACTCTTCTGCGAGGGGCTGCGCTGCGTGGCCGCGCCCATCTGCGGCCCCGGCGGCAAGGCGCTCTTCTCCATCAGCGTCTCCGCCCCCTCCCTGCGCATGGACGATGCGCGCTATGAGCTCGTCCGCCAGCTCGTCGTGCGCTACAGCGCCCTCGCCACGGCGGAGATTCAGGAGCTGTGAGCGCGCAGGTCTTCGCCAACCGGCAGGCGCTGGCGGATGAGATCGCCCGGCGACTGGCCCACGTGCCGTGTGCCGTCCTCGCCATCGACGGGCGCTGCGGCAGCGGCAAGACAACGCTCGCCGCGCTGCTCGCGCAGACGCTCCCCTGCCGCGTGGTGCATATGGACGACTTCTACCTCCCCTTCGCGGCGCGCCGCCCCGATTGGCGCACGACGCCGCTCGGCAATATGGACCTCGGCCGCCTGCGGCGCGAGGTGCTCGAGCCCGCCCGTCTCGGGGAGGAGATCGCCTACCATGCCTATGACTGTCCGCACGATGCGCTGCGCCCCGCTCTCCTGCTGCCGCCGCGGCCGCTGACTGTGGTGGAGGGGAGCTATTCGCTCGCTCCGGCGCTGCGCCCCTACTATGACCTCACCGTCTTTCTCACCTGCTCGCAGGCGGAGCAGGCCGCGCGCCTGCAAGCGCGCGAGGGCGCGTATTACCCCGCCTTCCCCGCCTGCTGGATCCCGCTGGAGGAGGACTACCACCGCACCTATGACGTGGAGCATGCCGCCGATCTCGTCGCCGACACGACCGCCTTCTCCCGATAAGCACACTGCAGCATCTGGCTCCCGGCCGTTTTTTTGACGCGCCGGGAGCCGCCTTTTTCTGCCCTTTTCGCCGCAAGCCGTCCGAAAAATCGCATAAATTTCTGCAGAGTACACGCTAAACATCCGGTAAATGCCCGATAAATTCCGACATGTGAAAACTTCGCTTTTCCCCCTTGCTTTTTTTCGCCAAATCAGCTAAAATAGAGGAGAAATTTTCCAGAACCTTTTGTTCATCTTTTTCACGGATGAACAAAAGGAGCCGCCGCACCCCGCCATCGCCATGCACAGCCAACCGACAGCACCGCCCGGCCGCACAGCTTCTGATGAGCATCTGGGATTTTTACTATCCGCGCCAGCCGCGTGGGAATATGAAAAGGTGTTCACATGAAACTGTCCGACGCAGCCATGCAAAAGCTGATCTACCTCATCACCGTTGAGAAGAAATACCATCCCGGCGACAAGCTCCCCAACGAGAAGGCGCTCGCCGAGGAGCTGGGCGTCAGCCGCAGCACCGTCCGCTCCGCCGTGCGCGACCTCGTGGGGCAGGGCGTGCTCGAGATCAAGATTGGCCGCGGCACCTATGTGGCGGAGCAGTCGACGATTTTTTCCGACTTCGGCTTCAGCCAGCTGCAGCACATTCAGCTCAAGCTGCGCGACCTCTACGAGCTGCGCCTGATGCTCGAGCCGCAGATGGCCTATTACGCCGCCATCCGCGCAACAGACGAGGAGATCCGCGCCATTCTTGACCTCGGCAGCAAAATCCAGCAGCACCAGCAGCACAAACTAGAGGGCAAGGACGACTCCGAGGGCAACCGTCTCTTTCACATCGCCATCTCCCGCGCGGCGCACAACGAATTCGGCGCGCGTTTGGCGGAAATTCTGAACGACGCGCTCGTCACCGCCTTCAGCGGCACGGACTACCAACAGCGCATTGAGGACTTCGGCATCGACCACCAGCTTATCATGGACTACCTCGAAAACCGCGACGCCGACGGCGTCAAGCTCGCGATGAACCTGCACCTGAAAAACTCTATCAAGATTTACCATCTGACATAAAAAAGCAGCCAGCGGGATTGAAGTGCCCCCCCAAAAAGTTAGACAATATTTTGAAGTAAAAATTGTTCAAGCAGCCGAAAG
>USAC01000096.1 GCA_900552475.1 uncultured Eubacteriales bacterium | reverse complement strand
GCCGTTCGGCACGTTTCGACCGTTCCCGCACCGTGCCATGCCACGCGGCGGGAGTACCGCCGCATGAGACCCCATCGACCGAGAAAAGGGTGACGTTTATGCAAACCTATCAGAAGAAAGCCAAGCCTTCCGCTTGCACCGTGCCGCGCAGCCGCCCCGCGGCCGCCGCTTCCGCGCCGCCGCTGACGGGGCAGTCGATCAGCTCGACGCCCCGCGCGGCGGCCTGCGCGGCGCAGCTCTGGATGACGGCGGGCAGGGACGAGCTGGTGTCCACGACCACGGTGCCGCGGCGGCAGCGCCGGACGGCATCCGTCAGCGTCTCCTGCACCAGCGCGTTGCCGGGCAGGCTGAGAAACACCACGTCGCTATTCTCCAGCAGCGCCGCGCTGTCCGGCTCCGGGATGCCGCCCATGGACGCGAACGCGTCCATAGCGGCGGGGACGATGTCGCAGCCATACACGGCGCAACCGCTTTTATCCGCCAGCCGCAGCGCCATAGGAAGGCCCATCGTACCCAGACCGATCCAGCCGATGCGCCGCGTCTGCTTCGCCCGCGCGCACATGTTACTTCAGCAGGTCGATCAGCTCGTTGTAGGCAGAGAACTTGTCATACACGGGCTGGATCTTCTGGCGGAACAGGTTGGCGTTCTCCGCGGTCATCTCATAGACCTCGATGCCGTAGTTGTCGACCCACTTCTTCAGCGCGGAGTCGCACTGCTCGCGGGTGTACTGGATCTGATAGGCGCAGGCCTCCTTGGCGCACTCGTCCACGATGGCCTTCAGCTCGTCGGAGAGGCTGTTGTACAGGTCGCCGTTCATGGCCATGAACATGATGCCGTAGTTGGCCGTCCACGCGGTCACATACTTCTGGACCTCCTGAATGGAGCTGGCGTCCGCGACGGCGATGGGGTTCTCCTGACCGTCGTACAGCTTCGTCTGCAGGCCGGTGTAGACCTCGGCCCAGGCGGCGGTAGTGTAGTCCACGCCCCAGCTCTCATAGGTGCTGACCAGAATGGGCGCGCCGCCGATGCGGAGCTTCAGATCGTGCAGGTCATCGGGGGTCTTGACGGGGTGCTTGCTGTTGGTGAGATAGCGGAAGCCGTTCTCGCCGATGCCGAGGCACTTGACGTTGAACTTGGAATCCATGGCGTTCATGAGGTACTTGCCGCCCTCGCCGTTGATGAGCTTGCTGTCCACGTCGTCATAGTTGTCGAACAGGAAGGGCAGGTTGGGGACGCTGAACACGGTGTCGAAGTTGCCCCAGACGCCGTCGGCCTGGAACGTCACGTCGATGGTGCCGTCGATGTTGGCCTGGATGGAGTCGGCCTGGTTGCCGTTGGTCAGCTGGTCGGAGCAGTAGATGTCCAGCTTGATCGCGCCGCCAGTCTTCTCCTGCAGCAGCTCGCTGAACTTCTCCAGACCGACGTCGAAGTTGGAGCCCTCGGCGCCGGACGTGGCAGCCGACCAGGTCATCTTGGGGAAATTGGACGTGTCGCCGTCGGTGGAATCACCGCCGCCGGAGCCATTGCCGCCGCTGCCGCAGGCAACGAGACTCAGCGCCGTAACGAGCGCCAGAATAAGGGCCACGAGTTTCTTCAGTTTCATAAAATAGTCCTCCTGATTTTTTATTTATTTACGTGTTTATGGAGACAGATTTGGGAAGAGGCCGCCTGCCTGCGTGCAGACAGGCGGCAGAAGAAGAGAGATCACCCACCGATGAGGCAAGTGGTGACTTGCGGGACATAGGTGACCAGCAGCAGCACCAGAACGGCCGCCGCGATCATGGGCAGGCACGCCTTCGCGACGGACTCGACGCCGACGCGGTGGCCGGGGATGCGCAGGCTGGAGGCGACGAACAGGTTCGTGCCGACAGGGGGCGTAAACTGGCCGATGGCGAGGTTGACCGTGCAGATCATGCCGAAGTGGATCGGATCAATGCCGAACTTCTGGGCAACAGGATACATGATGGGGATGAAAATGTACATATTGGAGTTGGCGTCCATAAAGCAGCCCGCGATCAGCAGCACGATGTTCGTGATGATCAGGAAGCCGCCCTTACCGCAGTTCTCCAGCAGCGACTGAACGCCGACGGAGATGCCGTAGCGCGTGCAGGCGTAGGAAAAGATCGTGGCGCCGCCGATGATGAGCATCAGACCACCGGTGCTCTTGGCCGTGTCATACAGCAGAGCGACGATGTCCTTCCACTTCAGCTCCTTATAGACAACGGTGCCGACAAACAGGCCGTATACCGCGGCCACGGCCGCCGCCTCTGTGGCGGAGAAGTAGCCGCCGTAGATGCCGCCGAGGATAATGACGGGCATCAGCAGACCCCAGAAGGCGCTCTTGAACGTGCGCCACACCTCGCGCCAGCCCTTCCACGGGTGGGCGGGCTTCAGGTGGTGCTTGTGCGCATAGATCTGCACCACGAGGATCATGGCCGCGCCCATGATGACGCCGGGGAGAATACCGGCCACGAAGATATCGCCTACGGAAACGCCGGTCAGGGAGGCGTAAATCACGAAGGAAATGCTCGGCGGGATGATGACCGCGATCGAGGACGCGGCGGCGACCACGCCGTGCGCGAACGGATCGGAGAATTTCTCGCGCTCGATCATGGCGGGGATCAGGATAACGCCCAGCGCCGCCACGGTGGCCGCGCCGGAGCCGGAAATCGCGCCGAAGAAGCAGGCCACGACGATGCAGACCATCGCGATGCCGCCGCGCAGATACCCAAGCAGGGCGTCGATGAACGCGATCAGCCGGTCGGAGATGCCGGCTTTGGCCATGATGTTGCCCGAGAGGACGAAGAACGGAACGGCCAGCAGCAGATACTTGCCGATGCCGCCGTAGATCTGCCCCGCGACGACGTTGATGCCCGTCCCGTTATACAGGATGGCGAGCAGCGAGGACATGCCCAGCGACAGCGCGATGGGCGCGCCCAGAAACAGCAGGACGACGAAAACGCCCAGCATAATGGCATAGGTCATGCGGCGTCACCTCCCTCGGGCTTATCTGCGCCGTGCAGCGTCTTCAGTTCACCGATGCCGTCCAGAATCCGCTCCGCCGTGTGGATCACCATCAGGAAGGCACCCAGCGGGATGAAGGCGTTGTAGATCCAGTCGGGGATGGCCAGCGCGGTCGTGACCTGACCGCTGGCGATCTTCGAGGCGCAGCGGTCCCAGCCGCTGATGAAGATGATGACGCCGAAGGCGATCAGGCAGAGGTTGGTGATGATTTCGATCACCAGCTGCGTCCGGCGGCTCATCTTTCCCGTGAAGATCGTCATGTTGATCAGTCCGCCCTCATCGCCGGAGCACAGCGCGGCACCGACCATATACGTCAGTACCAGCAGCGCGACCACGACCTCCTCGGACCACGAGAAGTTCACGTTTGCCTTGAAGATATAGCGGCAGACAACGTTCACCGCTGTCAGCGCCACACCGATGGCGAGCGCGACAACGATGATCCATTTTTCCACCGCGGCCAGGGCTCTCGCAAACCGTTTGTAGGGGTTTTGCTTCATTCTGTGGATCACCTCTCTCAAAAAAAGTTTCAGCTTCTGTGCGTGCGGGGAAAGGCTCTCCCGCCTGCAAGCCTATATGTAGCGCAGGCGCCGGGTATTTTCAATAAACATTTCTTTCCCTTGTCACGATACCGCCGCGTCGTGGCAAATTTTTAACGGGTTTGCAGATTTTGTTTACACCGTTAAAAATTGTTCAGCATTAAAGTACTAAATACAACTGCCAAAAATTGTGCAAAACGACAGATAAAATCGAATAATTCGGTGAAAATTACGTTAAAATGTTCGGATGAAACGGAAAAACATAGAGTTTGCAGATGAACTGTGCACTTTTGCGCGCGGACGCTCTTTGTAAAGAAAAAGCATGGCCGCGCCTTGCAAAAATGTGCAAATTTTGATATGATCTGCCTGCACGATATGATATTTTTCATCCCATTATACGGAATCGGCGGAGGTGACCCAGCAGTGGTGCGAAAAGAACTGAGCGACGTGCTCAAGCACGAAATTTTCCGGTCGGGAAGTGTTCTGCGAAGTACCTTTTTTACCATCCTGTCCCTGCTGCTGGCCGCGAAGAAGTATGTGGGGGAGCACTATATGGACAGCGCCCTCTCGCTCGACGGAACCGCCGCGCAGCTGGGCATCAGCCCGTCGTACCTCAGCCGCATTTTCAGCGAGGTCGACGGAAAGCGCTTTACCCAGTACCTCAGCGACCTGCGCATCGAGCAGGCGAAGCGCCTGCTCGCGGACGAGAGCAAGCTGGTGCGCGACGTCGGGCAGGAGGTCGGCTTCCTGACCGTCCAGAACTTCATGCGGGTCTTCAAGTCCAAGACCGGCGTGCCCCCCAGTGAGTACCGCTCAACCCTGCCCCGAAAGAGCTGAGCGTTATGTCGATAGAAACCCACCACGGAGCAAAGGAGTAACACATGGCACAGCAGAAACTATCCTACCTGAACCTTTACACCACGGACCCGGCGTGGAATCTGGCCGCCGAGCAGTACGTTTTTGACCGTCTGCCCCGGGACCGCACGTATTTCATGCTCTGGCAGAACGACAATGCCATCATCATCGGTAAGCACCAGAACACCGCCGCGGAGATCAACGAGCAGTTTGTCCGTGAAAACGGCGTGCGTGTGGTGCGGCGTCTCTCCGGCGGCGGGGCCGTGTATCACGATATGGGGAACCTCAACTTCACCTTCATCGCCGACGCGGGCGACATGGAGTCCATCAATTTCCGCCTGTTCTGCCGCCCGGTGGTCGCCGCGCTGGCGAAGATCGGCGTCACCGCGGAGATCAACGGCCGCAACGACATGACCATCGACGGTCAGAAGTTCTCCGGCAACTCCCAGTACCTCAAGGAGGGCCGGGTCATGCACCACGGCACGATCATGTTCGACTCGAACCTCGACCTCGTGGCGCAGGCGCTCCATGTGGATCAGGAGAAGATCCGCGCCAAGGGCATCGCCTCCGTGCGCAGCAGGGTTACCACCGTGCGCCGACACATGGCCAGTCCCGTCACACTCGAGGAGTTCCGCAGCCTGCTGCTGCGCGAGATTCTGGAGCAGCAGCCCGGCGACGAGTACGTCTTTACCGAGGAAGACAAGGCGCAGATCGCGCAGCTGCGCGCCGAGCGCTACGCCACCTGGGAGTGGAACTACGGCCAGTCGCGCGACTGCGAGATGCGCAGGCAGCGGCGCTTCCCCGCCTGCGGCAGCGTCGAGGTGCACCTGACGACCGACCACGGCGTGATTCAGGACCTTCACTTCACGGGCGACTTTTTCAGCGTCGTTGAGCCGGAGGTGCTGGCGGAGAAGCTGCGCGGCGTGCGGCTTGAGGAGCAGAGCCTGCGCGCGGCACTGGCGGACGAGACGGTGAGCCGCTATTTCAGCGGGCTGGAAAACGGTGAGCTGATCGAGCTCCTGCTGTCGTAAAAGCGCCGTTTTGCACCTCGCAAAGTCCCTTTGCGTCAAAAATAAACGGACAGCCTGGGAGCGAAACTGAACTGCACCCCATTTGTTAGACAGTATGATATACTGTCTAACAAGTGGGGTGTTTTGCTATGCCAAAAGGAGTA
>USAC01000095.1 GCA_900552475.1 uncultured Eubacteriales bacterium | reverse complement strand
AAGTACCCCCAAACCTGTTTGTTATAACCCCAAAAAGTCCGTGCCCGCGCGGGGGGCCCCCGCGGGGCCCCCCCGCTGCGGTTTATATCGCCCAAAGCGCAAGCGCTTTGGGCGATGAGTTTCACTACGCTTCGCGCCTTGTCTGGCCGCTGGCCAGCCTGCGACACTCCGCTATGCGCAAGGTGTTTTTTTGCGGCGTACACGCCGCCGCAAAAAACGGATTGGATCTTTTTCGCGGCTTGCGAGCCGCGAACTCTGTGAGACTAAAAAAACTCCCCCGGCCTTACGGCCGGGGGAGTGCTGCTGATTTGCTGTTTTCGTCAGCCGACAATGCGGCGGGCGGTCAGATAGTGGTTCGTGTAGTAGCTCTCGTAGAGCGAGGAGTACTTCACGCAGCGGCTTGAGCCGGAGGAGGCGTGGATAAACGTGCCGTCGCCGACATACAGGCCGACATGGGAGGCCGAGGAGCTGTCGCCGCCGTCGGTTCCGTAGAAGAACACGAGGTCGCCCGGCTGGAGATCGCCCTTCGAGATGGGCGTACCGTAGCTCAGCTGACGGTTCGCGCCGTGGGGCAGGCTGTAGCCGAACTGTGCGTAGACGTACATCGTGAAGCCGGAGCAGTCGAACCCGCTGGGGGATGCGCCGCCGTAGACATAGCGGACGCCGAGATAGCGCTCGCCCTCAGCAACGAGATCCGCACCGGTGCCGCTGCCGCGGCCCGCGGAGCCGCCGCTCGGAAGCGACGTGCTGCCCTTGCTGCTGCTCGAAGAGGACGAGCTGCCCTTGCTGCTGCTCGAAGAGGACGAGCTGCCGGAGGTAGTCGTCGTGACGGGCGTGGGCTTGGAGTCCGTGAGCGTCAGATAGTCGCCGGACATGAAGCCGGTGCTGCCGTTGTAGGAGACGTGGAACCAGCCGTTTTCAAAGCCGCTCACGTCCACATAGCTGCCGGAGGAGACGCTGGTGACGCGTCCGGCGCCGGCATCCGGCGCGGAACGCATATTCAGCGAATCGGCCAGCACGAGCGCGTAGCAGGAGAAGCCCTCCGTTGCCTCGGAAACGGTGAGGTAATCGGCGGCGATGTAGCCGCCCTTGCCGCCGTAGTCGATGCGGTACCAGCCGTCTGCCGCGCCCATCACACATACGGCTGCGCCGCGGTCAAGCGTGGAGACGATGGAGCAGTCGGTGTTCGGCTCGCTGCGCATGCGCACGCCGGAGCCGACGACAAGACCCACCGCGAGTACGGACGTGCTCGACTCGGGCAGTGTCTCGGTGAGCAGCTGTGAGGGATCGTGTCCCTCAGCGAGGGTGACAAAGGCGGAGGCAACATAGCCGGTCAGATCGCCGGTCTGCACCTGATACCAGCCGTCGAACACATCGAGCACGGTCAGAACCGTCCCGCGCGAGAGCTCGGCGAGTACCTCGGAATCGGTGCTCATCTCAGCGCGCAGATTCACGCCGGAGCCGTTAATGATGGCGAGCTGGCTGTCCTGCTCGACGGGATCGTCCTCCAGTGACGTCTCGGCCGCGATCTGCTCCTCGGTCATGGGATCGTCCACGCGGATGGGCGCGCCGTTGAGCGTCAGCTCGTCGCTGCGGACATAGCCCTCCTTTTCGCCGAAGATGACGCGGAACCAGCCGCTCTCGAAGCCCGTGACCTCGAGCGAGACGTAGCGGTCGGCGGAGCCGATACCCGCGGCGGTCAGCTCGGGCGCGCTGCGCACGACGGCGGTGCCCGCCGTGACGGAGCCGGTCGTCTCGAGATCATCGGCGGTGGGGGAGACCTCCAGCTCGGAGACGGGGAGGTAGCCGTATTGATCGTTGTAATTGATGTGGTACCAGTCGCCGCTCTGGCCGAGGACGGCGACGTCCGTTCCGGCGGTGAGCTGCGCGAGCTCGGCGGCGTCCGACTCCGGGCCGGTGCGCATGGTGCTCTGCGCCGCGGTGACGGCGCCGACACCGATGGCGCGCTGCCCGGCGAAGACCGACGTCGCCAGCAGGGACGCCAGCACGGCCACGGCCAGAACCACGGACAGAATTTTTCTGCTGGGCGTTTTCATGTGGTGCTTCCTTTCTCGTTCGTGCAGGGGGGATTATTTACCGGACAGCGCACGCTCGAGCCAGATACAGCCGACGTCCATTGCCGCATAGAGATTGTCCTTCTCGGACCTCTTGACCACCCGGTCGCGGGACTTCAGATCCGGATCCGTCAGCTGCAGCTGCACGGAGACGCGGGTCGCCACGTCCATGTCCTTCTCTTTCTTCGTGTCGAGGATCTGGAGCAGGACAATGTATTTGTCCGCCATGCTGCCGTAGTAGATCAGATTGTCGACGCGGCGCAGGGGGTGGTTTTTATAGACAAGGCCTTCGCCTTTTTTCGTTTCTGCCATGAAAAACTCTCCTTTACAATTTAAATATGTAACCAAATTGTAACACAGTGCGGACGTTCTGTCAATTCCGCGCCTATGAACAAACTATGAACGGCGAAAAGCCGCGGTTTAGGCCGGTTTGCGCTTGAAAAAACGCGGCTTGCCTGCTATACTAAATTAGTTATCGTATGGAATGAGGTGAAGTGCGTGTACCTGAAGGCACTGGAAATCCAGGGATTCAAATCCTTTCCGGACAAGACTGTTCTCAACTTCGGCGAGGATATCACGGCCATCGTCGGGCCGAATGGCTCCGGCAAGTCGAACATCTCCGACGCCATCCGCTGGGTCATGGGCGAGCAGAACAGCCGCCAGCTCCGCGGCGCGAAGATGGAGGACGTGATCTTCGGCGGCACGGAGAAGCGCAGCCAGATGGGCTTTGCGCAGGTGACGCTCGTGATCGACAACACCGAGCACATTTTTCCCACCCGCGACGAGGCGGAGGTCGCCGTGACGCGGCGGTACTACCGCTCGGGCGAGTCGGAGTACTATATCAACCGCCAGTCGGTGCGTCTCAAGGACGTCAACGAGCTCTTCATGGACACGGGCATGGGCCGCGAGGGCTATTCCATCATCGGACAGGGCAAGATCGACGAGATCCTGTCCGTCAAGAGCGGCGAGCGCCGCGAGGTCTTTGAGGAGGCGGCGGGCATCAGCAAATACCGCCACCGCAAGGAGGAATCTGAGCGCAAGCTCGAGCGCACGCAGGAAAACCTCGTGCGCATCAACGACAAGATCGCCGAGCTGGAGCTGCAGGTCGAGCCGCTGCGCAGACAGGCGGAGACGGCGAAGAAATACCTCGTCCTGCGCGACGAGCTGCGCGTGCTGGAGATTTCCGTCTGGCTCGAGAACCTGCAGGCGCTCAAGACCGGCGCGCTGAAGCTGCGCACGGACTTCGAGGCGGCGCAGGCGGACAAGAACCGGGCGCAGGATGCGCTCGACGCGGTCTATGCCGCGGCGGAGGACTGCGCCGAGCAGATGCGCGCGTGCGACGTGCGGGCCGAGGGGCTGCGCAGCGAGATGGGCGCGCTCGAGAGTCAGGCCGCGGAGCAGGAATCGGAGATCGCCGTGCTGCGCACGGGCGTCGCGCACAACGAGGAGTCGCTCGAGCGGCTCGCGCGCGAGATGGAGGATTCGCAGGGCCGCGCCGATGGGCTGCAGAGCCAGATGGACGCGCTCGAGCGCCGCGCGGCGGAGATCGAGAGGCAGACGCAGCAGATGCAGACGGAGCTTGACGGATGGCTCGCCGGCGCGCAGGAACTGGCGCAGCAGGCGGGCAGCGCCGCGCAGGAGGCGGAAGCGCTCCGCGCGAAGGAAGCGCTCAGCGCGTCCGCGGCCGCGGATGCGCGCGCCGAGCTCTCCGCGCTGCAGGCGGGCATGGACGCGGCGCTCGCGCGCCGCACGGCCATCGGGCAGGAGCTCGCTGCAGCGGAGGAAAAGCTGGAGCAGGCGCAGCACGAAGCGAAGGAGAACCGCCATGCCCTGCGCGAGGCGCAGGAGGACGAGCAGGCCGCCGCGAATATCATTCAGGGGCACAGCCTGCGCATGGAGGGCCGCAGGCGCCGCGCCGACGAGACGCAGCAGGAGAAGCTGCGGCTGACGATGGCGCTCAAGACGCTGACCGATCGGATCGCCCTGCTCGGCGAGATGGAGAAGGAGTACGAGGGCTTTTCCCGCGCGGTGAAGCTCGTGATGCGCGCCGCCGAAAAGGGCGCGCTGCGCGGGATCCGCGGCCCGGTGGCGAGCCTGATGGAGACGGATCCGGCCTATACCGTCGCGCTGGAGATTGCGCTCGGCGGCGGGCTGCAGAATATCGTCGTCGGGAGCGAAAGCGACGCGAAGAGCGCTATCGCGCTCTTAAAGCAGCGCGACGGCGGCCGCGCGACGTTCCTCCCGGTGAGCACCGTGCGCGGAAATGCCCTGCGCGAGCAGGGACTGGAGCAGGAGACGGGCTTTGTCGGCATCGCGAGCCGCCTTGTGCGCTATGACCGGCAGTATGACGGCATTTTCCAGAACCTGCTGGGGCGGACGGTCGTGGTCGAGGACATCGACTGCGGCATCGCCATCGCCCGGCGGTACGGGCACCGCTTCCGCATCGTGACGCTGGACGGACAGGTCATCCATGCCGGCGGCTCGATGACCGGCGGCAGCGTCAGCCGCAGCGCGGGCGTCCTGTCGCGCGCGACGGAGCTCGCGGCCCTGCGCGAAAAGCAGGGCGGGCTTGAGCAGCAGCTGCATCAGGCGGAGGAGCGCGCGGCGGAGACGGCGCGCGACCTGAAGAAGGCGCAGTATGAGCTCGACGTCGCCAAGGAGCAGCAGCGCCAGGCCGAGAGCCGCATGCTGACGCTCGAGGGGCGCAAGAACCACTACGACGTGCTGACCGAGAGCCTGGAGGCGAGTTGCGGGAGCCTGCGCGCCGAGGCGGAGACGATCACCGCGCGCACCGCGGCCGACCGGACCCGCGCGCAGAGTGCGCAGGAGACGATCGACCGCTGCGAGCGGGAGGTGCAGGCGCTGCGCGCCGAGACGGGCGAGAAGCTCGCCGGACAGTCGGAGCTGCTGACGCGCAGCGGCGACCTGTCGCAGAAGATTACGGAGCATAAATCCGCGCTGGCGGCACTGCAGGCCGAGCGCGAGAGCGCCCTGCGCAGCCGGGAGGATCTGGCGGCGCTGCGGGCGGATATGGAGGCCGACCGCGCCGGGCGCGGGGAGCTGGCGGAGAAGTTCCGCCGCTCGAACGAGGACGCGCAGGCCGAGATTGCGCGCCGCACGGAGCAGGCGCAGGCGCTGCACGCCGCGGCGCAGGAGAAGCAGGCGGCGCTCGACGCGCTCTCACAGGAGAAGCTGGCGCTCGAGGCCAGGCGCACCGCGACCGAGCGCGAGAGCCGCGAGGCAAACGACACGCTGCTCGCCAGCGAGCGCGAGGTGAGCCGCCTGGAGCAGAAGCTGAACGCCTCTGCCATGGAGGAAAAGCAGATCCTCGACCGGCTCTGGGAGCGCTATGAGCTGAGCCATTCCGAGGCGCAGGCGCAGCGCGTGGAGTTGGAGAGCGTCCCGAAGGCGACGCGCCGCATCGCGGAGCTCACCCGCGATATCAAGGCTCTCGGCACGCCGAATATCGGCGCGATCGAGGAGTTCGAGCGCGTGAACACGCGCTATACCTACCTCTCCGAGCAGCGCACGGACGTCGAGCGCGCCATGGGCGAGCTGACGGGCGTGATCGACGAGCTGACCGACCAGATGACGAAGATCTTCGCCGAACA
>USAC01000094.1 GCA_900552475.1 uncultured Eubacteriales bacterium | reverse complement strand
GCCTCCAGCAGGGCCTTCATGGATACGACGCTAGAATTTGCCATAGTTGTGTGTTCCTCCAATTTCAATTTAGTTGGTCCTCCGGCGGTTTCATCCCCCCTGCCAACCCGGCCGTTTTGGGCCCCGGGCACAGACAGAAAGTCGACGCACCGTGCGGAATGCTGAAATATAATACCACAGGCAAATGTATATTGCAAGCTGTTTTTCGGAATTCTTCCGTAAAATCTGCGTTTTATCTTCTCTCGCCCCGGTTTCAGCCGCCCCAGCGGCGTTTTTTGCGCTGCGGCGGTGGATCGCGGCGCTGGAAGGGCTTGTCGACGATCACGATGTCGCAGCCGAACTTCTGCACGCACTCCCACGGGATGTAGTAATCCTCTCCCCTGCCGAACAGGCCAAAGAACCGACACGGCCCGAACACGACGATGGCCTTGATCTCCCCCTCGGGGTATTTGATCTCCAGATCCCCCACATAGCCCAGGCGGCAGCCGTCACAGACGTTGACGACCTCCTTGCGCCGCAGACACGAAAATCTCTCCAGCATAGCATACCACCTCGCCGCTATCCTATGCCGCGCACGGCGCGTCCCATACTGTCGAAGCGGCGCGGATTCCGCCGGGCCGTATAAGCCGGGTTTGCCGGGGAAATACTGCTACCATCCGAAATATCCGATGGGTGGAGGCTTGAAGCATGCAGGGGAAGGTGGAAATCTGCGGGGTCAACACGGCGCGTCTGCCGGTGCTGAAGAATGAGGAGATGATGGCGCTGCTGCGCCGGACGAAGGAGGGCGACCGCGCCGCGCGCGAGCAGCTCATCTGCGGCAATCTCCGGCTGGTGCTGTCGGTCATCCAGCGCTTTCTCGGGCGGGGCGAGAATGTCGACGACCTATTTCAGGTCGGCTGCATCGGGCTCATCAAGGCCATCGACAACTTCGACATCCGCCAGAACGTGCGCTTTTCGACCTACGGCGTGCCGATGATCGTCGGGGAGATCCGCCGCTATCTGCGTGACAACAGCGCCATCCGTGTCTCGCGCTCCATGCGCGACACGGCCTACAAGGTGCTGCAGGCGCGCGAAAAGCTCATGGCCGACTCCCAGCGCGAGCCGACGGTCGAGCAGATCGCCCGCTATCTCGACCTCCCGCGCGAGGAGGTCGTCTTCGCGATGGATGCCATTGTGGATCCCGTGAGCCTGTACGAGCCGATCTACGAGCACGGCGGCGACACGATCTGCGTCATGGATCAGGTGAAGGACACAGAGAACACGGACGACAGCTGGATCCGTCAGATCTCGCTCAAGGAGGCGATCCGTCGTCTGCCCGAGCGCGAGCGGAACATCCTCGCCCTCCGCTTCTACGAGGGCAAGACGCAGATGGAGGTCTCCGCCGAAATCGGCATCTCGCAGGCGCAGGTCAGCCGTCTGGAAAAAACCGCCCTCGGTGTCATCCGCAAGAACCTCTGAGCCGCGTTCTCACGTGATCTCTCAGTTCACTTCTTCCGCAGCGACCGCAGCAGTTCTTTGAACTGACGCCATTCGGCTCTTTCTCCTTCAATGAACTGCTTATGAATATCTTTCGGAATAATTGGTTCTTTATCTACGGGCAGCGGCGCGTCCAGATCCGGCGGCGTACCGCCGTCACAGATCCAGTTTTCACTCCCGAGCCAGCCGCGCAGAAACGGTTCCGTCTCCTTGTCGTAGCGCAGAAGAATCTGTTTGTGGATGTCATACGTCTTGAGGACACTCTGACCCGCAAAATTGGGAATCACACGGTTTGAAATCAGGAGATAGTGACGCGTTACGCGCGAGGCATCCTCTATCCGTTCCTGAACAAACAGGTAATGCACCATCCCCGTGCAGCGCACCTCGCACAGCACCTTTCCCCAGCGCCGGGACTTTATCTTCCGCTCCTCAATGATAAAGACCGTGCTCAGTTTTGGCCAATCCAAGAGCGCTGCGCATGCATAAACTGCTACACAGCCGATGCAAATTAGTTTTTGAAATGTCCTCAAATCATTCCAAATTCCAAAAAAGACAGGTGACAATACGATTATGCAAGCCGTCAACAGACCGATTGCCTTTTGTGTACGCGTGTCTTTTGATAGATAAAACTTTTTCCCATCACTTCTCCCCATTTACATCCCTCTCCCCATTTACATCCCTCCGCCGCACGCAGGTACTGCCCGCGTGCCGTTCATCCTTTAGTTTTGCCATAGTTTTCCGTAGAATTTACACCATAACTTTAGTTATCTTAAAAATCGTGCTGCCCTGCGCGGCTTTTTCGGCAAATAATTTTAGTTCAACTAAAATTATTTGCTATATTTCTTTCAATACTTTAGTTTTACCATAGTTTATGCTGTTAGCCGCGAAGTCGCTTCACATTTCTCGCGTCCTTCAGATAAGCTCATACCCGCATCCGTTTCTTACAATATGCGGGCTGCCTGTCCTTACTTCAAAAAAGCGCCACATCTCATCCTCATCTGAACCCGTACAAAACGCTGTTATACGCAGCGTGGTCAATTGCAAATCTATATCGCCATTCTCCGTAATAGTAACCTCTGTTACAGTCTCCTCGGTAAGCAAATGTCGAATCCGTTCCAATTTTTTGTCAAACACGCAGGAATCCTGTACTCCCAAATCGACTGCTCCATTGGACGGAGACGCGTTTTTATATAAATCCTCGCTTCCAGTCAAGCATCTGCCTTCCATAGCAATTCGGAACGGGCAAAGCAAATGGAGTGCATACGAAGCCACTTCACGCTCATATCCGCGGCTGTTTTTTCTCCGAAACAGTTCTCCAAATCCAAAATCGATCAGTTCGCAGCTTCTAACAATATATTGCAGTTTCTCTCCCACCAATGCTCTCCGAAGGTGATTCTTTATCTGTTCAATCTCCATGAAGATATCTCCCACTTATCCTGCATTTTTAAACCCAAAACTATGGCCAAACTAAAATTCCGGCGTCCGCTTTTTAGATATACTAATATTTTCATCAGAAATCTCGAATAAATTTTAGTTTTACCATGCATTGGCCACTTACCGCTGTTTTTTCTTCCCGCGGCGGTGGGACTGCTTTTCGCGCTCCCGTTTCTGCTGACGTACGCGCTCCAGCCAGCGCATACGCGCCCGGAATTCCTCCTCCGCTTGGGCGGCATCCCACCTGTCGCGTGGCTTGGTGGAATACGGAATTCCGTTTTCGCGACACCACACCTGTGCGGCGTCCAGCAGGAACTGCCGCTCAAAGGCGGCGTACTCTCCGGTCAGGTTCTGCTCCTCCAGCATCCTCCCGACTGCGTCGATCGCCGCGTCCCGATCCGCCGACGTCCGCAGAATGCGCAGATACTGCCTGCGCAGCAGTCCGTCCGCCTTCCGGTCGAAAAATGCGCGGTGAAGCGTTTCAATCTCCACATACGGGAGCGGTATGCAGCCCGCGCGCTCCTCCGCGGGCAGCCCCTGCCGGGTCTCCCCGTCCAGAACCGCGCATCTCTGCGGGCAGAACCAGTGATCCGGCTTTGTCAGCAGATAAGCGCAGTCCGTGAGCCACAGTCGTTCCATACTTTCCTCCTACCACTTAACTCCTTCGTAATTAATATATAATTCCCTGTTTGTTTTTTAGTTCTACCATACATACTACGAATTCAACACGGATTTTTTGCAAAAGCAATCAGTATTCTTTAGCTCAACTAAAATCCACCGCTTCCCCGCTGAACGCACAGAATTTTCTGTCTATATTATACAGAATTCCCCGCACACCCGCAAGGCAAAATGCTGCTTTCGCCAAATACATCTGCGTCGTGCGGCGCGCTATCGTGTCGAATCCGGCCGTGTACTATATTAATATACAGAATTTACAAATTTAGCCTTGACATCCGCGCGCAAATATATATAATACTTATGGCTCGAAAAAATCTCGCTCAATAACTTATGATGAAAATACAGGAGAATCGGTTATGCATTATGATATCGTCATCATCGGCGCCGGCCCCGGCGGCATCTTTTCCGCCTATGAGCTGACGCGTCAGGATCCCTCGCTGAAGATCGCCGTGTTCGAGGCGGGCCACAGTCTCGACAAGCGCCGCTGTCCCATCGACGGCAAGAAGATCAAGAGCTGCATCGGCTGCAAGAGCTGCTCGATCATGAGCGGCTTCGGCGGCGCGGGCGCCTTCTCCGACGGCAAGTACAACATCACCAACGACTTCGGCGGCACGCTCTATGAGTACATCGGCAAGGAGCAGGCGCTCGAGCTGATGCACTATGTCGACGAGATCAACATGCTCTACGGCGGTGAGGGCACCAAGCTCTATTCCACCGCCGGTACGAAGTTCAAGAAGCTCTGCATCCAGCACAAGCTAAACCTGCTCGACGCCTCCGTCCGTCACCTCGGCACGGACATCAACTACGTCGTGCTCCAGAACCTCTACGACGACCTCAAGGATAAGGTCGAGTTCCACTTCGACACCCCCGTCCACGCCGTCGAGCTGGCCGAGGGCGGCTACGTCATCGACTGTGAGAACGCGCGCTATACCTGCGACAAGTGCATCATCTCCGTCGGCCGCAGCGGCAGCAAGTGGATGGAGAGCGTCTGCCACACGCTCGACATCCCCACCAAGTCCAACCGCGTCGACATCGGCGTGCGCGTCGAGCTGCCCGCCGTCGTCTTCTCCCACCTGACCGACGAGCTCTATGAGAGCAAGATCGTCTACCGCACGGAGAAGTTCGAGGACAACGTCCGCACGTTCTGCATGAACCCGAACGGCATCGTCGTCAACGAGAACACCAACGGCATCGTGACCGTCAACGGCCACAGCTACGAGGACAAGGCCATGCAGACGGAAAACACGAACTTCGCCCTGCTCGTCGCCAAGCACTTCTCCGAGCCGTTCCACGATTCCAACGGCTACGGCGAGAGCATCGCGCGTCTGTCGAACATGCTCGGCGGCGGCGTGATTGTCCAGCGCTTCGGCGACCTCGTGCGCGGCCGCCGCAGCACGGTCAAGCGCGTCGAGGAGGGGCTGGTCACGCCGACGCTCGCCGCGACGCCCGGTGACCTGAGCCTTGTCCTGCCCAAGCGCATCCTCGACGGCATCATCGAGATGATCTACGCCCTCGACAAGATCGCCCCCGGCACGGCCAACGACGACACGCTGCTCTACGGCGTGGAGGTCAAGTTCTACAACATGGAGGTCGCACTGAACGACCACCTCGAGACGCCGCACGAGGGGCTGTATGTCATCGGCGACGGCAGCGGCATCACGCACTCGCTGTCCCACGCGTCCGCCAGCGGCGTATTCGTCGCGCGGGATATTCTGGCGCGCAGATAAATGCATATGCTGTGAAAAGAGGGACAATTCCGGTGGAATCGTCCCTCTTTTGTTGTTTTTTCGGGTGAATTGAGGTGTTCGTGCCTCCGTCGGGGGCGATGCCCACATCGCCCCGTTGTCCGACCGGAACGCTTCTTTCAATGCCGTAGGGAGCGGTGTCCCCGACACCCCGCTCATGCTCCCCCAAAAAAACGGCCGCAGCGGCGGCAGATGTTGCGCTCTGCCGCCGCTGTGGTCATAGGGGGAGTATAGAGTATGTAAAGAGTATCAGAGTAAGCAAGAGTTTAGCTATAGCGAACGCCGTACTCCTTGCGGTCGCCGAGGATGCCCTTGACGACGTCGGCGTTGCCCGGGGGGGCAGCGCCGACGACCCAGCGGAAGCCCTTCGCGTGAGCCCCCATGATGCCCC
>USAC01000093.1 GCA_900552475.1 uncultured Eubacteriales bacterium | reverse complement strand
CCTGCTCGCCGAGCGGCAGAGGTGCATTGACCTCGCCTTTGAGCAGGCCGCGTCTCAGCTGCGCACGCTCCCGCAGGAGCAGTATGTGCAGGTGCTCGCGCACATCGCCGCCGAGACGGGCACGGGCAGCGAGGAGCTGATCTTCTCCCCCGCCGACCGCGAGGCCGTCGGCGCGCAGGTCACCGAGCGAGCCAACGCCTTAAAGCCCGGCGCGGCCTTCCGCCTGAGCGCCGAGACGCGCGAGACGGGCGGCGGCGTGGTGCTCAAGGCGGGCGACATCGAGTATAACTGCACCTTCCCCGCCCAGCTGCGCGCCCTGCGTCAGAGCATGGCCGCCGAGACGGCGTCCGTGCTGTTTGAAAACTAAGGGGGTGTCCCTTTGGCTAAGAAATACCGTGACACGGATTACCTGTGCCTGTCGGCGCAGATCCGTTCGCGTGAAAACGCGCTCCTGCGCCGCAGCCAGCTCGACCGCATGCTCGAATCGGGTGACGCGAAGCAGGCCGCGCGTATCCTCGCCGAACAGGGCTGGGAGTCGTTCGACCCTACGCAGCCCGGCGCGCTCGACGCGGCGATCCTCACCCAGCGCGAGGCGCTCTACCGCGAGCTGAGCGGCCAGCTGCCGGACGACGCGGTGCTCGCCGTCTTTCGGCTGAAGTATGACTGTCACAACATCAAAACGCTCATCAAGGCGCGCGGGGCGGATGTCTCCGCCCTGCTGCTCGACGCCGGGACGATCCCGGCGCAGGAGCTGGCGCAGCTTCGGCGCGAGTCGGAGGGCTGGGCGTTCCTGCCCGCCCCGATGGCGCATGCCGCGCTTGATGCCGAGCGCGTCCTCGCCGAGACGGGCGACGCGCGGCGCAGTGACCTGCTCGTCGACGCGGCGTGCTTTGCCCGCCAGCTGGAGCTGGCGCGCTCGAGCGGCTGCCAGATTCTTGCGGACTATGTCCGCGCCCTCATCGACGGCGCGAACCTCAAGAGCCTTGTGCGCACGCTCCGCCTGAAAAAGGACGCGGCATTCCTGCGTGAGCTGCTCCTCCCCGGCGGCACGGTCAGCCCCGAGCGCATCGTGCAGCACGGCTTCTCTTCGAGCGCGGCGGAGCTCTTCGCGGGCTCCGCGCTGGCGCAGGCCGCGCAGGCGGCCGAAGCGGCCGCCGCGGGTGGAAGCCTGACGGAGCTTGAACGCCTGTGCGACAACGCGGCGCTCAACGTGATCGGGCGGGCGCGGCGCGTCCCCTTCGGCGTCGAGGTGCCGGTCGGCTATGTCGCCGCGCACGAGAATGAGCTGATGTCGGTGCGCCTTGTGATAACGGGTCTGCTCGCCGGGATTCCGGCCGATCAGATCCGGGAAAGGCTGCGTGAGACAAATGGATAAAATTGCGGTGCTGGGCGACCGCGAGAGCGTTCTGGGCTTTCTGGCCCTGGGGCTCGAGGTGCGCCCGGCGGAAACGGCGCAGGAGGGCCGCGAGGCCCTGCGCGAGCTGGCTCAGACCTGCGCGGTCATCTTCGTGACGGAGACGCTGGCGCAGGAGCTGGCCCCGGAGATCGCCCGCTATAAGGACGTCCCTCGTCCGGCTATCCTCCCCATCCCCGGCAAGGCCGGCCCCATGGGCCTCGGCGGCGACGCCGTCCACCGGGCGGTGCAGCGCGCCGTCGGCTCTGACATCACATGAAAGGAAAAGTCGTATGGGCAAAGTAATCAAGGTATCCGGCCCGCTGGTCGTGGCCGATGGACTGGAATCGGCCAACATGGCCGACGTCGTCCGCGTCGGCGAAAAGCGGCTGATCGGAGAGATTCTGAATATGACGGGAGGCCGCGCCTCCATCCAGGTCTATGAGGAGACGGGCGGGCTCGGCCCCGGCGCGGAGGTCGTGAGCACCGGCGCGCCGCTGTCCGTGGAGCTCGGCCCCGGCCTCATCGGCAACATCTATGACGGCATCCAGCGCCCGCTCGAGGAGATCATGCGCCTGGAGGGGCCGAACATCACCCGCGGCGTGGAGGCCTCTCCCCTGCCGCGTGAAAAACAGTGGACCTTCACGCCCACCGCTGCCGTCGGCAGCGCCGTCACCGGCGGCGACGTGCTCGGCACCGTCCCGGAGACGGAATCCGTCCTGCACCGTATCATGGTACCGAACGGCCTCGCCGGTGAACTCGTCTGGCTCGCCCCCGCGGGGGACTACACGATCGACCAGATCATCGCCCGCGTCCGCACGGAGAGCGGCGACGAGCGCGAGCTGACCATGACGCAGAAGTGGCCCGTCCGCGTGGGTCGTCCCTTCCGCATGGAGTTCACCCCCTCCGCTCCGCTGCAGTCCGGCCAGCGCGTGATCGACACCATGTTCCCCATCGCCAAGGGCGGCACGGCCGCCGTCCCCGGCCCCTTCGGCTCCGGCAAGACCGTGGTGCAGCACCAGCTGGCCAAGTGGTCGGATGTCGACATCGTCGTCTACATCGGCTGCGGCGAGCGCGGCAACGAGATGACGGACGTTCTGCGCGAGTTTCCGGAGCTGACCGACCCCCGCACGGGCCAGTCGCTCATGAAGCGCACCGTCCTGATCGCGAACACCTCCGATATGCCCGTGGCCGCGCGCGAAGCGTCGGTCTATACGGGCATCACCATCGCGGAGTATTTCCGCGACATGGGCTATGACGTCGCCGTCATCGCCGACTCCACCTCCCGCTGGGCCGAGGCACTGCGTGAGATGTCGGGCCGTCTCGAGGAGATGCCCGGCGAGGAAGGCTACCCCGCCTACCTCGTGAGCCGTCTGGCGCAGTTCTATGAGCGCGCGGGCGTCGTGCGCTGCATGGGCTCGGACGAGCGCACCGGCTCGGTCACGGCCGTCGGCGCCGTGTCGCCTCCCGGCGGCGACCTCAGCGAGCCCGTCGCACAGGGCACCATGCGCATCGTCAAGGTGTTCTGGTCTCTCGACGCGTCCCTCGCCTACCGCCGCCACTTCCCGGCCATCAACTGGCTGAACTCCTATTCGCTGTACCTCAGCTCCCTGCGCCCGTGGTTCGACGAGCATCTGGGCGTGGAGTTCATGGAGCACCGCGACAAGGCCATGCACATGCTCCAGCAGGAGAGCGACCTGCAGGAGATCGTCCAGCTCGTCGGCAAGGACGCGCTCAGCCCCGGCGATCAGCTGACGCTCGAGGTTGCGCGTATGCTGCGCGAGGACTTCCTGCAGCAGAACGCCTTCATGGACGTCGACTCCTACACCAGCTTTGACCGGCAGGAGCGGATGCTCTCCATGATCCTGCGCTATGACGAGCTTGCGCGTGAGGCCATCGCACAGGGCGCGCAGATCGACGCGATTCTGGAGCTGCCCGTGCGCACCTCCATCGCGCAGACCAAGTACGAGGAGCCCGATGCGTGGCAGACGGCCTTCGACGGAATCGACCGCGAGCTGGCCGAGCAGATGCGCCAACTCACGGAGAAAGCGGGTGAGGACGAATGATGAAGGAATACCGCACCATCCGGGAGGTCTCCGGCCCCCTGATGGTCGTTGATCAGGTGGAGGGCGTCACCTATGACGAGCTGGGCGAAATCCAGCTCCACGACGGCACCATCCGCCGCTGCAAGGTGCTGGAGGTCGACGGCGACCGCGCCGTCGTGCAGCTGTTCGAGAACTCCGCGGGCATCAACCTGCGCGACTCGAAGATCCGCTTCCTCGGCCACCCGCTGCAGCTGGGCGTGTCCGAGGACATGCTCGGCCGTGTCTTTGACGGCATGGGCCAGCCCATCGACGGCGGCCCGGAGCTGCTGGCCGAGAAGTATCTCGACATCGGCGGCCTGCCCATCAACCCCGCCGCGCGCGACTACCCCGACGAGTTCATCCAGACGGGCGTCTCCGCGATTGACGGTCTGAACACCCTCGTGCGCGGCCAGAAGCTGCCGATCTTCTCCGGCTCCGGTCTGCCGCACGCGCAGCTCGCCGCCCAGATCGCGCGTCAGGCCAAGGTGCTCGATGACAGCTCGCGCTTCGCCGTCGTGTTTGCCGCCATCGGCATCACGTTCGAGGAGGCTGAGTTCTTCGCCAACGAGTTCCGCCGCACCGGCGCGATGGAGCGCACCGTTCTCTTCACGAACCTCGCCTCCGACCCCGCGGTTGAGCGTATCGCGACGCCGCGCATGGCGCTGACCGCCGCGGAGTACCTCGCCTTTGAGAAGGGCATGCACGTTCTGGTCATCCTGACCGACATCACCAACTACGCCGAGGCCCTGCGCGAGGTGTCCGCCGCGCGCAAGGAGGTGCCGGGCCGCCGCGGCTACCCCGGCTACCTCTACACCGACCTTGCCACCATGTACGAGCGCGCCGGGCGCAAGCTCGGCCACCCCGGCTCCGTGACGATGATCCCCATCCTCACCATGCCCGAGGACGACAAGACCCACCCCATCCCCGACCTGACCGGCTATATCACCGAGGGACAGATCATCCTCAGCCGCGAGCTGTACCACAAGAACATCCAGCCGCCCATCGACGTGCTGCCGAGCCTGTCTCGTCTGAAGGACAAGGGTGTCGGTGAGGGCAAGACCCGCGAGGATCACGCCCCGACGATGAACCAGCTCTTCTCCGCCTACGCCTCCGGTAAGGAAGCACGCGAGCTGATGACGATCCTCGGCGAGGCCGCGCTGACCAAGACGGATCTGGCCTTCGCTAAGTTCGCCGATGAGTTTGAAAAGCGCTATGTCTCGCAGGGCTTCGACTGCAACCGCTCCATTGAGCAGACGCTCGATCTCGGCTGGGATCTGCTGCGGCTGCTGCCGCGCGGCGAGCTCAAGCGCATCAAGCCCGCGATGGTGGACAAATACCTGCCGAAGGAGGAGTGATCCATGGCCGGTAAAACCGTCAACCCCACCCGCATGGAGCTGACGCGGCTGAAGGGACGGCTCAAGACCGCCTCCCGCGGCCACAAGCTCCTTAAGGATAAGCGCGACGAGCAGATGCGCCAGTTCATGATCCTCGTGCGTCGCAGCCGTCAGCTGCGCGCACAGGTCGAGCAGGCGCTGGCCGAGGCGCAGGGTGCCTTTACCGTGGCCGCGGCCGTCATGTCGCCGGAGATGCTGCAGCAGGCGCTCATGTGCCCGAAGCAGCGGCTCGAGCTGGAGACGGGCACGCGCAACATCATGGGCGTCGAGACACCGGTCTATCACCTGCAGTGGCAGAATGACGACCCGGCCGACCTCCTGCCCTACGGCTTCGCCCAAACGAGCGGCGAGCTCGACACCGCCATCGAAACGATGGGCGGTGTCCTGCCGCAGATGCTCGAGCTGGCGGAGACGGAGAAGGCTGTGCTCCTGCTCGCGGAGGACATCGAAAAGACGCGCCGCCGCGTCAACGCGCTGGAATACGTCATGATCCCCGACCTCGAACGGAACATCAAGTATATCTCCATGAAGCTCGAGGAGAACGAGCGCGCGAACACCACGCGCCTGATGAAGGTCAAGGACATGGTTCTGCAGGACGCGCACCACTACAAGAGCTAACTGTAAATCTAACCCCAAAGAAGGGGGATGCCACTGGCATCCCCCTTCTTTATTTGCCCCTCACTTGAAACCCTGCCGTGATTCCGGTATAACAGGCACGCAATCCATTTCCCGACAGTTTTTTCGCCTGAAAACTCACAGAAAGGAGCCATTTTTATGAAGAAACTGACCGCTTTTCTCCTCAGCATCCTGCTCCTGTTCAGTCCCACCGCCTGCGGCGGGACGCAGAACACCCAGACGTCGAGTGAATCGGGCGGCAAGGTGTTCGTTGTGTACTTCTCCGCAAGCGGAAACACCGAGCGCGTCGCGCGCGAGATCGCCGCCGTTACCGACGGCACGCTCGTCG
>USAC01000092.1 GCA_900552475.1 uncultured Eubacteriales bacterium | reverse complement strand
CCACGATCTTGTGGGAGACAAGCTCCTTGATCGCGGCACGCGCGGGCTTGAGGTACTGGCGCGGATCGAAGTCCGCCGGGTGCAGGGCGAAATGCTCGCGGATCGTCGCGGTCATCGCCAGACGCAGGTCGGAGTCGATGTTGATCTTGCAGACGGCCATGGACGCAGCCTGACGCAGCTGATCCTCCGGCACGCCGATCGCGCCGGGCATGGCGCCGCCGTACTGGTTGATCTTCGCGACGAGCTCCTGCGGCACGGAGGACGCGCCGTGCAGCACGATCGGGAAGCCGGGCAGGCGGCGGGAGACCTCCTCCAGCACATCGAAGCGCAGCTGGGGCTTCGTGCCGGGCTTGAACTTATACGCGCCGTGGCTCGTGCCGATGGCGATGGCCAGCGAGTCGCAGCCGGTGCGGCTGACGAACTCCTCGACCTCCTCGGGGTGGGTGTAGGACGAATCCTCGGCGGAGACGTTCACCTCGTCCTCGATGCCGGCGAGCGTACCCAGCTCGGCCTCGACGACGACGCCGTGGTCATGGGCATACTCCACGACCTTGCGCGTGATCTCGATGTTCTCCTCGAAGGGCTTGGAGGACGCGTCGATCATGACGGAGGTGAAACCGTCCTCGATACAGGACTTGCACGTCTCAAAGCTGTCGCCGTGGTCGAGGTGCAGCACGATAGGCAGACCCGTCTCAATGACGGCTGCCTCGACGAGCTTTTTCAGATAGGTGCGGTTCGCGTAGGCGCGCGCACCCTTGGACACCTGCAGGATCAGCGGCGCCTGCAGCTCAGCCGCCGCCTCCGTGATGCCCTGGATGATCTCCATATTGTTGACGTTGAAGGCGCCGATGGCGTAGCCGCCGTCATAGGCCTTTTTGAACATTTCCGTAGATGTAACCAATGCCATAATATATCGCTCCTTTTCATGACTGATCAATGGGCCGGATCGCTTTTCTATGCGATATTGTAGCATACTTTTCAATTTTTGCAAGCCCCGGGCGTTTACTTTGTCCGCGATTCATGGTAGAATAGTTAGGCAAATTCGAAAAAACTCTTCTTCGGAGGTACGATTTATGAAAGAGCTGAAAGGCGCATGTATCATCGGCCAGTCCGGCGGCCCCACGTCCGTCATCAATGCCAGCGCATACGGTGTGATCGACACGGCGCTCAAGTCCGGCGCCATCACGCAGGTGCTCGGCGCGGAGCACGGCATCAAGGGTGTGCTGAACGACCGCCTGTTTGATATGGGGCTGGAGGATCCCGAGGAGTTGGCGCTGCTGAAGTATACGCCCGCCTCCGCGCTCGGCTCCTGCCGCTATAAAATCGCCGATCCCGCCAAGGACGACACCGACTATAAGCGCATCCTCGAGGTGTTCCGCAAGCACAATGTCCGCTACTTCTTCTATAACGGCGGCAACGACTCCATGGACACCTGCAACAAGATCAATGAGTACATGCAGTCCGTCGGCTACGAGTGCCGTGTGATGGGCGTGCCCAAGACGATCGACAACGACCTCTTCGGCACCGACCACTGCCCCGGCTACGCCTCCGCCGCGAAGTACATCGCAACCTCCCTCATGGAGGTCTATCAGGACGCGCACGTCTATGACACCGGCATGATCGTCGTCATGGAGATCATGGGCCGCCACGCGGGCTGGCTCACCGCCGCCTCCGCCCTCGCCGGGGAATACGGCGCGGGTCCCGACCTGATCTACCTGCCCGAGACGGATTTCAGCATGCCCCGCTTCATCGAGGACGTCAAGCGCATCTATGCCGAGAAGGGCACCTGCATCGTCGCCGTCTCCGAGGGCATCCATTATGAGGACGGCGGCTATGTCTCCGAGGCGAAGGTCTCTGCGAGCGACGGCTTCGGCCACGCGCAGCTCGGTGGTCTCGCCGCTATCCTCGCGCAGGTGCTCAAGGAGGAGACGGGCGCGAAGGTACGCGGCATCGAGCTGAACCTGCTGCAGCGCTGCGGCGCACACCTCGCCTCCAAGACGGACATTGAGGAGAGCTACATGGCCGGCAAGGCCGCCGTCGAGAACGCTGTCAACGGCATCAACGGCCGCATGATCGGCTTCGAGCGCGCCGTCATCGACGGCAAGTACGCCTGCAAGACGAAGCTCGTCCCGCTGATGGAGGTCGCGAACGTCGAGAAGAAGGTACCCCGCGCGTGGATCAACGAGGCGGGCAACGGCGTGAACCACCAGTTCATTGAGTACGCCCTCCCGCTCATTCAAGGCGAGCCGGAGCTCCCGAAGCAGGACTCCCTCCCCCGCTTCGCGAAGCTGAAAAAAATCCTCGCAAAATAAAGCCGCAAAAAGTGCCCCATCCGGCCAAGCCGGATGGGGCACTTTTCCTGTCTCACCGAGTTCATGCCGCCGCAGTGGCGCGAATAAATTCCAATCCGTTTTTTGCGGCGGCGTGTACGTCGCAAAAAACACTTCTCGCGAAGCGGAGCGTCAACTCCCGGCTATTCCCAGCCGGGAGTTGGCGCAGAGCGCAGCGCAAACTCTCTCGTGCAAAAGGGTATGCCCTTTTGCACGAAGTGTTCACTTGGTGATCTGGAACGTTCTCGTCACGGGGGACGCGACATAGTCGCCGCCCAGAACCACCACGGTCATGACGTAGCGGCCCGGCTCTGTGGGAGGCGTCGTGGTGCTGGAATATGGCTTCCACTTGCTGGTAAAGCCGGAGTACAGCACATGGACGCTGCTCTGATCCGCTGCGGCCACGCCGTTCACCGTCAGCTCAGCCATAAAGTCGGCATTCGCGGCGTCGGCGGCGGAGATCTTGCTGATATCCTGCTTCCAGACGAGCTTGGCCTTGTCGGCCTTGAGCACGACGGAGCTGGCAAGGCGGCTGTCCGCCATGGTCACTGAGATCACGACCCTTGACGTCGACCGTGACCACGATCTCGGTCTTGGCATAGTTCTTGTTTCCGGCGTAGGTCAGACGGATCTGCTGCTCACCCTCGGAGATGGTGGGATAGGTCAGCAGACCGGACTTTCCGCCCGCAATCGGCGCCCAATCCTTACCGGCGCTGCCCAAAGATCCGCTCGTTGCCGTGGCGTAGTACTCCACCGTCAGCGCGGCATCCGCAGGCTTCACGGACTTTGCCCTGACGATTGCGTCCTCCGTAGCGGCCGCGTCGAGCGTGCCGTCCTCGCCGTAGACCAGCGCGACGGAAACGCCGGTGTTCAGCTCCATGCCGGAGGTCAGTTTGGCCTTCTTCTCAATGGTATACTCCTTGGTCGTACCCGCAACGCGGACCTGATACTGTCCGTCAGTGTTGGCAGCGAGTGCGGCATGGGTATAGGTAGTGGTGATTCCCAACTTCTTGGTACTGCTTTCAAATCCGTTCACGGATCCCCATGCAGTATTCTTGGTAAAGATTTTACTCGTACCCTCGCACTTGTACTCCCACGACTTCGTCTCAGTCGCATCCGGAATCAGTGCCGCCGTCAGGATCGCGTTTGTCTCGCTTCCCTGCGGAATCAGCACTTCGACGGGATTTTCCGCGAAGGCGGTGATGCAGAGCGTCTGCGTCAGCAGCAGAACCGTCAGCAGCGCCGCCAGCATGCGGGAAAATGTCTTCTTTTACATGATATTCTCCTGTTCCATTGTATTTTTGTCCCTTTCAGGGCATCCTTTCGGGTTCCGTCTTTACGTTAGGATTCCATAAAAAAGCGAGCATACTATACCACTTCATATTTACTAAATCAAGGAAAATCTGCGTTTACTTTTTCACCCTTTCGATCACGCAGAAAATTTCCCGCCCGCTTTACTTCTCCGCCAAAACGGGGTACAATACACCCATATGACAATCAGCGAAAGGACTGTTCTCATGGAAGAAAAACTGCGCGAATACGCAAAGCTGCTCATTGAACTGGGCGTGAACGTCCAGCCCGGCCAGACACTCGTCATCGCCAGCCCCGTTGACTGCGCGCACTTCGCGCGCCTGTGCGTCGCGGAGGCCTACGCCGCCGGCTGCCGCGAGGTGGTCATGAGCTGGAAGGACGACTTTCTCACCCGCGAGCGCTATCTCCACGCCGACGACGCCGTCTTTGACGAG
Organism: uncultured Eubacteriales bacterium; assembly: GCA_900552475.1. Lineage (GTDB taxonomy): Bacteria > Bacillota > Clostridia > Oscillospirales > Oscillospiraceae > Vescimonas. The sequence goes on along the minus strand of USAC01000092.1, from coordinate 2,075 downwards.
GTCGCCGACTGGCAGCGGCACTTCTTCAACGACTACGCCCGCGAGGGCGCGGCCTACCTCTCCATCTCCGCGACGGATCCGGAGAATCTCAAGGGCGTCGACCCCGCTCGCCTTGTCCGCGCCCAGCGCGCGAGCGGCAAGGCGCTCACCGACTTCAACCGCCTGCAGATGTGCGGGGGCTTCCCGTGGTGCATCGCGTCGATCCCCGTCCCGAGCTGGGCAAGGCGCGTCTTCCCAGACTGCTCCGAGGAAGAAGCCATGCAGCACCTGTGGAACGCGATCTTCACGACCCTGCGCATCACCGGCGACGGCCAATCCGCCGCACGCTGGCACGAGCACATGGCGCGCCTGCACCGCCGCATCGACCGGCTCAACAAGCTGAACTTCGTCTCGCTGCACTATCAGAACGCCCTCGGCACCGACCTGACCGTCCGCCTGCCGGAGGGGCACATCTGGGAGGGCGGCGACGACCGGCTCCCCTCCGGCGTCCCGTTCATCGCCAACATGCCGACCGAGGAGATTTTCACCTCGCCCCTGCGCGACGGCGTCGACGGCGTCGTCTACGCCTCCATGCCCCTCGTCCACGGCGGCAACATCATCGACGGCTTCCACTTTGTCGTAAAGAACGGCAAAATCGTCGAAGCGCACGCCGCGCGCGGCGAGGACGTCCTGCAGGCCGCCATCTCCGTCGACGAGGGCGCAAGTCACTTCGGTGAGGTCGCCCTCGTCCCCTATGACAGCCCGATCTCAAACCTGAAGCTCCTGTTTTATAACACGCTCTTTGACGAGAACGCCGCCTGCCACATCGCCTTCGGCGAAGCGTACCCCTGCCTCAAGGACGGCCACGGCCTGAGCAAGGACGAGCTGAAGGCCCGCGGCCTGAACGATTCGATCACGCATGTGGACTTCATGGTCGGCACGCGCGACCTCACCATCACCGGCACGACGCACGACGGCCGCGAGGTGCCCGTCTTTGTGGACGGCAACTTCGCGCTCTGAGCGCCGATGCACAATTTACTATGGAGGAATACCCAGCATGAAGCATTTCTGCGTTATCGGCGACCCCGTCGAACACAGTCTCTCCCCGCGGCTGCACCGCCGCATGATCGAGCTGACCGGGCTCGACGCGACCTATGATCTCTGCCCCGTCCGCGCGCAGGAGCTGGAGCGCTTTATCGAGCAGGCGCGCGGCGGCGCGTGGGACGGCTTCAACGTCACCATGCCGCATAAAGAGGCCGTCGTCCCCTATCTCGACGGACTCTCCGGCACGGCGGCGCGCTGCCGCGCGGTGAACACCGTCTGCATGGAGGACGGCCGCGCCATCGGCCACAACACCGACGGGCTCGGCTTTATCGAGAGCCTGCGCGCCCACGGCTTTGATCCGGCGGATAAGACCGCCCTCATCATCGGCACGGGCGGCGCGGGCGAAGCCGTCACCGACGCGCTCGTGCAGGCGGGCGCGCGCCTTGTCTATATCTGCAACCGCAGCGTCTACCGCGCGCAGGCCCTTGCCGCGCGCTATCCCGAGCACACCAGGTGGGTCTATTTCGGGACGTACCCCGTTCGCCGCGGCTCGGCGCAGGCCGACCTCGTCGTGAACGCGACCTCCCTCGGCATGGCGGGCTGCAAGGAGTTCTCCGACCTGCGCTTCCTTGGCGGCGTAAACCCCGAAGCCATCGTCTATGACCTCGTCTATAATCCCCGGCGGACGCTCTTCCTCAGCGAAGCCGACCGCCATGGCCTGCAGACCATCGGCGGCATCGAGCTGCTGATCCATCAGGCCATGCTCGCCTTCCAGCGCTGGACCGGCGCGGAATTCGACCCCGCCGACATGAAGCATGAACTGCTCAAGACGCTGCAAAATAATTAAAAGGTACATAATCATAAAAGACGCTGCCCGCACATAGAGGGCAGCGTCAATCTATTAAAAAAGAGTCTCACAGAGTTCGCGGCCCGAAAGCTGCGAAAAAATCCAATCCGTTTTTTGCGGCGGCGTGTACGTCGCAAAAACACTTCGCGCTGCCCTCGGCCCAGAGGAACTGGCCTCGGCAAACCCGACGGTTGATGTCGGGCCA
>USAC01000091.1 GCA_900552475.1 uncultured Eubacteriales bacterium | reverse complement strand
CTCGTCAAGGAGGGCGACACCGTGAACGCGGGCAGCGTCCTCGTCGCCGTGGGCAAGAAGGGCGAGAGCTATCAGGGCGCGCCCGCGCCTGCCGCTGCGCCCGCACCGGCTCCGGCTCCCGCCGCTGCCCCTGCCGCGCCCGCCGCCCCCGCGGCTGCCGCGAACGTCGGCACCGAGATCAAGATGCCCTCCGCCGGTCAGACGACCGACGAGGCCACAATCGTGAGCGTGAACGTCAAGGTCGGCGATACCGTCAAGCGCGGCGACGTGCTGTGCGAGGCGGAGACCGACAAGGCCGTCCTGCCGGTGGAGAGCTTTGCCGCCGGTCAGGTGTTTGACGTCCTCGTGAGCGAGGGCGATAAGGTCACGGCCGGCAGCGTCCTCGTCGTCGTGGGCAAGGCCGCCGACGCGGCGAAGTATGCCCGCGGCGGAGCGGCTGCGCCCGCGGCTGCCGCCCCGGCTCCCGCTGCCGCGCCCGCCGAGGTGACCGAGCAGGAGGAATATCTGCCCATCATCAAGGGGCAGCCGGTTGTCCACACCGCGCCCGCTGCGGCTCCCGCCGCCGCGCCCGTGAGCCACCCCGTCTATCCCGCCATGCCCAATGCGAAGATGCTCGCAAAGGAGCGCGGTATCAACCTCGCCGACGTCATCGCATCCAACGGCCAGTTCATCAAGCGCATCGACGTGCAGAACTACGTTCCCGCCGCGCCCGCTGCGGCTCCCGCCGCCGCGCCTGCCGCGGAGAAGGAGTACGAGGTCATGCCCATGACCCGTATGCGCCAGATCATCGGCAAGCGCATGAAGGAGTCCCTGACGAACATCCCCTGCTGGCAGTGCACCACGTCCATCAAGATGGACGCGTGCATGGCGCTGCGCGCCGCCTACAAGGACAAGAAGGGTGTCAAGCTCTCCTACAACGACATCATGGCCAAGGCCATCGCCGTGGCCTCCCGCAAGTTCCCGCTCGTCAACGCCCGCTATGAGGAGGATGAGGTGCGCGTCTACAAGCACACCAACGTCGGCCTCGCCGTGGCGCTCGACGGCGCGCTGGTCGTGCCCGTGGTGAAGGAGATCGACGCCAAGGGTCTCGAGCAGATCGCCGGCGACTACAAGGAGCAGATCAACAAGGCCCGCGCGGGCAAGCTCGCGCCCGCCGACATGGGCTGCGGCAGCATCACCATCTCCAACCTCGGTATGTACGATGTCGACCAGTTCATCGCCATCGACAACCCGCCGGAGAGCTGCATTCTGGCCGTCGGCTCCATCAAGGTCAAGCCCGAGTGGGACGGCGAGAAGTTCGTCCCCGCCAACATGATGACCGTGACCGGCTCGTTCGACCACCGGATCATCGACGGTGCCTACGGCGCGCAGTTCCTGCAGGAGCTCAAGACGCTGATGGAAGAGCCGTCCCTGATGCTCTATTAAACTGCCTGCCCGCAGGGGCGGCGTGCGCGCCGCTTCTGCGGGCAGAATAAGGAGAATGACAGAGAATATGGAACAGTATGATGTGTTAGTCATCGGCGGCGGCCCCGGCGGTTATTCCCTCGGGATCGCGGCCGCGAAGAAGGGGCTGAAGGTGGCCCTGTTTGAAAAGGAGCATCTCGGCGGTACGTGCCTGAACGTCGGCTGCATCCCCACGAAGTACCTCGTCGACAAGGCCAACGCCATGGAGAAGGTGCGCGCGCTCGTGAAGAAGGATATCTTCCGCGACGCGGGCTCCTTCAGCTTCAAGAAGATCCAGCAGGGCAAGGGCGAGGTCACGGCCAAGCTCGTCGGCGGCGTGAAGTACCTGCTGAAGAAGGCGGGCGCGGACGTCATCACCGGTGAGGCCACGCTCAAGGCGGACCGCGTCGTCAGCTGCGGCGGCAAGGACTATCAGGGCAAGTACGTCGTCATCGCGACCGGCTCCGTGCCGATGATGATCCCCGTGCCGGGCCATGAGCTGTGCATCGACTCCACCGGCGCGCTGAACCTGCCGAGCCTGCCGCGCAGCATGGTCGTCATGGGCGGCGGCGTGATCGGTCTGGAGCTTGCCTGCGCTTTCGCGGCCTATGGTACCGAGATCACCGTGGTCGAGATGATGCCCGAGCTGATGCCCCGCGAGCAGAAGGAGGCCGTGCGCATCGTCGTGAACGCGCTGAAGAAGCAGGGCATCGCCCTCAAGACCGGCGCGAAGATGCTCCGCATCGAGAAAAACGGCGGCCTGCTGCGCGCCGTGTACGAGATCGAGGGCAAGGAGGAGTACACCGACTGCGAGCAGGTGCTGATGGCGGCCGGCCGCAAGACGAATCTCTCCGGCATCGACGCCGAGGCGCTCGGTCTCGAGCTCGATCGGAAGAAGTGCATCGTTGTCGACAAGTATCAGCACACGAGCCTGCCGGGCGTCTATGCCATCGGCGACGTTGTGGGCGGCTATCAGCTGGCGCACGCGGCCTATGCCGAGGGCGAGGCCGCGCTGGCCGACATGCTCGGCGAGGACAAACCCTACGGCACGCAGCCCGTGCCCGTCTGCACCTATACGATCCCGTGCTTTGCCTCCGTCGGCCTGACGACCGAGAGCGCGAAGGACGCGGGCTATGAGCCGGTCATGGGCTCGTTTGACTACAGCGCGAACGGCATGGCGCTCGCCGAGGGCGCGAGCGGCAGCGTGTTCGTCATCGCCGACAAGGCGACGACCAGGACGCTGGGCGTGACGATCGTGGGCGAGAATTCCTCCGAGATGATCGCCATGGCGACCTCCGCCGTGGCCGACGGTCTGACGACCGAGCAGTGGGAGAAGATGATCGTGGCGCACCCGTCCCTGTGCGAGATGGTGCGCGAGGCCGCGCTCGACGCGTTCGGCAAGTCGGTTCACAAATAAAGTCCGCAAAAACGAAATGGATTTTATTCGCGGTATGCGCGCCGCGAACTCTGTGAGACTGAAAGCGTTTTACTGACTTTTTATAGAAAGAAGCGTAATATCATGGATAAAATGTTAATGCAGGGCAAGGTGGCCATGGTGACCGGCGGCGGCCGCGGCATCGGCGAGGCGTCCGCCCGCCGTCTGGCGGACTTCGGCGCGAAGGTCATTCTGGCCGATCTGGATCTGGCCTCTGCCACGGCTGTGGCCGAGAGCCTGAAGTCCGAGGGCAAGGAAGCTGCCGCCATCGAGTTCAACGTCGCCGACTTCGACCACATCACCGAGAAAGTCGCCGCGGCGCGCGCGATCTATGGCCGCATCGACGTGCTCGTGAACGTCGCGGGCATCACCGGCTCCACCCCCATCACCGACATCACCCACGAGAGCTGGGACCGCATGATGGACATCGACCTCAAGAGCCTGTTCTTCGTGTCGCAGGCCGTGTTTGAGGTCATGAAGGAGCAGGGCTACGGCAAGATGGTGCACATGTCCTCTCTGGCGGCGCTGCGCGGCGGCAGAAGCTCCGACGCGTCCTATGCCTGCGCCAAGGCCGGCATCCTGAACCTGAGCAAGTGCTTCGCTCTGGCGGGCGCGCCGTTCCACATCACGTCCAACGCCGTCTGCCCCGGCAACATCCTGACCCCGATGGGCAAGACCCTCTCCTGGTCGAAGAAGGACCCCAAGACCTATATCCCCGCCGGCCGCTACGGCACCGCCGAGGATATCGCGAACGCCGTGCTGTTCTATGCCAGCGACCTGTCTGACTATGTCACCGGCGACTACATGAACGTCAACGGCGGCCTGTACATGTAATTTCCCCGCACCGCGCAGACCCGGCCAGCTTCTTTGGCCGGGTCTGTTGTTCTGCGGAGGGAAATGTAGTATCATCTGACAAAAAGCGAGAAAAAAGGAGGCGCATCGCGCATGAAAATCATCTGTCTGGGCGACAGCCTGACCGCGGGCTGCGGCCTGCGCCGCGGGGAGAACTGGGTGGAGCTGCTGCGGGAGCAGACGGGCGACGAGTGGATCAACGCGGGCGTCTGCGGCGACACGTCGACGGGCATTCTCGTCCGATTGCAGACGGAGGTGCTGCCGCAGCGGCCGGACGAGGTGCTGCTGATGGGCGGCGACAACGACATCATGCTCACCGGCTGCGCCGATCAGGCGAAAAGCGCCATGATGGCGATGATCCACCAGTGCGCGGCGCGCGGCGTCAAGCCGGTGGTGGGCATCCAGTTCCCGGTGCTCGGGATCCCTGAGCCGTGGCGCGCGGTCTGCGACTGGGAGCGGGCGCAGGCGGAGAGCGCAGCGTATATCGCGTGGCTGCGCCGTCTGGTGCGCGCGGTGTCGCTGCGGCATGTGGACTTCGCCGAGGCGTTTGAGCGCTGCGGCGGCCGCGAGCTCTATCAGGCGGACGGGATGCACCCGAACGCCGAGGGCAACCGCGTCATGGCCGATGCCGTCCGGCGCGCGCTGCGCTACCCGCACTGAGCGGACGGACGCTCTTGCAATGCGGCGGGGAGTATGATACAATACGATCGAATCGAATATCGGGACAGCGCGGGCCGGGGGGTCCCCGGCGGCGGAATGGGGTGAAAGTCCCCGCGAGAGGGTCACTGTGAAGCCGGTCTGAGCCGGATCAGTCAGATACGCAGGCGCTGCACCCCGGGCTTTGCCAATCACTGGAGCCGAATCGCAGCATGCAGATCGCGCGGCCGGCGGGCCGCGCGATTTTTTTGAGGCTGTACAGCCTCGTGTTTTACATGTAAAACACGATTGCCCGATCTTTGCGCGGCGGGAGCTTGTATTTTGAGTACGCACATACCTTGAAATAAAAAAGAACATCAGAAAGGATCAGGAGAAAAGATGAAAAAGCGACTGTTATCACTGCTGCTGGCACTGATCATGGCGCTGTCGCTCGTGCCGGTCACGGCATTCGCGGCGGACGACCACGACGGTCAGGTGCATGTGACGGTGGAAAACACCACATGGACCAAGGCCGACGGCGCCCCGTGGGAGGGGACGCTGGTGGACGAATGGATCACCCTCAAGGATGACTCCACCATGATGAGCTGCATCGTGGACGCGCTCGCGGCCAAGGGCTATACCCAGACCGGCGCGGACACGGGCTACATCAGCGAAATCAACGGCATCAAGGAGAAGGACGCGTCGAAGGATTCCGGTTGGATGGGCACGCTCAACGACTGGTTTACCAGCGAGGGCTTCGCCAAATACACCGTGGCCAACGGCAAGCTGAAATCGGGCGACGAGATCGCCGTACAGCATACCTGCAATCTGGGCGCGGACATCGGCGGTTCGTTCGACGCCAGCGACAAGAGCCTCAAGGCCATCGCCCTCAGCGCGGGCGAGCTGATCCCGGCATTCTCCAGTGACGTGCATGACTACACCATGATTCTGCCCGCGGACGTGACGGCGCTCACCGTGACCCCCACCGCCAGCAACAAGCAGAACCGCGTCCGCATCTATGTGGGCGGCACGGAGTACGGCCGCAAGGACGCCATCCCCGTGCAGGTCGGCACCGTCATCACCCTGAAGGTCGGCAAAGACGGAGACGCTGCCCCCGAGGTCTATACCATCACGCTGCAGGCGGCGGGCACGCTGCTCTCCGCTGACAGCGTCGCCCTCACCTCCATCCATCAGGATGGCTCCACGGGCGATGCCGTGACCCTGACCTTTGACGAGGATACCGCCGCGTTCAGCGGCACACTCGCCAATTACACCCACCTCAAGAAGTATAACGACGGCGGATTTACCGTGACGCTCTCCGGCCTGCCCGCGGGGGCCACCGCCCAGCTCAAGAGCAGCGACGGCAAGGTGCTGGAGGAGTTCACGGACGGCAGCGCGTCCACCGCCGCCACCCAGTTTACCGGCAGCGGCTCCGCGACCTTCTACATCGCCGTCACCGCGCAGGGCCGCACGGAGAATTACAAGCTGACCCTCACCAAGCCCGGCAACTATGTCTGGAGCAAACTTATTCTCAGTGGTATCCCCGCTTTTGACGAGGAGAACGTGTTCTACGGTTATCCCGAGGGGACGCTGTTCCAGGCGGATGAGAACGGTAACCCCGTGGGAGGAACCGGCTATGCCGCAGGCTGCTGGAACTATGTCATGTATGTCTCCCCGCAGGTGGGCAGTGTCGGCCTCAACAAATTCTCGGATGCAATGCACGGAACCGGTCTGAACCTCATGAAGACGCAGGTTCTCGTGGACGGCGAAGTGCATGTGAAGCAGACGAATTTCGGCAGATCCACGATGATGCAGTTTGCCAAAAAGCCGGTACCGCTGAAGAAGGACAAGACGGTCATTGACATCGTCGGTGTCGACAAAAAGAATCCCAAGATCGAGATCCACACTACCATCACGGTGATCGTGCTCAAGACCACTCCGGCGGAGCTGACCGATTTTATCAGCGCTCTGCCGAGCACCGATAATCTGACGTATTCCG
>USAC01000090.1 GCA_900552475.1 uncultured Eubacteriales bacterium | reverse complement strand
TGCTGTGTGGAGATATTCTGAACATCGGTGAGCTGATCGCGCGGGTACACGCGGCAAACCGCCGCGCCGTCGTCCACGCCGACCTCGTGGCGGGGCTGGCCCCGCGCGAGATTGCGGTGGACTTTCTCCAGTGCTGCGGCGCGGACGGGATCATCTCGACGCGGCCGCTGCTCATCCGCCGCGGGCGGGAGCTGGGGCTGTTGACGGTGCTGCGCGCATTCGTGATCGACTCAAAGGCGATTGAGAGCCTTGCGCGCGAGGCGGAGAGCGCTGCGCCGGACGTGGTGGAGATGCTGCCCGCGCCGATGCCGCGCGTCGTGCGCCGTCTGGCGCAGTCGCTGCGCGCGCCGCTCATCGCGGGCGGACTCATCACCGACAAGGAGGATGTGCTCGCTGCGCTCTCGGCGGGAGCACTGTGCGTCTCGACATCGGACGAGACCCTCTGGAGTATATAAAAAAGTGCCCGCGGCTGGGCGGGCAGGAACGTGGCTTTTCGAAAGCCATGTGAAAATAAAAAAGCCACGCGCTGTGGCGTGGTGACTTCTGTGAGCGATTACCGCTGGCTGGGCTGCCATTCGCCCTCATCGGCGAAGATCATGTCATCCAGATCGCTCAGGATCCAAGTTTTGATCATAATTTCTATCACGCCTCCTTTCTTCTCAGGATCTGTCTGCATTATAACGCGGCGTGATCAGAAAAGCAAGATAAAATTTCTACATTCTTTACAAAAACAGCAAAATGAATTTTGATGATTTGCACAATTTTCTCTTGCGTTTTGGACGCAAGGTTCCTATAATAAGAGTATTGCAGCGCACAGGAGGGAGGCGCGGAGGATGAAGCGCAGACGGCTGCGGCGACTCGCTGCAGCGGTGACTGCTCTGCTGGTTCTGGCAATGCTCTGGTGGGGCAACAACAGTCTCTCAACCGAGGAATACACCTACACATCCGAGCGCCTGCCGGACGGATGGGACGGGGCACGCATCGTCGTGCTGACCGACCTGCACGGCAAGCAGTTCGGTACCGATAATGTCCGCCTGCTCGAGGCCGTGCAGGCGGCAAAGCCCGATCTCATCGCCGTCTGCGGCGACCTCGCGGACGAGCACTCGGGCGTGGATTTTGTGCCCGCGCTGATGCGCGGACTCGTCGCGATTGCGCCGACGTACTACGTCTCCGGCAACCACGAGTGGGCCGCCGGGCTGATGCCCGCGCTGCGGCAGATTTTTCAGCAGACGGGCGTGACGTACCTGCGCAACACCGCCGTCACGGCGGAGCGCGGCGGGGACACGATCGTCCTCGCGGGGATCGACGACCCGAACGGCTACGCCGACCAGAAAACGCCCGAGCAGGTGGCCGCCGACGTTTACGGCACCTACGGCGAGCCCTTCTGGCTCCTGCTGGCGCACCGGAACAACCTCTTCAGCGGCGAATACTGCCGCCTCGGCGCGGATCTGACGCTCAGCGGCCACGGACACGGCGGCATCTGGCGCCTGCCGTGGTTGAACGAGGGGCTCTTCGGCGCGCACGGGGTGCTGTTCCCGTCGTTTACAAACGGCCTTTACCGCTGCACGGACGGCGATACGCCGGGCGCGGCGGTGTTTGTCTCGCGCGGGCTGGGGGCGAACCCCCATTTCGTGCCGCGCATTTTCAACCGCCCCGAGGTGGCGGTGGTCATTCTACAGAAAGCAAGCTGACGGTATGAAGGAATTTTACGCGGGAAAACTGGATATCGCCGTGATCGGCGCGGGGCACGCCGGGATCGAGGCGGCGCTCGCCGCCTCGCGGCTGGGGCTGGAGACGGCGGTCTTTACCATCAACCTCGACGCGGTCGGCAACATGCCCTGCAACCCGGCCATCGGCGGCACGGGCAAGGGCCACCTTGTGCGCGAGCTCGACGCGCTGGGCGGCGAGATGGGCCGCGCGGCCGACCGCGCGTGCATCCAGTACCGGATGCTCAACCGCGGCAAGGGCCCGGCGGTCTGGTCGCTGCGCGCGCAGGCCGACCGGCGGCTCTATCAGCAGGTCATGAAGCACACGCTCGAACAGACGCCGCACCTGCAGCTGCGGCAGGCGGAGGTCGTCGACCTGCGCGCCGAGGACGGGCACGTCTCGCAGATTGTCCTGCGCACGGGCGCGGTCTACGACGTGCGGGCCGCCGTGATCTGCACGGGGACATATCTGCACGGGCGGACGATCGTGGGCGAGTGTATCGAAGACTCCGGCCCCGACGGGATGCACGCCGCCGGACCGCTTGCGGATGCGCTTGCGCGGCTGGGGCTGCGGCTGCGGCGCTTCAAGACGGGGACGCCGCCGCGCGTCAACCGCCGCAGCATCGACTTTTCCAAAATGCAGCTGCAGCCGGGGGACGACGATGCCCTCCCCTTCAGCTTTGAGACGGCGCACGCACCGGAAAACCGCGCCGTGTGCTACCTGACCTATACGACGGAGGAGACCCACCGCATCATCCGCGAAAATCTCGACCGCAGCCCGATCTACGCGGGCGTGATCGAGGGGATCGGCCCGCGGTACTGCCCGTCGATCGAGACGAAGGTCGTGCGCTTTGCCGACAAGCCCCGCCACCAGCTCTTCATCGAGCCGATGGGGCTCGACACGGAGGAGATGTACATCCAGGGCTTCTCCTCCTCCATGCCCGAGGAGGTGCAGCGCGAGATGCTGCACTCCGTGCCGGGGCTGGAGCACGCGGAGATGATGCGTCCGGCCTACGCCATCGAGTATGACTGCGTCGACCCGACGGAGCTGCTGCCGACGCTCGAGAGCAAGAAGGTCGCGGGTCTCTACGGCGCGGGGCAGTTCAACGGCTCGTCCGGCTATGAGGAGGCGGCGGTGCAGGGCTTCGTCGCGGGCGTGAACGCCGCGCTGAAGCTCCTCGGCCGTGAGCCGATGGTCTTAAAGCGCAGCGAGAGCTACATCGGCACGCTCATCGACGACCTCGTCACGAAGGGGACGGAGGAGCCGTACCGAATCATGACGAGCCGGTCGGAATACCGCCTGCTCCTGCGGCAGGACAACGCGGACGCGCGCCTGTGTCCCATCGGGTACCGGATCGGGCTCGTCCCGGACGAGCGGATGCGCCGCGTGGAGGAGAAATACGGGGCCGTGCAGCGCGAGATTGCCCGCCTGACGCGCACGGGCGTCCACGGAAGCGACGCGCTCAACGCGATGCTCGAGAGCCGCGGCACGGCGGCGGTACACGACGGCTGCCGCCTGATCGACCTGCTGCGCCGGCCGCAGGTGCGCTACGACGATCTGCGCCCCTTCGACCCGGACGCCCCGGCGCTGGACGCGGCGGTGCGCGAGCAGGTGGAGATCTCCGTCAAGTACGAGGGCTATATCCGCCGTCAGACGGCGCAGGTCGAGGAGTTTGAAAAGCTCGAGCGGCGGCGCATCCCGGCGGACGCGGACTACGCGGACATTCAGGGACTGCGGCTCGAGGCGCGCGAAAAGCTCAGCGCCATCCGCCCGCAGAACCTCGGACAGGCCAGCCGCATCAGCGGCGTGTCCCCGGCGGACATTGCGGCGCTGATGATCTGGCTGCACGCGCGTGGAAAGGACGGCGAAGCATGAGCGTTCTGGATCTGACACACACCATCTCGGTCGAGATGCCCGTCTATCCCGGCACGGAAAAGCCGGTGCTCACGACGGCCTGCACGATCGAGACAGCGGGCTATCGCGAGACGCTCCTGCACATGTACTCCCACACCGGGACGCACATGGACGCGCCCGCGCACATGATCGCCCGCGGCCGCACGCTCGATTCCTACGGGGTGGAGAAGTTCGTGGGGCCGGGCTTCGTGCTCGACTGCCGCGGGCGGCAGGAGATCCCGCTTGCGCTTCTGCGCGCGCACGAGGAGGATATCCGCCGCGCGGAGTTTCTGCTCTTCTGCACGGGCTGGGACAGGCTCTGGGAAAAAGACGGTTACTACGAAAACTTCCCCTGCCTGACGGCGGAGGCCGCGCGGTTCGTCGCCTCGCTCCCGCTCAAGGGCGTCGGCGAGGACTCGATCTCCCTCGACCCGTGCGACAGTGCCGATTTTCCCAACCACATGGCGCTGCTGGGCGCGGATTTTGTCAACACGGAAAACTTAACCGGTATCGACGCGCTGATCGGGAAACGCTTTACGTTCCTGACCATGCCGCTGAAATTTGAAAACGCCGACGGCTGCAGCTGCCGCGCGGCGGCGATTACCACTGAGGAGGCTGAATAAACAACATGGGTAAGCTGAGATTTTACTTTGCGCTGTGGATGGCGAAGCTGTCGATCCCGGCGCTGGCCATCACGCACCACAACGGGACGGACTTCCCCGGTTCGCTCGCGCTGAAGATCTGCCCGGACTTTCTGAAGTACGTCGGAAAGCCCGAGACGATCGTGGCCATCACCGGCACGAACGGCAAGACGACCGTGAGCAACATGCTCTCGGGTCTGCTCGAGAGCGAGGGACGGCACGTCGTGACGAACCGCACCGGCTCGAACATCGTCTCCGGTATCGCGACGGCGCTGCTGCGCGGCTGCAATCTCGCGGGCAAGGTGACGAAGTACGACATCGCGGTGCTGGAGGTGGACGAGCGCTCGTCGCTGCGGATCTATCCGTATGTCCAGCCCGACTTCGTCGCGATCACGAACCTCTGCCGCGACTCGACGATGCGCCATGCGCACCCGGACTTCATCGCGAGCATCATCTCGCAGGCCATGCCGGAAAAGACGACGCTCATTCTGAACGCTGACGATCTCATCTCCGACACGGTTGCGCCGCAGAACAAGCGCGTCTACTTCGGCATCGACCGCATGCCCGGCGACGTGACGGACTGCGTGAACCTGCTCAACGACCGCCAGATCTGCCCGAAGTGCAGCGCGAAGCTGCAGTATACCTACCGCCGCTATCACCACATCGGCCACGCCGTCTGCCCGGCCTGCGGCTTCCACTCCCCGGACGCGCAGTATCTGGCGCAGAACGTCGACATCGCGGGCGGCTCGCTGCAGCTGCGTGAGGGCGAGGACGTGCGCGAATACAAGCTCATCAGCGACAGCATTTTCAACATCTACAACATGGTCACGGTCATCGCCGTGCTGCGTCAGCTGGGCTACAGCGAGGAGAAGGTACACGAGATGATGGCGCACGCCGCCGTCCCCTCCACCCGCCACGGCGACCATCAGGTCGGCGGCTTCCACATCATCACCCAGATGTCCAAGGGGCTGAACGCCTTCGCGACCTCCCGCGCGTTTGACTATATCGCGGGTCTGCCGGGACAGAAGGAGCTGTTCCTGATGATCAACGATCAGGCCTGCGAAAAGCGCTGGTCGGAGAACGTCTGCTGGCTGTACGACACGGATTTCGAGTTTCTGAACCGCGACGACGTCGTGCAGATTGTCTGCACGGGCAAGCGCGGGCTGGACTACAAGCTGCGCATGCTGCTGGCGGGGATCCCCGCTGAGCGCATCTGCTACGAGCCGGATGATCTGAAGGCGCTGGAGCTGCTGCAGTTCCGTCCGGGCGACGAGATCTGCCTGCTGCACGACGTGGAGGTGGATCAGACGGAGCGCATCTACAACCGCCTCGCCGAGCTGGCCGAGGCGCACAGCAAGCATGAGGAGGTGCAGGCATGAAAATCGAAGTTCTCTATCCGGAGATCTGCAATCTCTACGGCGATCTCGGCAATATCCGCTATCTGCAGAAGAGCCGCCCGGAGCTGGAGGTCGTGGAGACGGATCTGAAGTCCCGCCCCGCGTTTCTTGACGGCGGCGTGGATCTGGTCTATGTCGGCTCGGCGACGGAGCGCGGGCTGCAGCTGCTGGTCGAGGCGCTGACGCCCTACCGCGACGCGCTCGCGGACTATGTCGACGCCGGGAACCGCATGCTCGCGACGGGCAACGCGCTCGACGCGCTGGGCAAGTACGTCGACATCGACGGCAAGCGCGCCTTCGACGGGCTGGGCCTGCTCGCGACGCACGCGGAGTACCACATGCTCAAGCGCCACAGCAGCTTCTTCCTCGGAAAGTTTCAGGACATGGACATTGTGGGCTTCAAGAGCGTGTTCGGCCACACCTATCCGGACGATGAGCTGAGCGAGGCGCTCTTCCGCGTGGAGCGCGGCGTCGGCCGCCGCCCCGGCTCCGCCGCCGAGGGCTTCCGCCGCGGCGGGCTGATGGCAACGTATCTGATCGGGCCGCTGCTGGTACTGAACCCGCCGTTTACGAAGTGGCTCCTGCGCGAGCTGGGCGCAAAGAGTGACGATCTTGCCTTCGAGGACACCGCCGTCGCGGCGTACAACGCCCGTCTGGCCGAGTTCCGCGACGAGAAGATCAACTATATCTTTTAAACTCACACAAAATGGCGCAGCCATTTTGTGTGAGAGGATTCGCTCCACTCTGCGCCTCGGCTGGCTGTGCCAGCCTGCGACGCTCGCTGCGCGCAGAGAATTTTTCTGACGCGCATGTCGCCAGAAAAATGATTTTAATTTATTCGCGGCTTGCGAGCCGCGAACTCTGTGAGACACCTTTTGTTAAGGAAATACCGGGCGGTGCGATGCACCGCCCGGTATTTCCTTATTTTTGTTTATAGCTCTTCGCGAACGAGGGCTGTCAGCTTTTCCGCGAAGTCGCGGTTCAGGCGCAGGAAGAGCGCCTGCTCCTCGGGCGTCCAGCTGGCGTAGATCCGGTTCTCCAGCTCCATGAGCCGCCCGGCGGTATCCCGCGCCAGCTGCGCGCCGCTCTCGGTCAGATAGACGCGCGTGTTGCGGCCGGGGCCGGGGGTCAGATAGAGCGTGCCGCCCTTTTCGAGCTTCTTGAGCGCGGAGTTGACGGTCGTTTTCGTCAGCCCTGTCTCCTTATAGAGCGTGCTCTGCAGGCAGCCCGGCCCGTGCG
>USAC01000089.1 GCA_900552475.1 uncultured Eubacteriales bacterium | reverse complement strand
CGCCCCCCCGCCCCCCCCCCCCCCCCCCCCCCCCCCCCCCCCCCCGCCCCCCCCCCCCCCCGCCGCCCCCGCCCGGCGGCCGGGCCCCCCCCCCCCGGGCCGATGATTCAGTTTCCGGCGAAGGGCGAAGTCGCGTTCTTCGCAAGCGCCTGCCAGTTGCTGCTCACGCGCATATCGCTCTGCACGCTGTACCAGTCTCCGGGAAGAAACTGATTGCCGTTGTTCTCGTCAATGCGCCAATCATTCGAGGCAATAACATACTGCGGATGCGCCGTTTTTTCACTGCTGTCGATGGCCTTCCCGGTGAAGGGATTCGTCGGGTTTTCAATCAGGCCGGAGGTCGCAAGCGTGGGCACATCGCCGTTCGTCATAAACTCATCGGACGTCGTAAAGCCCGCGGCATTGAAGTCCTTCACCATCAGCAGCGGATAATACTGCTGGGCATCGAAGTCCCCGTCATCGGAAATGAGATTGCTCAGCTGGCGCAGCGGGAAGGCGTGGTCAGCCACAAGGATAATACGCGTGTTGTCATAGACACCATTATCGCGCAGATAGTCGAACCACTCCCCGAGCTGCAGCAGTGCCGCCATATTGCTCTGGTAGTGCGTCACCTGCAGCTCCGTCTCCATGCGCAGCGTCTGTCCGTCCACCGTAAAGCGGTCGGCATGCTCCGCCTCATAGTCCGTATTGTCGACATTCTGGCTGGGCGTATAGTCCGGCTCCTGCAGCATCATCACATCGTGCGTGGTGTCGTTGGTCATCATGAGGAAGGTATTCCGGCTGTCCTTGGTGACCTTCGTAATTTGGGTGAGATTCTGAAGCACATTATACGGCTCCATAAAGGCGCTGTAAAGCCCGGTGGAGGTATAGAGACTCGTAACCTTCTGGCCGGCCGCCGTCGTGCTTCCGTCCTCGGCTACGCTTGCATGGTTGTAGTCGCCGCCGTTATAGAGCGGACTGTGCAGGAACAGCGGCATCGTCTTCATGAGTGCATAGCAGAAGAAGTTGCGGCTGTTGTCCTCAATCAGCTCCTTCTTTGAGCGGGTATCCGTAAACTTGCCCTTGGTGATGTAGGTGTGAATATCCGGATAGTCGTCGTAAATTGAGAGGTCCGGAATCCACTGATAGCCCGCATAGGTCGGGTCACAGACCGTCACGTCATAACCATTCTGTTCAAAGAGCACGGGCATCACCCTGAGCGCCTCGTTGTGCTTGCTGCCCAGAGATTCGCTGCTGCGGTTGTTCATCTCAAGCGGCGTATATTCATAGCCGCCGAAGATCGCGGGAGAACCGAAGATCGTACTCCCGCCGAAGGAAATCGTGTTTGCGTAATTCGTAAAGCCCGAGAACTGCTTCTGCAGCTCCGGCTTCTCATTGAAAATATACGGGATATACGCCGCCATGCCGCGATCCATCATCAGGACGACAACGTTCTGCCCCGTCTTGCTCAGCGTGAACTGCGGTGTCTCCGTTTGGGTACTCTCCGACTGATTCTTCACCTCGTTGACAGAGCTGCGGATCCCCACGATGTTCACGGCGGACATCGCCACAAGGGCCACCGCGGCAATCACAAGCACCTCGTGCAGATGCTTTTTGACATAGACCGTCAGCAAATACAGCACCGCCCCCGCCGCCAGCAGCACCGCAAGGTTGATGAAGATCTGCTTCGGCGAGAAGTACAATCCGTTTTCATAGCGCAGTCCCGCCGTCAGAATCCCCAGATTCTTCCCGAAGAACATATAGTCGATGATTGCGGCGCCGCAGAGCACCCAGACGGCGCGGTCAAAGATGCGGCGCGCAGCGGGGCTTGCGAGCCAGTAGAAAATGCCCATCCAGATCACGAACGTGCCGAAGGCGAGGCAGAAGGAGCTCACGATAAACCACAGCGGGTGGTAGAAATAGTTGATGTCCACGAACTCCTGCGGCGAGGCCTTGATGACCGCCGACGGGATCAGCAGACCCGTCAGCACCGCGAGAAACACCGCCCCGGAGAGGAAGAGCTTCTTGTTAAAGAGCGGCTGCACCTGCTCTTTAACCCCGCCCTGCACAGGGCGGCGGGCACGCACGAGCATCACCAGAACCGGCACCTGCAGCCCAAGACCCGCGATGACGAAGAACACCTCGCGCAGCACCGTGGGATGGTGGTAGAAGAACAGCCCGAACACCAGCAGGCACGCGCCCGCGATGGACGCGAGCACAGCCAGCACCTTTCCGGGGTGCTTGAGCTTGTAGAAAATCGTCTTGACGAGGGAGAACAGGTTGTTGAGCGTCCAGTAAAACACCAGGCCGGAGGGCGAGGTATAGAGGAACACGAGGAAGAACAGCGCCATGGCATAGAGCTGAATCTTCGTCTTGAGGAGGCTCCCCTTCGTGAAGATCACGCAGGAGACGAGGTTCACGGCCGTCATAATGATCGGCAGAATGTTCACCGAAAGGCCCGCGATGGTGAGCAGTCCGTCTGGCTTGCCCAAATCGGCGATCGGCCCGAAGGAGACGCCGTTTAAAAGCGAGAGCGTCGAGAGAAACTGGTAGGCCGCGATGAAAAACGGGATCTCCAGAAACAGCGACGTCGCGCCGCGCAGCACATAGGTCGGCTTGTAGTTGTTCTGGCGGTAATACGTCTGGAGCATCATCATGCGCTCGTCGCCGCTGAACGTCTTTTTGATGTGCGCGACGCCCTTATTCAGACGCAGCTCCGTCTGCTGCTCCTCCTCCTGCATGGCGTCGGCGCGCCGGTAGAGCGGCAGCACGAGGAAGTTCATCATCAGGCTCAGCACGATGATGGACAGGCCCGGATTGCCGATCAAACGCTCGGCCATCATGTAGATTACCTCAAAGAGGAGCCGCAGCGGCCGGATCAGCAGCGTCCCCAGAATTGAAAAAAACGACATAGCTTACTTCTTTCCCTCTTCCTGCGATTTCAGTTCCTGATACTTCGCGAGCAGATAGTTCGCCGCGCGGACGGCACCCTCTCCGGGGTGCTCCCACGTCTCGGCGCGCACCTCCTGCCGCCCCGCCTCATAGCGCGGATCCGTCAGGCAGGCGTCGATCATGCCGCGCAGGCCGCTCATGGTCTCCGGTGTCAGCTTCTCGCCGATGCGCGGCAGCGCCGTGAACGTCCAGAGCGGCTTGTCGAGCCACCACGCGTCATAGGGGCTCTTGTCGAACTCGGTGTCGGCATAGATGACGGGCTTATCGTACACAAGGGCGAAGTCGAAAATAACGCCCGAGAAATCGGAGATCATGATGTCCGAGCGGCGCAGCACCTCGAAGTTGTCGTTGTCGCGGTTCCACTCGAGCCGGTCGGATTCCGGATAGTCGCGCATGAGCTTTTCCATCAGCTCCGTCTCGGATTTGAAGGACTGCGGATGCGGGCGGATGATGACGTGATAGCCCGTCGCGAGCAGCTCGTCGATGATCTTTCCGCCGTACTTCTGCAAAATGGCGCTCTTTCCCCACGAGGGCGCGAGCAGCACCGTCCGCTTGTGCGGCGGCGTCGGCCCGGCATCGCGCAGGCGGCGGGCCATCTCATCCATGTAGGGGATGCCGATCTTCACGAACTCCTTTTCCGGCAGACCGCGCAGCTTCTCGAGCGCGCGCATGTCCTGCACCTGATACTCGCCCGACAGCAGCACCGCGTCATAGTAGTCGATGCCGAACATGCGATACGTCACGACCTCGCTCGCGGCGTGGAGCATGTGGACATAGTATCCAACGTCCTTCGAGCGCTTCCACTGGTAGACGTCCAGCCCCGGCGTCGTCGAGAGCACCATCGTCGCCTTGAGGAAGTTCAGCTTCGCGAAGGCCTTGTTGCCGTCGCCGATGAACTGCCCCTTGATGTGTTCATAGGGGTTATTTATGGCGGGGTCGTCGGCGGAGGCGGTCATGTATACCACGTCCATCCCGCGCCGGTTCAGCTCGCGGCAGACGGGCTCGAACACATTCCAGTACCGCTTGTCGTCCGAGAAGATGATGAACGGAAGCTTCTCCGTGTCCCCCTCCACCTTCTTGCCGCCGCTCAGAATAAAGCGGAGCTTGACGATCCAGGACTTGAGCAGGTAGTTCAGCGCCCCGATGATTCCGATCAGGATCGCAAAGAGCATGCTGCCCGTGCCCGGATCAATGTACAGTCTCATAGTCGTTCTCCTTCATCATGCCGCACCCGGATTTTGACGCAAAAAGCGGGAGCGCGGCGCAGCGCCCCGGCGCTCCACAGACAGATACGGCAGTTTTACATGGAATTTACACAGATAATGACATTATATTTCATCACGCCCCAAGTTGCAAGCACTTTTTCCCCTTTTCGGCGCGCGGCAAGGCTGCTGTGCCTCCGGCGGGGTACTTTCTTTCTTCGGCGAAAGAAAGTAACCAAAGAACGCCGCCAAAAACAGCGGGTTTAGAATACCGTGGCGCGCCCCCCCCCGGGGAGGGGGTTGTGGTGCGGGGCCCACGTTTGAGAGTGCTTTGCAAGGGGCCTTAATGTAGCATCGTCTCTGCGTTTGCGCCGCTGCCGCTGACGGTGCAAAATGTAGGGGGTGCACAGTTCTTTCGTTCGGGCCGATGTCGGCATCGGCCCGCCGATCGCCCGGAAAACTCCTTCAAACTCCGTAGGGGGGCGGCGTCCCCGACGCCCCGAAATCGTAAGAAACACGCCCTCTATATTTTGAATAATCAGCGGCAGCGGCGCAGGAAATCGCCGAAGCGCCGCCAGCGGCGGATGAAGCGAGGCGGTTTCGAGGAAGTGTCCCGATTGGCGGTCACGTAGTGGCCGGGAATCGGTTGACACGACGGTGTTCAGGGCAGACGATACTACATTTCGGCACCGTCCTACCGAACTCCTACTTGTCGGCGAAAAAGGAATCCAAAACCTTGGTTTTGGCGGCGTTTTTTGCATACTTTTTGCCGCTGTTGGCAAAAAGTATGCCGCCGGAGGCAAAACCGCCGCTTCTCCCGCCAGAACACAAAAAAGCGAGACTGCTCTCGCAGTCTCGCTTTTTTGTGCAAATTAAACGCGGATAAAGTGCAATTACTTGCCCATGTTCATCTGCGCGGCGACCTCGGCGGCGAAGTCCTCCTGCTTCTTCTCGATGCCCTCACCGGTCTGGAAGCGGACAGCGTCGACGAACTTGATGGAGCCGCCCAGCTTCTTGGCCGCATCGGCGATATACTTCTCGACGGTGCCCTGGAAGATGTCGCTGCGGACAAAGTCCATCTGCAGCAGGCAGTTCTCCTCATAGAACTTGTTCATCTTGCCCATGACGATCTTCTCCTTGACCTGCGCGGGCTTGGAGGCCATCTTGGGATCGGAATCCATCAGCGCCAGAGCGATCTTCTTCTCCTCGGCCAGAACATCCTCGGTGACCTGGGTCTTGTCCCAGAAGCGGGGATTCAGAGCGGCGATCTGCATGGCGACGTTCTTGCCGACCTCGGTGGCGTCCACGCCGCCCTCGACAGCCAGATTCACCAGCACGCCGATCTTGCCGCCGGCATGGACATAGCCCACGCTGGTGTTCGTCTCAAAGCGGACGAAGCGGCGGATCTGCAGGTTCTCACCGATGGACATGACCTTCTCGGGCATGGTCTCAGCGACGGTCAGGTCGCTGCCGGGATACTTGCTGGCCATCAGCGCGTCGACATCGGCGGGCGCGTTCTCGGCGACAGCCTTGGCGATGTCCTTGACGAAGGCTACGAACAGGTCGCTCTTGGCGCAGAAGTCGGTCTCGCAGTTGACCTCGACCATGGCGCCGACACCGTTTTCGACCAGCGCAAAGGACATACCCTCGGCGGCGATACGGCCAGCCTTCTTCGCGGCCTTGGCCAGGCCCTTCTCGCGCAGATACTCGACAGCCTTGTCCATGTCGCCGTCGCACTCGGTCAGCGCCTTCTTGCAGTCCATCATACCAACGCTCGTCATCTCGCGCAGGGTCTTTACATCAGCAGCAGTAAAAGAAGCCATTTTAAATTCCTCCATTTTAGTATCTCAAAAGAAAAGCGGGGCAGGGACACGCCCTGCCCCGTGGGTTACGCGGTTTCAGCCGAACGGCAATTACTCAGCCTTGTCCTCGGCAGCCTCTTCGGACTGCTCG
The DNA here is from genome assembly GCA_900552475.1 of uncultured Eubacteriales bacterium. Lineage (GTDB taxonomy): Bacteria > Bacillota > Clostridia > Oscillospirales > Oscillospiraceae > Vescimonas. The sequence goes on along the minus strand of USAC01000089.1, from coordinate 798 downwards.
CCCTGACGGCCCTCGATCATCGCGTTGGCCATGATGGAGGAGATCAGGCGGATGGCGCGGATGGCGTCATCGTTGCCGGGGATCGGATAATCGATCTCATCGGGATCGCAGTTGGTATCGGCGATGGCAACAACAGGAATGCCCAGACGGTGCGCCTCGGCAATGGCGTTGCGCTCCTTGCGGGTGTCGACGATGAACAGCGCGCCGGGCAGCTTCTTCATCTCCTTGACGCCGCCGAGATACTTCTCGAGCTTGGCGATCTCGCCCATGTGCTTGATGACTTCCTTCTTGGGCAGCATGTCGAACGTACCGTCGGCCTGCATGGTCTTGAGCTGGTTCAGGCGGTCGACACGGGTGCGCATGGTCTTGAAGTTGGTCATCATGCCGCCGAGCCAGCGGGCGTTGACATAGTACATACCGCAGCGGGTGGCCTCCTCGCGGATGGCGTCCTGCGCCTGCTTCTTGGTGCCGACGAACAGCAGGGACTCGCCGTTCTCGGACAGCTGGCGCACGAAGTTATAGGCCTCCTCGAGCTTCTTGACGGTCTTCTGCAGGTCGATGATGTAGATACCGTTGCGCTCGGTGTAGATATAGGGAGCCATCTTGGGGTTCCAGCGGCGGGTCTGGTGGCCGAAGTGCACGCCGGCCTCGAGCAGCGCCTTCATGGATACAACGTTCTGATTTGCCATGTTTGTTCATTACTCCTTTGATTTTTGGTTTTTACCTCCAACCCCTTCCTCCCCCCGGCCAACCCTTGCGGGCACCGACCGAAAGTCCGGGGCTGTGCGGAATGCTGAA
>USAC01000088.1 GCA_900552475.1 uncultured Eubacteriales bacterium | reverse complement strand
GCAATTGTAGGTATCAACTGGGGCGACGAGGGCAAGGGCCGCATGGTCGACTATCTGACGCAGCGCTTTGACGTGGTCGTGCGCTATCAGGGCGGCGGCAACGCGGGCCACACGGTCGTAAACGAGCTGGGCAAGTTCGCCCTCCATCTGCTGCCGTCCGGCATCTTCCGCAGCGGTGTTGTGAACATCCTCGGCAACGGCGTCGCCGTCGATCTGGAGAACCTCAAGAGCGAGATGGACACCGTCCGCGCCGCGGGCGTCGCCATCACGCCGGAGAACCTGAAGATCAGCGAACGCGCCTCGCTCCTGCTGCCGTGGCACCGGGAGCTGGATGCGCTCGAAGAGCAGCGCCTGAAGGACAAGAAGTACGGCTCGACGAAGCAGGGCATCGCTCCGTTCTACGGAGACAAGTACCAGAAGAAGACCGTCATGGCCGGCGAGCTCCTGCACCCGGAGCACCTGCGCGAGCATCTGGCGGATCTGCTGGAGTGGAAGAACCTGATCCTCACGAAGGTCTACGGCGCGAAGGGCTATACGATGGACGAGCTCATGGAGTGGGTCGAGACGTATGGCGCGGCCATGAAGCCCTATATCACCGACACGACCCGCGTGCTGCGCGAGGCGCAGGCGGCGGGCAAGTCCATCCTCTTCGAGGCGCAGCTCGGCGCGCTGCGCGACCTCGACTACGGCATCTATCCCTATACGACCTCCTCGAACTCCATCGCGGCGTATGCCCCCGTCGGCTCCGGCCTGCCGACGGCGAAGATCGACGAGGTGGTCGGTGTGGTGAAGGCGTATTCCTCCTGCGTCGGCGAGGGGCCGTTCGTGTGCGAGTGGTTCGGCGAGGAGGCCGAGCAGCTGCGAGAGGCGGGCGATGAGTACGGCGCCAAGACGGGCCGCCCGCGCCGCGTCGGGCCGATCGACCTTGTCGCCACGCGCTACGGCGTGCAGATGCAGGGCGCGACGAACATCGCCCTGACGAAGCTCGACGTGCTGAGCTATATGGAGAAGATCCCCCTGTGCGCCCACTATGAGCTCAGCGGTGAGCAGACGGATGAGTTTCCGTTCCCCGTCCTGCAGCAGGACGCGAAGCCCGTCGTCGAGTATATGGACGGCTGGCAGTGCGACATCTCCGGCGCGCGCAGCTGGGAGGAGCTGCCCGAGGCGGCGCGGCGCTATGTTGAGTATGTTGAGCAGGCCATCGGCTGCCACATCGGCTACGTCTCCGTCGGCCCCGAGCGCGACAGCCTGATTATCCGATAAAAAACATTTCTCCCAAAGCCCCTGCGGACTTTGGGAGAAATTCTTGTGGGAGGAGTTTTCTATGAGTAAGGACGTCTATGAATCGCCGCTGGCGTCGCGGTACGCATCGAAATATATGCTGCACCTGTTCTCGCCGGACATGCGCTTTCAGACATGGCGGAGGCTCTGGGTGGAGCTGGCCCGCGCGGAGCATGAGCTGGGTCTGCCTATCACGCAGGCGCAGGTCGACGAGCTCGCCGCGCACATCACCGACATCGACTATGACGCGGCCGCGCAGCGCGAGCGCGAGGTGCGCCACGACGTGATGGCGCACGTCTATGCCTACGGCAAGGCCGCGCCCTCCGCTGCGGGGATCATCCACCTCGGCGCGACGAGCTGCTACGTCACCGACAACGCCGATCTCATCCTATACCGCGACGCGCTGCGCTATCTGCGCGGCGAGCTGCAGGCGGTGCTCGCGAACCTCGCGGCCTTCGCACGCCGCTATGCCGCGACGCCCGCGCTCGGCTATACGCACTATCAGCCCGCCCAGCCCGTGACGATCGGCAAGCGCGCGGCGCTCTGGATGCAGGATTTCCGCGCCGACCTCGAGGAGTTGGACTTCGTGCTGGGCACGATGCGCTTTCTCGGCTGCCGCGGCACGACCGGCACCGAGGCGAGCTTTATGGATCTCTTCGAGGGCGACGGCGGGAAGATCGACGAGATGAACCGCCGCATCGCCGCGCGCTTCGGCTTTGAAAGGTGCTTCTCCGTCTGCGGCCAGACGTATCCGCGCAAGGTCGACAGCCGGATTCTCAGCTGCCTGAGCGCCATCGGTCAGAGCGCGTACCGCATGGCGGGCGACATCCGCCTGCTGCAGCACGACCGGCAGGTTGAGGAGCCGTTCGAGGAGCACCAGATCGGCTCGTCCGCCATGGCCTACAAGCGCAACCCCATGCGCTGCGAGCGCATCTGCTCGCTGAGCCGCTATCTCATGGCCGACGCGATGAACGCGCCCATGACGGCCTCGACCCAGTGGCTCGAGCGCACGCTCGACGACTCCGCCAACCGCCGCATCTCCCTCCCGGAGGGCTTTTTGTGCGCGGACGCGGTGCTGCGGCTTGTGCAGAACGTGACAACGGGCCTGCGCGTGAACGAGAAGGTTGTCGATCGCGCCGTGCGGGAGTATCTGCCGTTCCTCGCGACGGAGAACATCATGATGGAGGCCGTCAAGCGCGGCGGCGACCGTCAGGAGCTGCACGAGAGAATCCGGCAGCACTCCATGGCCGCGACGGCGCGCATGAAGGAGGGGGAGCCCTGTGACCTGCTCGAGCGGCTCGCGGGCGATCCGGCCTTCGGCATGACGCGCGCGGAGCTCGACGCGGTGATGGATCCGCGGATCTATACCGGCCGCTGCGCCGAGCAGGTCGAGCGGCTCATCGCGGAGTATGAGCCGCTGCTGCAGGACGCGCCCAGGGCGGACGCGGAGATCAGCGTCTGACGGAAAACTGCACCGCGGACGGAAGAAGCAGACAGTAAATTGCACCCTGCGGGATTTTGATGTCCCGCAGGGTGCTTTTTTAGCCGCTGCATCCGGCTTCCGCGGCGCCGCAGGCAAATTTCTCGCTCAGAATGGCGGAGTTCCCGTTCCGGCGGGGCTTCCCGCTAAAGTGAGAACCTGTTTCATCGTCACGCCCTCCCGTTTGTGATGCCGAGACTTTCGTTTGCGCCAAGCGTCTCGTCCGCAATCATATCCACCATGCACCGGGCGATGGCGGCGCGATCCACGACCCAGCAGACCGGCTTCTCACCCTCTTTGGTCAGTGTATAGGTCTCGTTCTCGCCGTCCCGGATGCCCGGACAGCGCAGCAGGGTGGTAACGACGGAGCTGGCGGCAACGGTACCGGCAATGGTGGCAACGGATGCGGAACGGGTCTTGATGAGGTCGATGACAGTGGATTTTTCCAAAATAGACATAGTAATTTAAATTATGCGATGAAGGTCGGTGTACCTGCTGTCCGCATCGAAGGGTAATTATACCTTTTACGTGGGCCGCAAGCGCAGGTCCGGCACCGGCTGCGTCAGTCAGATCAACGACCACCTCTTTGAAGGACGCTATTCCCCAAAGTGGCCAGACGGTAAAAAACACGCCCGCAATGTCTACGCCCACACACGCGAGGAGTGTGAAGAGAAGCTAAAGACGCTGATTGCAGAGATGAAAGCGGAGATTGCGGAAGCGCAGCGACTGAAAGATATGGGCGAAGGTAATGGACGGCCACCGGAGGAGAAGAAGGGCAAATGGGGAAAGGAGCAGAAGTGAGTAAAACATCCCCATGTATATTAAGCTACTATGCTTTATATACATGGGGAGAATTCTATATTTTTTAGAAATATACCAAAATGCGGCAACATTAGCAGAATAACCTGCAATCTCAATCAAAAGCTGATCTCACCACTGATGAGTGCACGGATTACAGGAGGCCAAAAGGTCTTGGCATACATATCCATGTCAAAGTCGTCACGGATGATCCACCCGTACAGGATGCCGCGCTGCATAGTAAACAAAAACTCAACCAAAGTAGCCGGATCAGAGGTGTTAGCAATGGTGCCGCGCTCTTTTGCCAAAGTGATAAAAGTGTGTAATTCTTCTCGCTGAATGGGGCTGCATCCCAAGGTGGTACGCGAGGTGGTCCAGTGAGACTTGTTGCTCAACAGCATGGGCCCTGTCTTTTCCCAGAGCCTCTGAATATCAAGCATGAAGTTTAGCAGGTAGTGATAAGGATCCTGCACTTTTTGTTCTAAATCCTGCGTGAGTCCGATGGATATGTTGATATCCCGCTCGTAAATATGCCGCAGAATGTCATCCTTGTTACGGAAAAGATGGTAGACCGAACCATTGGAAAGCCCGGTCGCTTCACAGATGTCCTTTATTGTAGTGTCCTTATACCCTTTTTTATTGAAAAGGACTATTGAGGTGTCCAATACGGCGTTATAATTGGTACGGCTCTTTTCCTGCCGTTTTGTCATAGTTGCAGCCATGTTCCTACCTCATGAAATATATAATCGATTCAATATTATCACTCAGCACAATAAATTTCAAGTGGGAAATACTTTTTAGCAGTCTTGCTGAAATATGGCTCCTTCCACTGTGTAATACTCCGATTTTCTTATCAGGTATCATTTTTTCTTTACAAGTGCGAGTGGAACTGATAAAATTAGATTAGCAATCTAATTTCACGCTCTACTTTTAATAATCTTTCATACATTAGGAGGAATTGCTTATGACTGTGCACATGTCCGAAAAAATCATGCGCCCCGACTTCCAGGGTGAGTTCACCGCCAGCATCCTGGCCGCCGCTGCCTCTCCCGATCTGATCTCCTTCGCCGGCGGCCTGCCCAACCCGGTGTCCTTCCCCGTGGAGGCCATGGAGAAGGCTACCGCCAAGGTTCTGGCCGAAAACGGCGTCCAGGCACTGCAGTACAGCGGCACCCAGGGCCTGCCCGCCCTGCGCGCATGGATCGCCAAGCGCTACGAGACCATGGGCGTCTACGATGTGGCGGCCGACGATATCATCATCACCAACGGCTCGCAGCAGGCCCTGGCCATGCTGGGCGTGTGCATGATCGACCCCGGCGACAAGGTCCTGGTGGAAAATCCCACCTATCTAGTGGCCCTGCAGTCCTTCCACATGTTCGACCCCAAGATCATCCCCGTCCAGATGAACCCCGACGGCATCGACTGCGAGAAGCTCTCTGAGACCGTCAAGGCCAACCCCGACGCCAAGTTCATCTATGTCATCCCCAACTTCCAGAACCCCACCGGCCTGAGCTACACCAAGGAAGTCCACGACAAGGTGGTTGAGATCCTGAAGGGTACCGACATCCTGCTCATCGAGGATAATCCCTACCGCGAGCTGCGCTTCGCCGGCGAGGCCACCGACAGCTTCGGCAAGGAGCTGGGCGAGCAGTGCTGCATGCTGGGTACCTTCTCCAAGATCGTGGCCCCCGGTATGCGTATCGGCTGGGTCTGCGTCCGCAACAAGGAACTGAAGGCCAAGCTGCTGAGCTACAAGTCCACCGCCGACCTGCACACCAGCATCTTCTCCCAGCTGGTGCTGGCCCAGTACCTCCAGGACAACGATGTGGACGCCCACATCGAAAAGACCAAGGAGCTCTACCGCGCCAAGGCCAACTTGATGATGGATTGTATGCGCAAGTATCTGCCTGAGGGCGTGACCTTCACCCCCACCGAGGGCGGCATGTTCCTGTGGGCCACCCTGCCCGACAGCATCACATCTGTTGACCTGTACCGCGCCGCTCTTGCCAAGGGCGTGGCCATCTGCCCCGGCGATCCCTTCTATGAGATAGACCGCGGCGTCCATACCGTGCGCCTGAACTACTCCAACAGCACCGACGAGATCATCGAGAAAGGTATGAAGCTGCTGGGCGAGGCCTGCGCCGAACTGCTGGGTAAGTAATTATTTTAGGAGGAAAGCACGATGGATAAACTCTTTACTCCCGGCAAGATCGGTAAACTGACCATCAAGAACCGTGCTGTACTGGCCCCCATGCAGATGATGTACGGCGAACATCTGGGTTATGCCGGCGAAAAGGCTATCGCCTATTATGAAGAGCGTGCCCGGGGCGGCGTGGGCCTGATTATCGTCGAAGGTGTGAATGTGGACGAGGTGAACAATAAGCCATGGAATTTGCAGATGTCTCTGGCTAGTGACAAGTACACCGCCTCCTTCCAACCCCTGACCGAGGCCATCCACAAGTACGACTGCCGCTGCTTTGTCCAGCTGCACCACTACGGCGCCAAAAGCGCCCCTACCGCAGCCGGCAAGGCCTGGGCCGTCAGCGAGGTGCCTGTAGCTCCCGGTGGGCCCTCTGCTCACAAGATGACGGTCGAGGAAATCAAAATCGTGGAACAGCGCTTCGTTGATGCCGCTGTCCGTGCCCAAAAGGCTGGCTTTGACGGCGTAGAGCTGGCCGGTAGTCACGGCTACTTGCTCCACCAATTCCTCAGCCCCTATTATAATGACCGCACCGACGAATACGGCGGCAGTATTGAGAACTGCCTGCGCATCTACACCGAGATTGTCCAGGGCATCAAGGCCCGTCTGGGAAGAGATTTCCCCGTATCCGTTCGTTTCTGCGGCGACGAGTTCACCCCCCACATCCCCAAGACCCGCACCGTGGAAGATGCCCCCGCTATCGCTCGGGTGCTGGAGGCCGCTGGTGCCGACGCACTAAATATGTCCAATGGCAATAACTTTAATGCCGATGCCAACTGCGAGCCCTACTCCTACGACTCCTTCTGGAAAGCACATGTTACCCGCGCCGTGAAGGAGGCCATCTCCATCCCCCTGATCGCCACCAACACCATCAAGGACCCGCTGGTAGCCGAGGAGACACTGGAAAAAGGCCTGTGCGATTTCGTGGCCCTGGGCCGCGCCCTGATCGCCGACCCCTTCTTCATGAAAAAGGCTGCCAAGGGTGATGTGGCAGGTATCCGCAAATGTATCGGCTGTATGTACTGCCGCGAACAGCTTTACGCGCAGTTGCCTGTCAAGTGCGCACTGAATCCCCGTGTGGGCTACGAGAGTGTCTATCCTCTTGTCCCGGAACAGGATGGGGCGGGCCGTGTAGTTGTCGTCATCGGCGGCGGCCCCGCCGGTATGCAGAGCGCTGTGACCCTGGCAAAGCGAGGCTTCGATGTGACGCTGTTCGAGAAGGAAGATACCCTGGGGGGCACCATGAACTT
>USAC01000087.1 GCA_900552475.1 uncultured Eubacteriales bacterium | reverse complement strand
GCGCCGCTGTCCTTCATGTCCTGCAGAATGACGGGGTTACTTTCATCGGTCGCCATGCCCTCGTACTTGCCGGCGTAGGCGGTGTGCCTGCCCTGATCGTCGACGGGGACGATCATGTCCATGCCGTAGCGCTTGCACGTCAGATAGTCGTCCGCACCGAAGCCGGGCGCCGTGTGGACGCAGCCGGTACCAGAATCCATGGTGACGTAGTCCGCCAGCACAAGGCGGCTCGTCTTGGGCAGGAACGGGTGGCTTGCGAGCATGTTCTCGAAGAAGGAACCGGGATGCGTCTCCACGGTCTCGTAGCTGTCGAAGCCGCCGATCTTCATGACCTTCTCGACCAGCGCCTCGGCCACGATATACATCTCGCCGTTCGGCGCCTTGACGACAGCGTAGCTCTCGTCGGGGTGCAGGGCGATGGCGAGGTTGCCGGGGAGCGTCCAGATCGTGGTCGTCCAGATCACGAAGTACAGCTTGCTGTGATCCAGATGGGGCAGCTTGCCCAGATCGTCGTGCATGGGGAACTTCACATAGACGGTGGTGCAGGGAACGTCCTTATACTCAATCTCCGCCTCGGCCAGTGCCGTCTCGTCGTGCGGGCACCAGTAGACGGGCTTGAGACCCTTGTAGATGTGGCCCTTCTTATACATCTGGCCAAACACGCGGACCTCCTGCGCCTCGAAACCGGGATCCATCGTCTTATAGGGGTGCTCCCAGTCGCCCACGACGCCCATGCGCTTGAAGCCCTCGCGCTGCACGTCGATATAGTGGTCGGCGAACTCGTGGCAGGCGGTGCGGAAGTCCGCCACGCTCATGGCCTTGTGGTTGAGCTTGTTCTGCTTGATGATGGCGCTCTCGATGGGCATGCCGTGGTTATCCCAGCCGGGGATATAGGGGGTATAGTACCCGCGCATGGCGTAGCTGCGGGTGATGAAGTCCTTGATGGACTTGTTCAGCGCATGGCCCATGTGCAGCGCGCCGTTCGAGAACGGAGGGCCGTCGTGCAGGCTGAAGCGGGGCTTACCGTCGTTCTTTTTCAGCAGCTCATGGTAGAGGTCGATCTCCTCCCAGTGCTTGAGCATGTCCGGCTCGCGCTTGGGCAGACCCGCGCGCATGGGGAAGCCGGATTTCGGCATGTTCAGTGTCTTTTTGTACTCCATAATGCGTCTCCTTTTATCGTTATATTCCGTTTATCAGCAAAACAAAAAACGCCCCTGTCTCCCGAAGAGACAAAGGCGCAATAACCTCTGCGGTACCACTCTCGTTGCCGGCTGTACAGCAGCCGGCCGCTCGGCCCCACCAACCGTGGGCGAGGGAAGGTAACGGCCCTCCGCCGTCCGTGCCTACTGTCGTTTCAGCCGGAAGCTCCGGGGTGATATTCGCGGCCTGCCTTGTGTCCGCCTTTCACCAAACGGCGGCTCTCTTGGCACGGAAACAGGCGCTACTGATCCCCATCATCGCAGATATGCTCTATAGGCGATATTTTACCCGCACTTTTGCCGTTTGTCAACCGAAAAAAGCATCAAAAAGCCCGCAATCGGCGAATAATTTTTGCGTCTTCTGCCAAAGAGGGCGGGGGAGGGGTGCGCGGAATTCATGAATTTTTAAAATCTTTCCTCTTGCCATTATGTAACCTTTTGTATATAATAAGTTTATATGTGGAATAAAGCCGCACTTTGTCTTAATATTGCATTTCATTGTGTTTTACGGAAACGAAAGAGGTTTTTACTGATATGATTCGCTTAAAAGACGTCGTCAAGACATACGACAACGGAACGGAGGCCCTGCGCGGGATCTCCTTTACGATAGAGGACGGGGAGTTCGTGTTCCTCGTCGGCCCGTCCGGCTCCGGCAAGTCCACCATCATCAAGCTCCTGACCGGCGAGATCCTTCCCACGGAGGGCCGCGTCATGATCAACGGCTTCTCCATGAGCCGCATCTCGGACAAGCAGATCCCCTACATGCGCCGCACGATCGGCGTAATTTTTCAGGATTTCCGCCTGATCGGCAAGAAAACGGTGTACGACAACCTGAGCCTCGCGATGCGCGCCGTCGGCGCGAGCCCGCGCGAGATCAAAAACCGCATCCCCTATGTGCTCGATCTGGTCGGTCTGGCCGGGAAAGGGCAGCGCTATCCGGACGAGCTCTCCGGCGGCGAGCAGCAGCGCGTCGCCATCGCCCGCGCCCTTGTCAACAACCCCAGCACGATCGTCGCCGACGAGCCGACCGGCAACCTCGACCCGAACCGCTCGCTGGAGATCATGACCCTGCTCGAGCGCATCAACGCGCTGGGGACGACGGTCGTCGTCGTGACCCACGAGAAGGGTCTGGTGAACCATTTTGACAAGCGCGTCATCATGATCGACAGCGGCGTGGTCGCCGGCTCCGGCATGGGAACTTATGAGGTGGCGGAATGAGACACAATTTTAAATATTTCTTCCGGGAGGGCGTCAAGAACATGTTCTCCCACGGCTTTATGTCCTTTGCGGCCATCGGCATCACGGTGGCCTGCCTGCTGATTATGGGGACGTTTACCCTCGTGGCCTACAACGCCAACGAGAACCTGAAGGATCTGCAGCGGGAGAACGCGGTGCTCGCCTTTGTCGACGAGAACCTCTCCGAGGAGGAGGCGCGCGCCCTGCAGCCGCAGCTCGAGAGTGTGCCGAACGTGGCGGACTGCACATTCGTCTCACGCGAGCAGGCGCGCGACACCTATGTTGAGCAGTATGACGAGAATGATCTATACTCCGACCTCGACGCGAGCATCTTCCGCCACCGCTTCGTCCTGCACCTGACGGATCTGAACCAGATGAAGCAGACGACCGATGCGCTCGAGCAGATCCCCGGCATCGTGAAGATCCGCGCCGACGAGGCCGTCTCCAACGGCTTTATCACCGTGCGCAACATCGCGAGCGTCATCAGCGCCGCGCTGATCGCGATTCTGCTCGTGGTGTCGGTGTTCATCATCTCCAATACCATCAAGCTCACCACGTTCGATCGCCGCGATGAGATCGCCATCATGAAGATGGTCGGCGCGACGAACGGCTTCATCCGCTGGCCCTTCGTGTTCGAGGGTCTGCTCATCGGCCTGTGCGGCGCGATCGTCGCGTTCTTCCTGCAGTGGCTCCTGTACGCGGGCGTCGCGCAGGGCATCGCCAATTCCGACACGCTCCAGCTGCTGAAGGTTGTCGCCTTCCAGAAGATCTGGCTGCCGGTGGCTGTGGTGTTCGGCGGTGTCGGCATCCTCGTCGGCGTCGGCGGCAGCCTGACGGCCATCCGCAAGTTCCTGCAGGTGTAAAAAAGGAGGATCCTATGAAGAAACCCATGAAACGACTTTTCTGCATGCTCCTCGCCGCGCTGATGACGGTTTCGATCATCGCCGTCGCCCCCGGCGGGGCGGAGACGGCCGAGGCCGCGACGCTCTCCGAGCTGCAGGATCAGGCCGCGGCGTCCAAGGCCAGACTCGCCGAGCTAAAAAAGCAGCTCTCCGAGCTGCAGAGCAGCAAGGCCGACGCCCTCGCCCAGAAGAACGTCCTCGACGAGCAGAATAATCTGCTGCAGTCGCAGATCGACAACGCCAGCGCCCAGATTACCGCGCTCGAGAGCGAGCTGGCCGAGAACCAGAAGAAGGAAGAGGCGCAGTACGAGCTCTTCTGCGAGCAGGTGCGCAGCGAGGAGGAGCGCGGCACGCTCTCGTACTGGTCGGTGCTGTTCAAGGCGTCGAGCTTTACGGATCTGCTGAGCCGGATCGACTTTGTCAACGAGGTCGCCGAGCACGACAAGAGCGTCATCGCGACGCTGCAGGATCTGCGCGCGCAGATCCAGTCCGATAAGGACAACCTCGAGAGCCAGAAGTCCGAGCTTGAGACGCGGCAGGCGGAGCTCGCCGAGCAGCGCGCCGAGGCCGACAAGCTCTATGAGCAGCTCTCCACCGACGCCTCCCAGATGCAGAAGATGGCCGCGGCCGAGGAGGCCTCCGCCGACCGCATCGAGCAGGAGATTAAGAACCGCCAGGAGACGCCATCCACCCCCGCGACGAGCGGTGATTACATCTGGCCGTGCAGTGCGAGGTACATCACCTCGCCCTTTGGCAAGCGCACGTCCCCCGGCGGCATTGGCTCGACGAACCACAAGGGCGTCGACATCGGCGCGAGCTACGGAAGCAGCATCTATGCCACCAAGGCCGGTACGGTCATCGTCTCGTCGTATGACGCGGGCGGCTATGGGAACTACGTTCAGATCGACCACGGCGGCGGCAACTACACGCTCTACGGCCACATGAGCAAGCGCCTTGTCAGCGTCGGCCAGACCGTCTCGCAGGGCGAGGTTATCGGCCTGTGCGGTTCCACGGGCGCGTCTACCGGCCCGCACGTCCACTATGAAATCTGGGTCAACCGCACCCGCATCGACCCGCTGCCCTACCTGCCGGGGTACATCCGGTACTGGTAAAATCCCGCATACTTCCCCCTCCCGCTCCGTACACTGGGCGGGAGGGGATTTTTTTGCTGACGTATGTGGACTGGACGCCGGGGCGGTGGGGATGCGTGCAGACGGAACTGCTGTGCCCGTGCGGACTGCCGGTGCTGTATCTCACGGCACGGGATGTCCCGGCGCGGCGGGTGCTGCGCACGCTCCGGCGGCTGCGGCGGGCGGGGGATGTCCGTTGCGCCATCCTGCCGGACGCGCTCACGCCGCGTGCGGCGTTATGCGGCATCGCCGACCCGGACGAGACGGCGCTGCGCCGCGCGCTGCTCACGCCGCTTCTGCGCGCCCTGACGGGGGCGGAGGACGGTGCGCGGATCCCGGCGGTGCTGCTCTCGGCCCCGGCGGCGTCGCCCGCGGTGTATGCCGCGGCAGAGGAGCTCGCGCATGCCGCGCGCAGGCTCCTGCTCGACGTCGGAGCGGGGCAGGAGGACCTGAGCGATTACCTGCGCCGCCGCTTCGGCCTGTGCGCGGGCGGGGCGTCCCCGGATGCGGAGGTCTGCTTCGGCGAGCGCAAGGGCAGCGCGCCCGCGCTCTTTCTCGGCACCGGCTGCCGCGCGCGGCAGTCGGTGGAATACGCACTCTCGGCGGCGTATGCGCCCACGCTCGGCCCGCTCCCGCCGGACGGCCGCCTGCTCTGTGCACTTTTTCAGGCGGGAAAGCTCCCGATTGCGGCCATTGGCGTGAAATCTGTGCAACACAACGCTTGACAGGCCGCGGGAAACTCTCTATAATGCAATGTGCCATATTATAATTATCGGTATATCAAGCGGCAAAAGCCGCAGGTTCATAGGAAAGGATGTAGCAGCATGGTGAAAGAATTCAAAATGAGCCAGGCTCGGTATGATGAGCTGAAAAAAGAGCTCGACTACAGCAAAACGACCCGCGCGGATGAAATTGCGGAACTGATTAAAGAGGCCCGCGGCTTCGGCGACCTGTCCGAAAACAGCGAGTATGACGAGGCCAAAAACGAGCAGGGCAAACTCTATTCCCGCATCGCCGAGCTGGAGGAGATTCTTCTCCATGCCGTGATCGTGGACGAGTCCGAGATTGATTCGGACAAGATCTCCATCGGCTGTCTCGTGACGGTGACGAACCTCGATAACGGTAAGCAGCTGCCCGAGTACCGCATCGTCGGCACGCAGGAGGCGGACGTCATGGCCCGTGCCGTGTCCGAGGATTCCCCCTTCGGCAAGGCCCTCATGGGAGCGAAGATGGGCGACGAGGTGAACGTCGAGGCGCCGAAGGGCGTCATTCACTATCGCGTCGACAAGATCGAACGCTAACAACTACACAAGGAGTGAAACTGCACTATGGCAGAGCAGACAAGAAATAACGAGCAGAACGAACAGCAGGATCTGAGTCAGATCCTGCAGGTGCGCCGCGAGAAGCTCAAGGCGCTGCAGGACGAGGGACACGACCCCTTCCACATCACGAAGTACGACGTCACCCACCACGCGCAGGAGATCAAGGACAGCTTCGACGTGCTCGAGGGCACCGAGGTCCACGTTGCCGGCCGCCTGATGAGCAAGCGCGGCATGGGCAAGGTCTCCTTCTGCGACCTGCAGGATAAGTCCGGCCGCATTCAGATCTACGCCCGCAAGGACGAGATGGACGAGGCCGTCTATAACGCGTTCAAGAAGTGCGACATCGGCGACATCGTCGGCGTCCGCGGCGACGTGTTCCGCACGCAGAAGGGCGAGATGAGCGTCCGCGCCCATGACATCACCCTCCTCAGCAAGTCCCTGCAGCCGCTGCCCGAGAAGTTCCACGGCCTGACCGACAAGGAGCTGCGCTACCGCCGCCGCTATGTCGACCTGATCATGAACCCCGAGAGCAAGCGCAACTTCGAGATCCGCAGCAAGTTTGTCGCCTTCCTGCGCCGCTATCTCGACGGGCTCGGCTTCATGGAGGTGGAGACGCCCGTTCTCAGCCCCATCGCCGGCGGCGCGAACGCGCGCCCGTTCATCACCCACCACAACACCCTCGATATCGACATGTATATGCGCATCGCGACGGAGCTGCACCTCAAGCGCCTGATCGTCGGCGGTCTCGAGCGCGTGTATGAGGTCGGCCGCATCTTCCGCAACGAGGGCATGGACACCAAGCACAACCCTGAGTTCACCACCTGCGAGCTGTATCAGGCGTACACGAACCTCGACGGCATGATGGATATCCTCGAGGGTATCCTGACCGGCGCGGCCAAGGAGATCCTCGGCACCTACCAGATCGAGTGGCTGGGCCACCAGATCGACCTCACCCCCTCGTGGAAGCGCGTGACCATGGCCGACGCGGTTAAGAACGTCACCGGGGCCGACTTCATGGCCATCGAGGGCGACGCGGACGCCGGTGTGGCGCTGGCAAAGAGCGTCGGTGTCGACATGGACGGCGTCGCCCACACCTGGGGCAACGCCCTGTATGAGACGTTTGACCAGAAGGTCGAGTCCACGCTCATCCAGCCGACGTTCATCACCATGTACCCCGTGGAGGTCAGCCCGCAGGCCAAGCGCAGCCCCGCCGACCCGCACCAGACGGAGC
>USAC01000086.1 GCA_900552475.1 uncultured Eubacteriales bacterium | reverse complement strand
CGGGGTTGACCTTGGCGAAGACCTCCTGCGCCGTCAGCTCGCCGCCCTGCGCATCGACGCAGGTCATGCGGACGGACGGGTCGCCGGCGATGCGGGGGATGCTCGTCTGCTTGTCCTGAAAAATGTCGATGATGCTGCTGGCCGAGCCGTCCTCGGGAAGGTCGCCGCCCGGCGCGTCAGACCCACCGGAGACGGCGAGCCCGATCCCCACGGCGACGGCAATCGCCGCAAGGCAGCCCAGGAAAATCCACAGGCCGAGCCGTTTTTTCTTCTTTTGCTGCTTCTGCGGGGGCGCGCTCTGCGGTCGGGCATGGCCGGGGAGGAGCTCGTCGTGCTGATAGCTGCACACGACCTCCTGCGGCTCGTCGTCGCACCGGTACCAGGAGACAATCTCCTGCGGCTCGTCCGGGCAGTTGCGGTTTTCGCGGTTGTCCTCATTCATGGGCATGCTTCCTCTCAATAATTACGCGGATTCTGCGCGAGGTGGACGGTGAAGCTGAAGGACGTGAGGCCGTTTTCGCTTGTCACCGTGATTTTTTCCTTGTGCTGGGCCAGAATCGTCTTGACGACGTAAAGCCCCAGCCCGTAGCCGTCCTTGTCGGCGCTGCGGGATTTGTCCGACTTGTGGAACCGCTCGAACAGGAGCGGGATCTCCTCCGGCGGGATGGTGCTGCCGTGGTTGCGGACGGTCACGACCGCCGTCTCCGCCCCGGTGGAAAGACCCAGATAGAGCTTTGAGCCGGGGGTGGCGAACTTCGTGGCGTTTTCGAGCAGGTTATAGATCACCTGCGTGATAAGGTCATTGTCGCCGAGCACCATGACGGAGTCCTCCGGGATGTCGGCGTCGACGTCAAGCCCGCGCTCGTTGATCTTCTGCTCCATGGACAGAAGCGCCAGGCGCATGCTTTCGCAGAGGTCGAACTCCTCCTTCTTCATCTCCTTCGACTGAATCTGGGAGATGTCGAGCATGCGGCGCACAAGGCGCGAGAGACGGCGGCTCTCGTCGGAGATGATCTGCAGATACTGCCGCTCGCGTTCGGGCGGGATCGTTCCGTCGAGGATGCCGTCGGTATAGCCGGCGATGGTCGTCATGGGCGTTTTCAGCTCGTGGGAGATGTTCGCGATGAAGTCGCGGCGCTGGCGCTCCGTTTCCTGCAGCGAATCCGCCATCGCGTTGAAGGACGCGGCCAGCTCACCGATTTCGTCGGTTCGGTCGCTGTCCTGCATGCGCACGTCAAACTCGCCGCTGCCGTAGGCGCGCGTGGCCTGCACCATCTCGCGGATGGGCTGGATCTGGCGCATGGACGTCAGCGAGCTGACGACGAAGGCAATCAACAGAATGATGGCCGAGGTCATGAAGAACAGCCCGATAAACGAGCGCCACATCTGCATGAGCGAGCGGTTTTCCATCACGGCGAGGATGATGCCGACAAGCTCACCGGACTGCGAGTCCACCGCCGGGACGCCGACGACGTACTGCTTGAGCTGGTACATGGACCCCAGACGCGTCCGCCCCTCGTAGCAGCCCTCGCTCACGATCTGCTGCGTGACGTCCGCGGGCAGGGTAATCGTTTTGTTCACGAACTGCTCGTCCGTGGTGAGCAGGATGTTGCCGTTTGCGTCGCCGATGAGGAAGTTGACGTTCGAGACCATGGATGCCACGCGCGCCATGCTCATCAGGTTCTCCTCCTGATCGTCCGACTGGCCGCTGTCCGCTGCCTCGAGAAACGGGACGGAGACGCTGGCCATGAGCTTCGCGCGTTCGTTCATCTCGTCGCGCTTTTCCGAGACGGTGTAGTTATAGCTCAGCGCAAAGAACGACACGCCGAGCAGCAGCATCGTCAGCAGCACCATCCCGGCTGTCAGGAAAAACTGCTGCCAGTAGAGACTGCCAAAGCGCTTTTTCAGGGATGCAGACATCGTTTTCATTTGACTTCAAACTTATAGCCCACGCCCCAGACCGTCTTGAGCTCCCACTGGTCGGAGACGTTTTCCACCTTCTCGCGCAGGCGCTTGATGTGGACGTCCACGGTGCGGCTGTCGCCGAAATAGTCAAAGCCCCACACCTCGTCGAGCAGCTGGTTGCGCGTGTAGACGCGGTTGGGCGTGGACGCGAGGTGGTACAGCAGCTCCAGCTCCTTCGGGGGCGTGTCGATCTTCTTGCCGTCGACGATCAGCTCGTAGCTGTCGAGGTCGATGACGAGCTTGTCAAAGGTCAGGCGCTTTTTTGTGTCGTCGGGGATCTCGCTGCGGCGCAGCACCGCGTTGATGCGCGCCATCAGCTCCTTCATCTCAAAGGGCTTGACGATGTAGTCGTCCGCGCCCATCTCCAGACCCGTGATGCGGTCGCCCACGTCGCCCTTGGCGGTGAGCATGATGATCGGGGTCTTGGCCTTCTCGCGGATCTTCGCGCACACGCCCCAGCCGTCGAGTACGGGGAGCATGATATCGAGCAGCACCAGATCCGGCTTCTGCTTTTCAAACTCTTCCACGGCCTTGCCGCCGTCATAGGCGATACGGACCTCGAAGCCCTCCTTGTCCAGATACATACGGATGAGATCGGAGATATTCCGGTCGTCCTCCACCACCAAAATGTTGCGTGCCATAGGAAATCCTCCCGCTGAATGTTTATTCTCTATCTATTATAGCCGGTTTGGCGCGCGTTTCCTGAATATTCTGTTAAACTTTCGCGCGCGGCGCACCGGCGGCGTCTGAACTGAAATATTATAACATATTCCCCATGGCTTGACAAATGGTGATTTGGCGGCAGACGCGCGCAAATGCGGAAAAGTTTAGAACAAACGTTGCAATTTGCACAGGGGCGTGGTATACTCAGAGTATATTGGAAGGAATCCACCGATCACAGGCGGAAAAGGAGCAGAAACGATGGAAAAGCTGACCCGGATGCAGCAGCGCATCTATGACTATATCGCCGAGACGATCCGCGAGCAGGGGTATCCCCCCTCCGTGCGCGAGATCGGCGACGCCGTGGGGCTGAAGTCGCCCTCGACGGTGCATTTTCACCTCAAGCATCTGGCCGAGCTCGGCGTGATTGGCAAGGAGGCGGGCAAAGGCCGCGCCATCACGCTGACAAATCCCCTCCCGCGCGAGGATCAGGTGCCGGTGGTCGGCAGCGTCGCGGCCGGTTCGCCCATTCTGGCGCAGGAGTGCATCGAGGACTATCTGACCTTCGACACCGGCGGACGGCCGGGCGAGTTCTTCGCGCTGCGCGTGCGGGGCGAGTCGATGATCAACGCGGGCATTCTGCCGGGTGACCTCGTCGTCGTCCACCAGCAGAAAACGGCCAACAACGGCGAGATTGTCGTCGCCCTCCTCGGCGAGGAGGCGACCGTCAAGCGCCTGCAGCGCCGCGGCGGCGAGGTGTGGCTCCTGCCGGAGAACGAGAATTACCAGCCCATCGACGGACGCGAGGCCGTCCTCATGGGCCGCGTGGACGCGGTGATCCGGCGGTATTAAAAATTCTCCAAAAGAGCCGGGCTCTTTTGGAGAAAAAGTTTACGTTGCGCTCCGTGCCTTGACTGGCTTTAGCCAGCCTGCGACACTCCGACTCCGCGCAAAGAGTTTTTTGCGACGTACACGCCGCCGCAAAAAACGGATTGGATTTTATTCGCGGCCCCAGAGCCGCGAACTCTGTGAGACTTTTTGAAGACTGAGCAGGGGACAGCCTTGGGCTGTCCCCTGCTGGTTTTTGTTCTGGCGGGGAGTGGTGATGGAATCGGCTTGTCCGTGCCTCCGGCGGGTTACTTTCCCGCGCGGGAAAAGTAGCCAAAAGCGCGCCAAAACACAAGGAGCATGCCCCGCCAATTTTCCACCGCCGAAAAAAACGGACGGAAGCGAGAGCTTCCGTCCGTTTGCATATGCTGCGGAAAATCAATTACCCCTGTATGCGCTCGCAGAACGCGCGGACGCGGGCAGTGGACTCCTCCTCGCCGAGCACATGGATAATCCCGTGCAGGTCGGGGGCGTTCAGCCGCCCCGTCAGCGCGAAGCGGACGAAGGACGACACGTCGGCGATGGAGCCGTTGTAGTTCTCCGGGTGCTTCTTATAGGGGCCGGTCTTGGCGGCGTAGTTGAAGGAGGTCGCGATGGTGCGTAGCTTCTCGAACCAGACGGACGAATCGTCACCGTAGTCGAAGCCCTCCAGATACGCCTGCAGGATGCCGGGGATGAAGGCGCGGTGATTCCCGAACTTCTCCGGCACGGGCTCGTCCGCGATGCGGTAGGTGCGGTCATAGAGATAGGGGTACATCTCCATCAGATCCGACCACTTGGCAACGTCCATGCGGTTTTCGTGCCAGAGGTCGATCGACGCGCGGAAGCGCGCCTCATCGCGCCGGATCTCCTCGAGCAGGGCGGGCTGATAGCGCGCGGCCCAGTCGGAGACGGCGGCAAAAACCTCATCCTGAGTCATGTGAGCGACGCGGCTGCGCGCGACGCTCGCGAGCTTATTGAAGTCGAAGAGCGCCCCAGCAGCGCCGGTCTTTGTGATGTCGAGCGGGAAGGCCGTGACGGGCTCGTCCATGTGCTCGGCGCGCCACGGCTCATAGTCGGCGCTGCTGATGGTGAGCAGATAGTCCGTGACGGCGGCGATGGGATAGCCGACCTCGTCATAGTAGCGTACGCGGGCCTCGGGATCCTTGCGCTTGCTGAGCTTGCGGCGGGAGACGGAGCCGCCCTCCTTCTCCTCGAGCTTCATGATCGGGCTGAGGTGCGTGTAGCGCGGGACGGGGAAGCCCATCGTCTCAAACATCTGGACGTGTACCGGCAGCGACGAGAGCCACTCGTCGGCGCGGATTACGTCGGTCGTGCGCATGAGGTGGTCGTCGATGACGTGGGCGAAGTGGTACGTCGGCAGTCCGTCGCGCTTGATGATAACGAAGTCGAGGATGTTCTCCTGCATGGAGATGTCGCCGCGCAGCTCGTCATGGAACGTGCGGAACGTGCCGAGCTTTCCGTCACACTTCAGGCGGATGACATAGGGCTCGCCCGCCTGCAGCTTTTCGAGCACGCGCTCGTCCGGCTGGTCACGCCAGACGGCCCACTTGCCGAAGTAGCCCTTCTGCGGCTCACCGGCCTGCTCCTGCTGCTCACGCAGAGCCTGCAGCTCCTCCTCGCTGCAGAAGCACGGATAGGCGAGATCCCGCTCGACGAGATCCCTGGCGTAGGTCTGATAGATCTCCCGGCGCAGGGACTGGCGGTAGGGGCCGTAGCCACCGTAGTCCTCCGCCTCGTTCGCGGGACCCTCGTCGAAGCGGATGTCAAAGTCGCGCAGCGAGGAGATGATCTCCGACACGCCGCCCTCGACCTGCCGCTTCTGGTCGGTGTCCTCGATGCGCAGGAGGAACACGCCGTCCTTTTCACGGGCGACGAGACAGTTCAGCAGCGCCGTATACAGCCCGCCGATGTGCATGAAGCCCGTGGGGCTGGGGGCGAAGCGCGTGGTGCACGCGGCGGCGCGCGGCGGATACTTTGTCTCGAACTCCGCGGGCGTTTTCGTGATGTGGGGGAAAAGCGCGTCAGCGATGATTTTGCTCATGTGATAACCGACTCCTTGTATTGAACTGGGCCGCGCAAAGCGGACGGCGCGGCCTGCCGTTGTTTTCTCCTTAAGAGTGTACCATGCGGCGCGGAAAAACGCAAGAATTGTGCGTACAATTGCCGCACACTAGGTGCGTTTGCCGCGGGCTCCGCGGAGCGGCCCTTCCAGTAATTTCCATCGCCATTCCCCACAGAATCGTACGGTGCGACGGCCGAATTTTCTGATATTTTGCTAAAAATTTCTGCAGATGCGAAAAATCGGTTGACGGCCGCGGATCCCTGTGCTATGCTGAGCCGCGAAAATTGAATCGCTGAGAGATAGAGGCGCGGGATTCATCAGTACCCGTCGGCAAGGCCAGGCTGCCGCCGTCGGAGAAAGGGGAGACCGCCGAAGTTCCGGACAAGCGGCCTGGCTTGCCCGGTGCTGGGTCGGCAGAGAACATCTGCCGGACTGTCACAAGTTTTTGTGGAGTGCTATCAATGGCTGTATGGAGCCGGCCCCGTTTTACTGCGGGCTGTTGCTTCACATGTTCCATGGACCGCCTCCGAAGGCGGTTCTTTTTTTGTCCCCGGCGCGGACAGAGCGCCGAACACTTCATCTCAGAAAGGACAAGAAAGACATGAACATGAAGAGAATTCTCCCCCTGCTGCTGTCGCTGGCCATGGCGCTGGCGCTGTGCGCCTGCGGCTCGCAGAGCAGCTCCGACGGCGCGCAGACCTCCGTTTCCGGCTCCACCGGCGTGGAGGACGGCGTGCTGACCGTCGGCATGGAGTGCGCCTACGCGCCCTACAACTGGACGCAGATGGACGACTCCAACGGCGCCGTCCCCATCTCGAACGTCCCAGGCTCCTATGCCAACGGCTATGACGTGATGATCGCCAAGAAGATCTGCGAGGCCAACGGCTGGAAGCTCGAGATCGTCTCGAGCGCGTGGGAGTCCCTGACCCCCGCCGTGCAGGCAGGTTCCATGGACGCGAACATCGCCGGCCAGTCCATGACCGCCGACCGCCTCAACGAGGTCGACATGGCCGGCCCGTACTACTACGCCAACACCGTCTGCCTGACGACGAAGGACAGCCCCTACGCGAACGCCAAGTCCATCGCCGACCTCACCGGCGGCAGATGCACCTCCCAGTCCGGCACGAACTGGTATGACTCCTGCCTGCCCCAGATCACCGGCGCGAACATCATCGCCCCCGCCGACAGCGCCCCCGCGATGATCATGCAGCTGCAGACCGGCACGGTCGACTTCGTCTGCACCGATATGCCCACGGCCAAGGCCGCCGCGGCCCGCGACGACAACCTCGTCATCCTCGACTTTTCCGGCACGGACGGCGACTTCCAGTATCCCTCCGAGGAGAAGCGCGCCGAGGAGGTCAACATCGGCATCGCCGTGAGAAAGGGCAACACCACGCTCAAGGACGCCATCAACAGCGTGCTCGAAACGATGACCCCCGACGACTTCAACGCCCTCATGGATCAGGCCATCGCCATCCAGCCCGAGGTGTAAATTCCGCTGATATCCCCATGTGCGGCGGCCCCGCGGGGCCGCCGCACCACCTGAAAGGAGCATCCGTATGGATAACCTGACAAAGCATTATCAGGACCTCCGCCTGCTGTGGGACAA
>USAC01000085.1 GCA_900552475.1 uncultured Eubacteriales bacterium | reverse complement strand
TGTATTTATACGGCTTTCGCCGCCTAAATCTTTTCATAGAGCTATTTCCATAGCTTCAAAAACTTTTTATCCTTACTTCGACCGGTAATTGACTTAACCCGTCCGAAGCAAGCTTCGTTTGTACATTTCTGTACAACGTCTGGTGTTTTTCGTTTCGTTCATTGTTTAATTTACAAGGTACACGCTCCATGCGGAACACTTTTATTATATCACATCGGGTTTCGCTTGTCAAGTACTTTTTTCTTCGACTTTCAACCTTTTGTGACCCGCCCTCGCGGACAGCTTACTTAGGTTACCACATCAGCGCTCCGTTGTCAAGTACGAATTTCCATTGTCTGACAACTTTTTTCGCTTTCGTGTTTCCCATCGGCCATCCCGATGACTTTGTTAGGATACTACACAATCTCCGCTTTGTCAAGCGATTTGCCCGCCTTTTTTATCATTTGTAATGTCTGTCAAAAGCAAAGCTAATCTCTTGTCTCTTTTTGACACATCGCGCCGCACAGGCATCTCCATTATAATATATATATATGGTATTATCCCGCCGCCGGATGAGTAGCGCCCGGACATTTATAGAGCACCCCGTCCTGCACATCCACGCCCTTGATGCGGAAAAGCTCCTCCACCGTGACAAACCGCACGCCCCACGCCTGCAGGCGGTCAATCGCACGCAGCGCCGCCTCCACGCTCGCGGCGTAGCAGTCGTGCAGGAGGATCACATCCCCGTCATCCGCTTCCCGCAGGATGATGTCCAGCACCTTATCCGCATCGCGCAGGTCCCAGTCGCGCGTGTCAACTGACCAGTGCAGCAGCGGCGTGTGGATCGCCGAGAGCTCCGCCTGACTGATGAGCCCGTAGGGCGGGCGAACCCAGTACGTCCCCTCCCCCAGCAGCTGCTGCAGCGCCGCATCACAGCGCGCCAGATCCCGCAGCGCCGAGGCCGTGTCGGTTTTCTGGAGCATCGCGTGGTCATAGGAGTGGTTCCCGATCTGATGCCCCTCCGCCTGCATACGCCGCACGAGTTCCTCCTGCCCGTCAATTTTGCTGCCGATTAGGAAGAACGTCGCATGCACGCCGCGCTCACGCAGGCCGTCCAGTAGGATCGGCGTGCAGGTCGGCGACGGCCCGTCGTCAAAGGTCAGCGCCGCATAGCGATCCACCGGTGGTATATCCGTCTCCGCCGTCACCGGCTGCACCGTCGGTGCCGTGCAGCCGGTCAGCATCAGCGCCGACGCAAGCAGCGCGGCAAGTCGTCTCTTCACATCGCATCACCGCTGCGAGTATATGCGCCGACGCGCCGGATATGTCTGTCAGGTATTCTCCCAGCCCCAGCTGCCGCTGTCGAAAAAATTCTGCCAGTCCTCCTCGGTGGGCCAGCTCTCGTCATCGGCATCGCCGGGCCAGACAGGCCGCCGGTTCTCGTCGGGGCCAGTGTTCCCCTCGTCCCAGTCGCTCCAATCCTGATCGTCCCAGTCGCCGCCGTCCCAGTCCTCGCCCCACGAGTAGTCCGGCGTGCTCTGCGCATGGTCCCACACGCTGCTCGCAATGATCATGCGCAGCACGCTGACAATCACCCCCACCGCAATCGCGATGATTACCGCCGTCACCAGCTTCGCAAACAGCGGCTGGCCGCCGGTTTTCCGCCGCGGCTTTTCGGGTGCGCGCCGCACTCTGCCGCCGCGCGTCTGCTCCTCGTAGCAGATCTTTTCCTCGAAGCAGACCTTCCCACCGCCGCCCGGCATGCGCCCGGTCGATGCCGCGCGGTCATCCAGATGATGCACCGTGCCGTCGGCTTCGACCGTCTCCCGCCGGGGCGGACGGTTGTAAGCGCCGCACGATGGGCAGCAGCCGTTCTCCTCGTAGCTGTAGCTCTTCCCGCAGGCCTTGCAGTGAACCGTGGCCATAAGCAGCCCTCCTTGTCTCTCTATTTTTCTCTGGTCTCAGCATAGCATACCACGTAGGGAATTACCAGCCTATTTTTCAGATAAATAAAAAGGAGGGGCTATCGTCTCTCCTTATATTATATGTGTTGATTCCTTGCCTAAGCAGCGTTTCAGCGGTCCCTTGAAAGTTCCGTCTATTCTCGCAGTGCGCCCGACGGCCAAGGACCTCTCTTCCACAAACTTATAGTAAATT
Organism: uncultured Eubacteriales bacterium; assembly: GCA_900552475.1. GTDB lineage: Bacteria > Bacillota > Clostridia > Oscillospirales > Oscillospiraceae > Vescimonas. The sequence goes on along the minus strand of USAC01000085.1, from coordinate 5,594 downwards.
TTTTCATTCTATTCAGCATTTGCATTGAAGCAAATTAAAAAAGCGCACGGATAGAAGTGATTTTGCATAAATTATCTTGCTTTTTGTCGAGGCTTTAGTATACTATAGATACGGCGTATGCTTCGCCGCAGAGAGACCCAAAACACATAAAGGAGAATGTATCATGATTCAGATTATTGCCGCAATCCTGTCCATGGCGGGCTCTTGGATGGTCTATAAAAAGATGGGCCGTCAGGGCTGGGAAGGCATCGTCCCCATTTACAATACCTACGTCCTCTGTCAGGAGCTGTATGGCAACGGCTGGAAATTTCTCCTGCTGCTGATCCCCTTCTATAACATTTATTTTGCCATCAAGATGATGATTGACCTGGCCAAGGCGTTCAATCTGGGCGCAGGCTTTGGCATCGGCCTTCTGCTGCTGCCGTTCGTGTTCTGGCTGATTCTGGCATTCGGCAGCACGCAGTATAAGGACGGCAGCTATGCCAACACCCAGCCGGACATGGTAGAAGATGTCGTCAACAAGGCCAAAGATGTCGTATCCGGCAGCCACAGCAGCAACGAACAGTAAAACGGACACCCCCAGCAGCCTGTCCCGCATCGCTGCCAGACAGGGTGTTTTCCGAGAAATAAAAGAAGGCGAGACTATAGCCTCGCCTTCTTTTATTTCTCTTGTCTTACTTGCCGAAGTAGCGCTTCAGCAGGCCCTCGAAGGCCTTGCCGTGACGGGCCTCGTCGCGGGCCATCTCATGAACGGTGTCGTGGATGGCATCGAGGTTGTACTTCTTGGCCAGCTTCGCCAGCTCGAACTTGCCGGCGGTGGCGCCGTTCTCGGCGTCGACGCGCATCTGCAGGTTCTTCTCGGTGGAGTCGGTCACAACCTCGCCCAGCAGCTCGGCGAACTTCGCAGCGTGCTCAGCCTCCTCCAGGCCGGCCTTCTCCCAGTACAGGCCGATCTCGGGATAGCCCTCGCGGTGCGCGACACGGGCCATCGCCAGATACATACCGACCTCGGAGCACTCGCCCTCGAAGTTGGCGCGCAGACCGTCGATGATCTCCTTCTGAACCTCCTCGGGCACATCCGAGCCGAAGGCCTTGCCCACGCCCACAACGTGCTCGGCAGCCCAAGACTTCTCTTCCTTCTGCTCGATGAACTTATCGCCGGAGACGTGGCACACGGGACACTCGGCCGGGGGATTGGCACCCTCGTAAACGTAACCGCAGACAGAACATACCCACTTCTTCATAATTGTATCCTCCTATAACCTTTATTTGTTGTTTGTTGTTTTTTGATTTGTATCGTAAGCGTCTCGCTTACTGTACCTGCAGTATAACACGAGATCGCCAGTTTTAAAAGTTGCATCTGCAACAGTTGGCAGATTTTTCTTAAAAAAACTGCCGCCGCCCGCAAAGGGCAGCGGCAGCTTTATCTGCTGAATTTACTCCGCTTCGGCCAGTGCCTTTGCCTCGGCGATAGCCTTCTCCTGCGCCGCCGCGGGGCAGTCCTCATAGCGGACGAAGTTGAAGGTAAATGTGCCGCGGGACTGCGTCATGGAACGCAGATCGATCGCGTAGCTCATCATCTCCGCCATCGGCACCTCGGCCTCGAGCACCGTCTCGCCGTCGCCGGTGGGGTTCATGCCCATCACGCGGCCGCGGCGCTTGTTCAGGTCGCCCATCACGTCGCCCATGTAGCTGTCGGGAATGGTGACCTTCAGCTCGCCGATCGGCTCCATCAGGACAGGCTTCGCCTCGGGCAGAGCCGCCTTGAACGCAAGGTTCGCCGCCAGCTTGAAGGCGATTTCGGAGGAGTCCACGGGGTGGTAGGAGCCGTCGACCAGCGTTGCCTTCAGGAACACGACGGGGTAGCCCGCCAGCACGCCGTGCAGGCAGCTCTCGCGCAGGCCCTTCTCGACCGCGGGGAAGTAGTTCTTCGGAACGGAACCGCCGAAGACGTTCTCCTCGAAGATCATATCCTCCTGCTCGGTCTGCGGCTCGAAGATGATATGTACGTCGCCGAACTGGCCGCTGCCGCCGGTCTGCTTCTTATAGCGGCCCTGCTTGCGCACGGTGGCGCGGATCTTCTCACGGTAGGCCACGCGCGGCGCGCTCAGCTCGGAGTCGACGCCGAAGCGGCTCTTGAGTTTGGCGCACAGGACGTCGATCTGGATATCGCCCGCGCCGGAGATGACGGTCTGGTGCGTCTCGGAGTTGTTGACGACGCGGAACGTCGGATCCTCCTCGTTGAGCTTGTTGAGACCCGTGCCGAGCTTCTCGATCTCCTGCTTCGTCTTGGGGGCGATGGCTCGGCTGTAGCACGCAGGGGCGAACGCCATGGGCGCAAACTTCACATAGGTCTTCGGCTCGCAGAGCGTGTCGCCGGTCTTGACCTTATCCATCTTGCCGATGGCGCCGATGTCGCCGCAGCAGATTTCCTTCGTCTCCTCGCCCTTCTTGCCCTTCATGACATACAGGCGGCCGATCTTCTCGGTGTTGCCGGTCGTCACGTTGTAGAGAGACATATCGCTCTTGATCTTGCCGCGGACGACCTTGACGACGGAATACTTGCCATACTGGTCGGAGATGGTCTTGAACACCAGCGCCGCGGCCGTCCCGTTCGGATCATAGGCCACCTCGATGGCGTTGCCGTCATCATCCTCGGCGGGAACGGCAGGCATGTCGGTCGCAACGGGCACAAGGTCGACGATCGTCTGCATCAGCATCTCCACGCCGAGACCGGTCACCGCGCTGCCGCAGAGGACAGGGCAGATGCTGCCGTCGCGCACGCCGATCTTCAGACCCTTGGCCATCTCCTCGTCGGAGAGCTCCATTGTGTCGAAGAACTTCTCCATCAGCTCCTCGTCGGAACCGGCGGCGGCTTCCATCAGCTCCGCGCGCAGCGCCTCGACATCGTCCGCCATGTCGGCAGGGATGGGGCACTCGCCCTTGGCGTCATAGGCCTTGTTATGCAGCAGGTCGACGATGGCGGTCACGGCCTTGTTACCACCGATGACCGGCGCCACCAAAGGTACGATGCTCTGACCGAACTTGGCCTTGATCGCCTCGAGGCAGGCGGCGTAGTCGCTGTTTTCCTCCTCGGTACGGTTGATGAAAATCATGCGGGGCTTCTTGCCCAGCATTTTCCAGCTGCGCTCCATACCGACGGACAGGCCATCCTTGGCGCTGCCGACAAGCACGGCGCACTCCGCCGCGCGGATGGCGCACACGGCCTCACCGGCAAAGTCGAAATTTCCCGGAGCATCCATCACATTGATCTTCACGCCCTGATACTTCACCGGAGCAAAGGCGAGAGAAATAGAGATCTTGCGCTTGATTTCCTCCGCATCGTAGTCGCAGGTCGTATTGCCGTCGGCAGTCCGTCCCAGACGATCGATCCCCTTGGTCATATAGAGCATCTGCTCGGCCAGAGAGGTCTTGCCGGAGCCGCCGTGGCCCAGCAGCGCAATATTGCGAATGTCATTGGCTGTCATATGATAGAGTCTCCCTTCGTGTTATGAAAGCACGCACAAATGTGCAAATCGCTCAATGCATAAATTATATAATACTTTTTATGACCTGACAACTACAAGTTTTCGCTCGATTTTTGGTTAAAACACCGAAAATGAATGAATTTTCAGTGCTCCCGATCGAGCAGATTTGACTGTCTTTCGGTCATTTCGCACAGAGGGTGTCTTTTTGTCGCCAAAGATGCGGAAACCCCTTGCAATTAGAGGGTTGCAGGCATATACTATTAAGGTTAGTGAATTCATTTACCCAAAGAAAGGGGTTTTTCCTTTGCAGAATGAGAAATTGAGAAACGTAGCCATCATCGCCCACGTCGACCACGGCAAGACGACGCTCGTCGACCAGATGCTCAAGCAGGGCGGCGTCTACCGCGAGAATCAGGAGACGGTCGAGCGCGTCATGGACTCGAACGACCTCGAGCGTGAGCGCGGCATCACCATCCTCGCCAAGAACACCGCCATCCAGTACGGCGACACGAAGATCAACATCGTCGACACCCCCGGCCACGCCGACTTCGGCGGCGAGGTCGAGCGTATCCTGAAGATGGTCAACGGCGTCATCCTCCTCGTTGACGCCGCCGAGGGCCCCATGCCCCAGACCCGCTTCGTGCTCAGCCGCGCGCTCGAGCTGGGTCACCGCGTGATCGTCGTCATCAACAAGATCGACCGCCCCGACCAGCGCATCCACGAGGTCATCGACGAGGTGCTCGAGCTGCTGCTCGAGCTCGACGCCTCCGACGAGCAGCTCGACAGCCCCATGCTGTTCTGTTCTGCCCGCAACGGCACGGCCAGCTACTCCCCCGACGTCCCCGGTACAGACCTCAAGCCCCTGTTCGACACGATCCTCGACTATATCCCCGCGCCGGAGGCCGACCTCGACCAGCCGTTCCAGATGCTGGTATCCGCCATTGATTATAATGAGTTCGTCGGCCGCATCGCCATCGGCCGCGTCGAGCGCGGCGAGCTGAAGCAGAATCAGGAGATCGCCGTCTGCAACTATCACGATCCCGACGCCCCCGCCAAGAAGGCGAAGGCCGTCAGCATGTACGAGTTCGACGGCCTGGGCAAGGTGCCCGTCACCGAGGCCACCGCCGGCAACATCATCGCCATGTCCGGCATCGGCGACATCACGATCGGCGACACGATCTGCGCGCCCGACTGCGTCGAACCGCTGCCCTTCGTGAAGATCTCCGCCCCCACGGTCGAGATGACCTTCTCCATCAACGATTCCCCCTTCGCCGGACGCGAGGGCAAGTTCGTCACCAGCCGCCAGCTGCGCGAGCGCCTGTTCCGCGAGACGCTCAAGGACGTCTCCCTCCGCGTGAGCGAGATCGAGGGCTCGACCGATGCCTTCAACGTCGCCGGGCGCGGCGAGATGAGCCTGTCCATCCTGATCGAGACGATGCGCCGCGAGGGCTACGAGTTCCAGGTCTCGCCCCCGCGTGTCCTGTACCAGACGATTAACGGCAAGAAGTGCGAGCCGATCGAGCGTCTCGTTGTCGATGTGCCGAGCGAGAGCGTCGGCGCCGTCATTGAGAAGATCGGCGGCCGCAAGGGCGACCTGCTCGAGATGAACCCCATCGGCGCCCGCATGAAGCTCGAGTTCCTTGTCCCGAGCCGAGGGCTCTTCGGCTACCGCAACGAGTTTCTGACCGATACGCGCGGTGAGGGCATCATGTCCGCCGTGTTCGACAGCTACGCCCCCTTCAAGGGTGAGCTGAGCCGCCGCAACACCGGCTCGCTCGTCTCCTTCGACACCGGCGAGAGCGTGAGCTACGGTCTGTTCAACGCGCAGGACCGCGGTTCGCTCTTCATCGGGCCGGGTGTGAAGGTCTATGAGGGCATGGTCGTCGGCGTCTCCCCGAAGCAGGAGGACATCACCGTCAACGTCTGCAAGAAAAAACAGATGACGAACATGCGCGCCGCCGGTTCCGACGAGGCGCTGCGCCTTGTCCCGCCGCGCAAGCTGAGTCTGGAGCAGTGCCTTGAGTTCCTCGCCGACGACGAGCTGCTGGAGGTCACACCGGAGAATCTCCGCATCCGCAAGACCATCCTCAACCACGAAAAGCGCAT
>USAC01000084.1 GCA_900552475.1 uncultured Eubacteriales bacterium | reverse complement strand
CGCTGCCCGCGGGCGGGTGTGCGGCGGGCCTGCCGCGGGGTGGGGGCGTGGCGCTGCGCGTGCCGGCGGTCGGCGTCCTCATAGTCGGCGTACTCCAGCTCCTCGGCGCGGGGGATCGCCATCTTGCGGATGGGATCGAACGGATCGTTCAGGTCGATCAGGGACAGATAATAGGGGGTGATGGCCATGCGGAGCTTGCCGAGCGTCTTGGCAACACCGGCCTCCTCATCGGGGGTCAGGTTCATGTACTTCTTCAGATCCTCCACCGTCTCAGCGCGGTTGGCGACCTGCCAATGCCAGTCATTCCACAGATTTTCGGGGACGTCAGCAAACAGACCGTTACGAGTCTTCATAATCGAATATCTCCTTTATATGTCCTAAAATGGGGGAAAAAGCCTATAAAAAGGGCAGGGAAACCGGGAGAACCGGCCTCCCTGCCGTCGGTTAATCAATCAGCAGTACTTCTCGTCGAACAGCTTGCGCAGCTTGGGATTCTCGCGCAGCACATCGAGGGTGATCTGAGCGTGGTTCTTGGTGTAGCCGTTGCCCACGATCATGGTGACGTCCTTGCCGATACCCTCGGCGCCCAGAGCGGCCTTCGTGAAGGAGGTCGCCATGGAGAAGAAGTACACCACGCCGTCATCGCGGACGGGCAGGATGGCGGACATCTCACAGGACTCGATGTTCACGCAGCAGATGGAGAGGTCATACTCCTTGCCGCCGGTGACGGCCAGAGCGGCCTCCATCACCTCAACGGGCTTGGTGCAGTCGGCGACGATGACGTCGGTGTAAACGCCGAGCTCCATCAGAGCGGGCACCTGCTTGGGGTTGCGGACAACGCCGACGACCTTGCCCTTCGGGCCGACCTTCTTCATGGCCTCCCAGCCGCACAGCACGCCGGACTTGCCGTTCGCGCCGAGGATCAGGACATTGTCGCCCTCGTGGGGCAGCTTGCGGGCCTGCGCGGGAGCGCCGGCGACATCGAGCGCGGCCAGAGCGAGAGGCTCGGACATATCATCGGGCATCTTGCAGTACAGGGCGGACTCAAACAGGATGGCCTTGCCGACGATGTCGACACGGTCGATATCCTTATGGATGGCGAGGATCTTGTCGATCTTCAGCGGGGTCATGGACAGGGACACGAGGGAGACGATCTTGTCGCCCTCCTTCAGGTCGAAGCCGGGCTTTTTCTTCAGATCCTCGCCGATGTGAGCGACGACGCCCTTGAACATACCGCCGGAACCGGTGACGGGGTTCTGCTGCTTGCCGCGCTCGGCGACGATCCCGAGGATCATCTCGCCGATCTTCTTCTCGTCGCCGCCGCAGGCCTCGGAGATCTGGGTGAAGGAAGCGGAGTCGATGTTCAGGGAAGTCACGTCGCAGACGATCTCGTTGGAGTAGACCTTGCTCATGTCGTTGTCGATCTTCCAAGCAGCCTGGGTCAGAACGCCCTTCGGCTCGATAACGCGGTGGGTACCGTACTTGTTGCCTTTCAGTTCAGCCATATTAATTTCCTCCTAATTAATCTTTTCTCTATACTATGGTGGGGTTTGGTGTTTCAGTAGGGGTTGTACGTTTTTTTTACTGCAGGGGCTTGAGGCTCAGGATCTGTCGCGCCTCGGCGGGCGTTGCGATCTCGCGGCCAAGCTCCTTGGCGATGCGGACGACCTTGGCGACGAGTTCACCGTTGGATGCGGCCTTCTGACCCTTGCCGAGGTAGATATTGTCCTCAAAGCCGACACGGACGTTGCCGCCCATCGCAATGGCGGCGGCCGCCATCGTCCAGGCCGCGCGGCCGACGCCGGAGACGGTCCACGTCGCGTCAGAGGGGATCTTGCTGGCGAAGAAGGCCAGATTCTCCACGGTGGCGGGGGTGCAGCCATGGACGCCGAGCACGAAGTTGAACTGCATCGGGTGGCCGGGCACCTCACCCTTCTTGGCCATGCCGAGGACGGTGTCGATGTGGCCGAGCTCGAAGCACTCATACTCGGGCTTGATGCCGTTTTCGATCATGCGCTTGCCGAAGGCACGCATGGTCGGCATGGTGTTGTCGAAGATCTCGTCGCCGAAGTTACAGGTGCCGCAGTCGAGCGTGGCCATCTCGGGGAACAGCTCTGTGGGCTGCAGGCGCTCCTCGGGGCTCATGCCGGTGGCGCCGCCCGTGGAGGGGATCATGATCACGTCGGGCAGTTCCTTGCGGATGGCGTCCATCACAACACGGAAACGCTCACGATCCTGGGTGGGGGTGCCGTCGTCCTCGCGGACATGGATGTGGAGAATGGCCGCGCCGGCTTCATAGGCGCTCTTGGCTTCGCGGACCATCTCTTCGATGGTGTAGGGGACAGCGGGGTTCTGGGCCTTCGTGACCTCAGCGCCGCAGATGGCGGCGGTAATGATCAGCTTTTCCATCTTGACCGCTCCTTACTTCTTGATTTCCTTGCGCTGGCAGTCCTTCGGCGTGACGCAGGTGCCGTGGGCGCGGCACACGATCACAGGCTCGTCGAGCACATCGGCGGCGGAGGCGCTGATGTCGGGGCGGGAGACGATGACCTTGCGGGCCTCAAACTTCATGGTGCGGGAGGTGTTGCCGATTTTCTCGATCTCGCCGTAAGCTTCGATGTAGTCGCCGGCGTAGACGGGGGCGAGGAACTCGACGTTGTCATACGCACAGAACAGCCCCTCGTCGCCGTCGCACTTGATGAGCAGCTCCGTGGCCACGTCGCCGAACAGGTGCACCATGTGCGCGCCGTCGACCAGGTTTCCGCCGTAGTGCGCGTCCTTCGCGCTCATGCGCAGGCGGAGCAGGGATGTCATCTTTTCCATGAGATTGTCCTCCTTCAAAAAATTTGGATGTGCTTGTTTGGGCATTACAGAATCCTCTACAACCTCTCGGCCGTGAACACTCCTTCGGGCATGAAAAGAGCGCCATCGGTCATCGGAATGACCAATAGCGCTCCATGTTACAAAACATGACAGTAACGTTACTTGCATAACGCTCCCAAGAATGCGGCGCGGGCGCTGCCGTATCCCTTCGGCGGAAAGCCCCTTCCCGACCTGCTCACGAGTGCCCTCTCACACATGTGCCAGTACCCTGCTTTCCGCGCCTCTATTGTCTGTTATATGAAATTCTGTACTCTGAATATAAACCATTTTGTGCCTTTTGTCAAGATACTTTTGTGAAGAAAATGACGATAATTTTTTTGCGGCGCAAAAAGAATTTTTTGTTCCAAAGGGGCTCAATATGCCTGCTGGATCTTCTCCAGGATCTCCGGCTTGAGCGAGAGCATCCGGCAGATGTTCAGCGCGTCGCGCGGGCAGTCGGACGCGCCCTCCACGCGGTAAAGACCGTAGTTCATGTGCCGCGCGATGACGGCCACGCCGTCCTCGCCGCTCGCGGCCAGCTCGCGGCGGATCTCCTCCGGGTCGACGTCGCGCAGGCCGATGATCTGATAGTGCGCGTGCGCAAACTCAGCGACCTTGTCATAGTGCGTCGTGAGCAGGGAGATGGCGTCGACGTCGTTGAGATAGCGTGTCACGGCCTGCACGATGCGCGCGCCCTCGTCGGGGTTCGTGCCGCGGGCGAACTCATCGAGCAGGAACAGGGAATACCCCTCCTCAACCTCGCTGAGCGCCTTCTGGAACTCCACGATTTCCGAGCCGAAGCCGGACAGGCCCGACTGGATGGACTGCAGGTCGTCGAAGAGCATCTTCACGCTGTGGAAAAGCGGCATCCGCGCACGCTTCGCGCAAACGAGGAAGCCCGCCTGCAGCAGCAGCACGTTCAGAGCGACCGTCTTCATGGCGACGGACTTGCCGCCCATGTTCGCGCCCGTGATGACCGTCGCCCCGCGCGTGAGCGCGATGGAGACGGGGACAAAGCGCCGACCCTTCTGCTCGAGCAGGTCGCACAGCTCCGGGTTCACCATGTCCGTCAGCTCCAGCTCGCCGTCCGTGATTTCCGGCAGAATCCCACCGTAGCGCACGGCGAACAGCGCCTTCTGGATGATGAAGTCGAGCCGCCCGAGCGTCTCCGCGTCCTCCAGCAGACCGTCCGCCAGCGGCGCGAGCGCGGCGCCCATGGCGCGGCGCACCTTCGTTTCCTCGCTGTCCTCCTCGGCGCACAGGCGCGTGCGCTGCATGCGGAGGTTTTCCTTCTCCGCGTCGGTCTGCGCGTGGAAGAGCTGCTCCTCGAGCTGCTTTTTTGCCTGTCGGATCTCGCGCAGGCGGGGGGTGGCGCTGTCAGGGATGTAAAAGCCGCGGCTGCGGGTGTTGTCGGGGTCGAGGATGGCGAGTGCGGGCGACGGATCGTGGAAGTCCAGACCGCGGAAATCCGTCACGGCGCGGATCTGTTCAAAGAGCGGGATAATCGTTTCCAGCCGCTGCAGATACCCCTTGATCTCGAACAGCTCGACATGGTCGGGCGTCTCCAGCTCGCGGCAGCGGCGCAGAGAGCCTCGGATGTCCTTGATCTGGCAGAGGGCGATCATGACCTTGTCATAGGTTTCCTTCAGCTCTCCCGCGGCCTTCGCAGCGCGGTCGACGTTATACAGCTCCGTCTCCAGCTCCGCGCGCTCCTCCGGCGCATAAAATCGCAGCCGGCGGATGCGCTCGCTGCCGAAGGGACTGCAGCCGTGCAGGCTCTCCAGAATATACTGCAGGCCGATTTTTTCTCTCTCCTCGAAACGAATGCGGATCATGTCAGCTCCTCCTTTACGTTGATGACGGGTACGTCCACCGCCTCCTGCAGCCGCGCGCGGAACTCGTCCTTGTCGAACTTCCAGCCGTAAGCGGAGACGGGGTTAACGGTGATGCACAGCGTGCGCGCGGCCTCGGCCGTCTCGAGCCGCACCTCACGCAGCTGCATTTTGTCGAGCGTGTCGGGGCTGAGCAGCACCTTGCTCGGGTCGGCGACGACGAGCCGGTTTTTGCGCAGCACGCCCGCGCGCAGCAGCGGCAGCACCATGCTGTCGGTCAGCGCGCCGGTGACGAGCGCCTCGCCCTGCTCCTTCAGGCACTGTTCCAGCGTCCCCTCCGGGGCGGCGGGGACGGTCTGCGCCTTCGGCAGGTTCATGATGCGGTAGATGCTCACGGTGTCGGCGATGACTTTCTCCATGCGCATGTGGTAGCTCGCGCCGGTGCAGAGGACGATGCCCTCCGCCACCTGCCGCGCGCCGAGGGACTTGCGCCCGAGCGCGCCGTCGATGATCGACTGCTCCGCGCCGAGGTCGAAGAACGTCTGCGACACGCTTTTGAGCTGCGTCGTGATGGACGGCCCCGCGAGCTGGACGTATCCGTCGCTGCGGGCGCGCATGATGATGACCTCGCCGAGCGGCGTGGGGATGCCGGTGCTCACGAGAATCTCCTTCGTCACGTCGCCGAGCCACAGCATATCCCTTGCCGTGGCGATGAGTGTCCCGGCGGGGACGAAGATGCTGGGCTTTTCCGTGCCGGTCACGACGTCGGTCGACTCGCCGTCGCGCCCGATGGACGTCAGCCCCAGCACGCGGCCGCGCCCGCTGTGGGCGAGCAGCCAGTTGAGCATGGTCGTCTTGCCCGCGTTCTTGCACATACCGACGATGGACATGCTGCGCACCGACTGCAGCTGCTGAATCAGATTGGAGGACATATTCGCTGCTCCTTCCGCTGAATTTGTCATATCAAACAATGATTATAGCGTAGCACCGCAAAAAAATCAACCCGGCGGGCAAAAAGCACAAAACCGCAGCGGAGAAACACCGTTTCTCCGCTGCGGCTTAAAAGAATAGTTTTCTCAGCAGATCATTTCATAAAATCCCGCCGTCTCGAGATCGGCGGAAATCTCCTCGAGCCGGGGCCTGTCGCCCGGCTCGCCGCGCCAGGCAAGGCCGCAGTCGGCCGTGATCTCCCGCGGCACGGGGATCAGCCGTCCGGCAAGACCCGCCGCGCGGCAGCGCTTCTCCATCGCCATCGCCCCGGCGGTGGTGTGGAACGTAATGAGCAGATGCATTTTTCTGGCAATCATCGCGCAATTTCACGGACGGCCGCAAGCGCGGCGTCCGTCTCCTCCTCCGTATTCATCCAGCCGAAGCTGAAGCGTACCGCGCCGCGCTCCACAGTGCCGAGCGCCCGGTGCAGCCGCGGGGCGCAGTGCGCCCCGGCGCGCGTGGCGATGCCGTAGTCCTGCGCGAGCACGTCGCTCACCTGCGACGAGTCGTAATCGCGGATGTTGAGCGTCACGATCGGCGCGCGGTCCCATGAGGAAAAGTCGCCGTAGACCGTCACACCCGGCGTATTCGCCGCGCCCTCGTAAAACCGCCGCGCGAGCGCAAGCTCGTGACTGCGGATTGTCTCGCGCCCGACGCTGCGAATATAGTCCATCGCCGCCATCAGACCCGCGATGCCGTGGCCGTTGAGCGTACCGGCCTCGAGCCGCGTGGGATACTCGCGCGGCTGCTGCGGCAGATATGTCTGCACGCCCGTGCCGCCGACCTTGAACGGCCGGATCTCCACGCCCGGGCGCACGCACAGCCCGCCCGTCCCCTGCGGCCCCATGAGACTTTTGTGTCCCGTAAAGCAGAGCACATCAATGTTCTGGCGCTCCATATCGAGTTCTGCGGCGCCGGCCGTCTGCGACGCGTCTACGACGAACAGCAGTCCCCGCTCATGCGCGAGCCGCCCGATGCGCCCGATGTCGAGGAGGTTCCCCGTCAGGTTCGACGCGTGCGTGCAGACGATGGCCCGCGTGTTCGACCGGATGAGCGCGGCGAAGTCATCATAGCGCACGCGCCCGAGCCGGTCGGCGGGGACGAACGAGACGTCTACGCCCTCGAGCCGGTAGAGCGGGCGGAGCACGGAGTTGTGTTCACAGTCGGTGGAGATCACATGATCCCCCGGCGAAAACAGCCCGCCGATCGCGATGTTCAGCGCCTCGGTCGAGTTCGCCGTGAATGCCACATGGTCGGCGCGCGGACAGCCGAACAGCGCCGCGGCGGCCTCGCGTGCGTCGTAGATGATGCGGGACGCTGTGAGCGATTCCTCGTGCGCGCTGCGCCCGGAGTTGCCGAGCGTCGTCATGGCCCGCACGACCGCGTCGATGACGCAGGGGGGCTTGCGCAGCGTCGTGGCGGCGTTGTCGAGATAGATCACGGCTTCACCACAAGGTCGGCGTGCGTGAGCTTTTCGACGATGTCATACATGTTCGTCACGCCGCCTACGGCCAGCTGCTCCGTCAGACCGTAGTGGTTCAGGCAGGTGCCGCAGGTGAGAATCTCCACGCCGCGCGCGGCCATGTCCTGCAGGTCCTCCAGCGAATCCGAGCCCTGCACTGTCAGGTGCGCCCCACCGTTATAGAAGAGGATCGTCTGCGGTAGCTCCGGCTGGTGCGCGAGCGCGTAGAGAAAGCCCTTGAGCAGCACATGCCCGAGCTCGTCGCTCCCGCGGCCCATGACGTCGGTGCCGACCGCGACGACCACATTTCTGCGGTAGGGGAGACAGGTGACCTCCGCCTGCGCGGCGACCGGCGCGCCTTCGCCGACGGTCATCGCGACGATGAAGTGCGCGTCCTCCGGCTGGGTGACGGCAACGTCAAGCCCGCGCTGCGCGGCTAGACGCTTCAGGTTCTCCACCGCGACGGCGTTGTCCGCATGCACCTCGAGCGTCCCGCCGGTCATCCCGGCCAGCGCTTCGTTCGCCTTCACCACCGGCAGCGGGCAGGCCAGCCCGCGCGCATCCAGAGAGGTTTTCATAAAACGGTTCCTCCTCGCTATTCTGAGTTGAGAATATTGTAGCACAAAGCGGGAAAATTGCAAGCGGGGAAGGAGGCTGCCGGTCGGCCGCGGCGGGGCACATGGATCCGTTTTTTCGGCGGATTGGTGGATAAATCGGCATGTACTGCCTCCGGCGGGGTTCTGTTGCCCCCGGGGGAAAGTGACCCCCCCGAGGCCAAACCCGAAAACAACCCCCCCCCAAACCCCC
>USAC01000083.1 GCA_900552475.1 uncultured Eubacteriales bacterium | reverse complement strand
CGCCGCGCCGCCAAAGCCCGGCGTATAGGCCGCGACGGCCTTGCCGGACAGATCCCCGCACTGGAGCTGGAGATGGACGACCTGCGCCGCAGTCTCGCCGTGCTGGAGAGCTGCACTGCCCGCGTCAGTGAGCTGCAGAGCGAGCTTGAGCAGACCGCCGAGTGCATCGCGGCTCTTGAGACTGCGCAGGCGCAGTGGTCGCAGATCGAGCAGCAGCGAAAGCTGCAGCGCTACGCGCAGGCGTGCCAGACCGCGAACGAGGCCGCGCGCCGCGCCGCGGAGCTGGAGCAGGCCGCAGGCACGCTCCCCGAATCCGGCGAGCTGCAGCGGATGCGGATGCAGTTCGACGCGCTGCAGACCGACCTGTTCCCCGCGCTCAAGGCCCAGCAGGCCAAGGCGCAGGAGGCCCAGCAGGCCGCCGCGCAGGCCAAGGCGCGCTGCGCAGCGCACCCGCTCTATCCCGTGAATGACGAAGCGCTGCAGGCCCGCGCGGCCGCGCTCAGCGAACCGTCCGTGCCGTCCGTCATCCCCGCCGTGCTGGCGCTGCTGGCCGCCCTCGCAGGCGGCATGTTCGCCGGAGTGCAGCTGTCACAGGCCTTCAGCCCCCTCGTCTGGGTTGGCTTCGGCGTCTGTGCCGGAGGAATCGCCGCCGCCGTCTGGCTGCTCACCCGCCGCGGAAAGGCGCAGCGCGCGCGGCAGGCCGCCGCCGAGAGCCGCGCCGCGCTCGACCGGCAGATTGTGGAATACCTCCCCCTGCGCCGCGCCATGCAGGACGCGGAGGACGCCGCGCGGCAGGCCGCCCTCTCCGTCGACGTCTACGAGCAGTCCTGCCAGAACCGGGCGCGCCAGCTGCTGCGCGCGCTGCAGGCCTATGCCCCCGACACCGACAACCTCCCCGCCGCCTTCACGGCGCTCGACCACATGCAGCGCAGCCTGAAGGAACTGGATGCCGCGCGCGAAGCGGCCAAGGCTGCCGCTGCGCAGCGCGAGCTGCTCGCCGAGCACCTGCCGCTGCAGGCGGAGCCACTCGCCGATCCGATCCCCGAGCCTGAGCAATCGCCCGAGGAGATCGCCCGGCAGCTGCCCACCCTGCAAGCAAGCCGCCGGGAGCTGCAGTCCCAGCTCGACCGTCTGCTCGGCCAGATCCGCGCCATCGGCAGCCCCGACGAGCTGCGCACGCGCCTGCAGGAGGACGAGACCCGGCTCACCGCGCTGCAGCAGGAATACGACGCCATCGCCCTCGCGATGCAGGCGCTCTCAGCGACCAACACCACGCTGCAGAACCGCTTCTCCCCCGCGCTCGGCGCACGGGCGGCGGAGATTTTCGCCGCGCTCTCCGGCGGACGGTACGACAAGGTGCTGCTCAGCCGCGACTTCGCCCTCTCCGCCGAGCCCAGCGGCGACGCCGCCGCGCGCAGCATTCAGTTGCTGAGTCAGGGCACCGCCGACCAGCTCTATCTGGCCGTGCGGCTCGCCATCTGCGAGATGGTCCTTCCCGCCGATCGGAAAAGTCCACTCATTCTGGACGACGCACTCGCGAACTTCGACGACGACCGGCTCGCCGCCGCACTGGACTGGCTCCTCATTGAGAGCACGAGCCGCCAGATCCTTCTCTTTACCTGCCAGAACCGCGAGAGTGCCTATCTCGCGGGGTGCGAGGGCGTACATTTCCTCACGCTCGAGACACCTATATAAATATAAGGAGATTCTATGTTTCTGCCCCTGAATACCTTTGAGAATATCTGCGTATGCTTTCTTCTGCTGATGATCTACAGCACCATCGGCTGGGTTGCCGAGATGATCTATCACTCGATCGTCATCGGCCACATGAGCGAAAAGCGCGGCTTTTTGAATGGATTTCTCTGCCCGATCTATGGACACGGCGCGCTTTTGGTGCTATATGTATTACATGGCGGGCTGAAAAATCCGATTCTGACGTTCCTTGCCGGCATGGTGCTCACCTCCGCGCTGGAGTATTTCACCAGCTGGATCATGGAGGCGCTCTTCCACATGCGCTGGTGGGACTACTCCAACTGCAAATACCAGCTCAACGGGCGTGTCTGCCTGACAAATACGTTTTTCTTCGGTCTCGGCTCGGTGCTTTTGTGCCATGTCGTCAACCCGCCGATCATGGCGTGGCTGTTCCGCGTCGGCCCGGCATATACGATCCCGGCCGCGTCGTTCATCTCCGGCCTGTACCTGATGGACATCACCCTCTCCGTGCGCAGCGCCATCCAGCTGTCGAACCGCCTCGACAAGCTCCGCCAGCTGCGTCAGGAGGTCAAGGATCACCTGTCTCAGGCCGCCGCTCAGCTGCAGCAGCAGTATGAGGAGCGTCTGGAGGAGCGCACCGACAACTTCATGAACGGTCTTGAGGACGCCTACGACGACTTCATGCGCGAGCGGAAGCTGCGCCTTGCCCAGCTGAAGGGCAGCGCCGACTTCTTCGAGCGCCGCCTGCTGCGCAGCCACCCCGGCCTGCGCCCCAAGCGCGGCGGCAAGCTGCTGAACCTGCTGCGTGAAAAGCGCCCCGGCGGTAAGAAAAACGGCGGCAATCCCCCCGAGGCGAATGCGCAGTAACCCGGATATACTATATAATATATAGTGTCCCTCTTTTCCGTTTTCCGATCCACACATCTGCCGATAATCGGAATGTCCCCTTCAAAGCATCAGAACCCACCCAAAATTTTCAGGATAAAAAGGAGTAATGAATCATGAGCGATTGTACACACGATTGCAGCACCTGCGGCGAGAGCTGCGCGGACCGCGAGGGCGGCGGCAGTCCCTTCCAGATCAAGCCCCTGCGCGACGGCTGCCGCGTCGGGAAGGTCTACGGCGTCGTTTCCGGCAAGGGCGGCGTCGGCAAGTCCATGGTCACGAGCCAGCTGGCCGTCACCATGCAGCGCCGCGGCAAGCGCGTCGCCGTGCTGGACGCCGACATCACCGGCCCCTCCATCCCCAAGGTCTTCGGCGTCCACAGCCGCGCCATGGCACAGGGCGATGCGATCGTCCCCGTCGAGACGAGCACCGGCATCCAGCTGATGTCCGTGAACCTGCTGCTTGACAACGAGACGGATCCCGTCGTCTGGCGCGGCCCGGTCATCGGCGGCGTCGTGCAGCAGTTCTGGGGCGACGTCCTGTGGAACGATGTCGACTATATGTTCGTCGACATGCCTCCGGGAACGGGCGACGTGGCACTGAACGTGTTCCAGACCCTGCCCGTCGACGGCGTGATCATCGTCACCTCGCCGCAGGATCTGGTCAGCATGGTCGTCGAGAAGGCCGTGAAGATGGCGAAGATGATGAACATCCCCGTCGTCGGTCTGGTTGAGAACATGAGCTACCTCACCTGTCCCGACTGCGGCAAGAAGATCTACCTCTTCGGCGAGGGCAAGACGCAGGAGGCCGCCGACCGCTACGGTCTGCCCCTGCTGGCGAAGATGCCCATCGACCCGGCGCTGGCGAAGCTCGCCGACGCGGGCCGCATCGAGGACTTCGAGGGCGATTGGCTTGACGGGGCCGCCGCGCGCCTGTAATGCGGATGAAGCACGCCTTCCGCCGCCTGCTGTGCCTGCTGCTGAGCGCGGCGGCACTGCTCAGCCTGGCCGCCTGCACCTCCCCGCTGGAGGAGAAGCTCTGGGAGATTCTCACCCCCACGCTTGTGCAGGGCGACCTCGACGCGCTCTACCTCGGCGAGTTCAACGAGAACTACCTCGACCTGACCGGTGCGTCGGAGGAGGACTGCCAGTCCGCCTACGAACAGAACCTCTCCCTTTCGGCGGACATCTTCGCCCGGTGCTTCGGCATCACGAACCTGACGGACGATCTCCGCAGTGAGGTGGAGGATCTCTACCGCGAGATCTACGCCCGCGCGCACTACAGCGTCGTCGGCGCCGTCCAGATCGACGAGACGCACTACACCGTCACCGTCAACGTCGAGCCGATGGACTTCTTCACCCCCGTGCTCGACGGGTTCGACGATGCCATGGTCGGCTTCCGCGCCCGCTGGATCGACTATGTCGACGTCTCCCGCATGACCGACGAGCAGTACGCCGCCTTCGAGCTCGACTGGGCGCAGTCCGTTCTCGCGTGGTGCCGCCGGAATCTCGATGGCATCACATACCTCCCTGTCCAGACCGTTGAAATCAGTGTCACGCAGGATGGCGACGGTCTCTGGTCCACCGACGCCGACTCCATGCAGGCCTTCGACGAGGCGGTACTGTACTACCCCGCCTACGAGGGCGTCCTGACCGCAGCCTGACCCCCTATATCCAGAACGATCCGGCAGATGTCCGTTTCAAATCGGACATCTGCCGGATTTTGCGCTTTTTTTCGCGCCAGAAAACTGTTTCTTTAAAATATCATTTTTCGTTATTGTGAATTATTTCCTTGAAACCCGCCTGTTTTGCGCCACAAAGCGCGGAATTAAATTGAAAAATATGTGTGAAAAAATGTACAATTTTCACTCATATAACGTTAAAATAGCAGAATTTTGTGCTAACTTTTTATAAAGAATGCCACTTGCACTGTTTCGGGCAATCCTGTATACTCTCAAGTAGGCTATCCGAAGAGAGACGGATAGCAGGAAGTTTTTGCCCATGCGTCATAGTTTCCGCTTCTTAATAGGAAATTTACGGCGCAAATTTTTTCAAAAGGAGAGAAAAGAATGGAAGAAAGAAAAGGCTTTGGATCCAATTTTGGATTCCTGATGGCCGCAATCGGCTCGGCCGTCGGCCTGGGCAACATCTGGGGCTTCCCCAACAAAATGGGTGCCAACGGCGGCTTCACGTTCCTCATCATCTACCTGATCCTCGCGGTTCTGTGCGGCTTTATCGTCATGGTGGGCGAGCTGGCCATCGGCCGCAAAACCGGCAAGGGTGCCATCGCCGCCTACCGGTCGCTGTCCCAGCGCTTCAAGTGGGTCGGCTGGCTGGGTGTCGCTTCCGCGTTCCTCATCATGAGCTTTTACTGCGCCCTCGGCGGCTACTGCCTGAAGTACGTCGTCCTCAACATCGGCAACCTGACCGGCGCGGCCTTCGGCTCGAACGGCCTGAGCGGCAGTGAGGTCTTCGGCACATTCCTCACCAGTCAGGGCGAGGGCGTGATCTACGGCTTGATCTTCGTCGTCCTCACGATGGTCATCGTCATGGGCGGCGTCGCGGGCGGCATCGAGAAGTTCTGCGGCATCGGCATGCCGGCGCTGTTTTTCATGCTGCTGATCTGCATCGTCCGCGCCTGTACGCTCCCCGGCGCGGTCGACGGTCTGAAGTACATGTTCGTCCCCGGCTGGGCGGTTGCCAACGGCGTCATTGAGAAAGCCCCCAGCATCTTCGAGGTCATTTCCACCGCTGGTGGGCAGATGTTCTTCTCGCTGTCCATCGGCATGGGCGCCATGATTACCTACGGCTCCTACCTCGACAAGAAGGAGCACCTCGAAAAGAATGCCACGATCATCGTCATCATGGACACCATCATCGCTCTGATGGCGGGTCTGTGCGTCATGCCCGCGCGTTTCGCGCTGGACCCCACGGGTGAGATCGGCGGTCCGAAGCTTCTCTTCATCACCATGCAGAATGTGTTTGACAGCATGGGCGGCGTGGTCGGCCCGATCTTCGGCATCATCTTCTACCTGCTGGTCGTCCTTGCGGCCGTCTCCTCGTCGATCTCCCTGCTGGAGACCGTCGTGACCCATTTTGTCGACAAAGCCGCCGAGCAGGGCAAGGGCGACAAGCGCAAGTTCTACTCCTTCATCGCGTCGATCGCCATCGCCGTGCTCTGCGTGCTCGTGTGCATGGACGGTCTCGGCTCGAACGGCATCTCCCCCGCCAACCTGTTGGGCCAGACTGGTGACGCCGTCCGCGGCTGGAACGACTGCTGGCTTGACTTCTTCGACATGATCTCCGAGGGCGTCTTTATGCCGCTCGGTGGCCTGCTCATGACCATCATGATCGGCTGGGAGCTCGGCCCGGACATCGTCAAGCGCGAGTGCGAAGCCACGCCCGGCCATAAGATGAGTACCTATGGCTTCTTCAAAATCTGCGTCAAATTCATCACGCCGCTGTGCATGGTTCTGATCCTCTACGGTCAGATCAAGAGCTTCTTCTTCTGATTTTTCGCGCACCGGCCTGCCCGCACGGGCAATTCCCGGAGCTTCGGAAAGGCCGGAATCGCGAGATTCCGGCCTTTCGCCTATATTTTGTGCATTTGTTGTCTTTCGTAAGTCAAGCCTTTTTTCTAATAAATCGTTTGTTAAAAAAGCAAAAATTGTTATTCACAATTTGTTCAAAAAATGGAAAACTTCGCTAATATCTTGACAATAATTCAGGAAACGAGTAAGATGGCAATACCAAACTTGAGGAGGTAAATCACAGTTATGGAAAAGAAAAGTACCAAGATTGCGTACGGCATTGCCCTTATCGTCGTCGTGATCGCCCTGGTCATCGCCAAGCTGACGAACGATGGTTCCGGCTTCCAGGCGACCGGCTGGGCGCTGTTCCCCCCCGTGGTCGCAATCGCGCTGGCCCTTATCAGCAAGGAAGTGTACTCTTCCCTGTTCCTCGGGTGCCTCGCTGCAGCCCTGCTGCTCGCAAATTTCTCCCCCTGGCAGATGGTTGTCAACCTCATCGGCGCTGATAGCAGCTCCGGTGTTGGCCTGATTAACTCTGTCACCGACAATGTCGCCATCCTGATCTTCCTGGTGATTCTGGGCATCATGGTGGACCTGATGAACAAGGCCGGCGGCTCCGCAGCCTTCGGCCGCTGGGCTACCAAGGCCGTGAAGACCCGCTCCGGCGCGCAGCTGATGACCATGCTCCTGGGCGTGCTGATCTTCATCGACGACTACTTCAACTGCCTGACCGTGGGCGCCGTGATGCGTCCCGTCACCGAGAGCCACAAGATTTCCCGCGCCAAGCTGGCCTATGTTATCGACGCCACTGCGGCCCCCGTGTGCATGCTGGCGCCTGTGTCCTCCTGGGCCGCCGCTGTCTCTTCCTATGTGCCCGACGGCTTCCCCGGCTCCCGTATCAGCATGTTCCTGAGCCAGATCCCCTTCAACTATTACTGCATCCTGACCCTGGTGATGGTCATTGTCACCTCCCTGCTGAACATCGACTACGGCCCCATGCTCAAGCACGAGTACAATGCCCAGGTCAAGGACGACCTGTTCACCACCCCCGAGCGCCCCTTCGCCGGCGCGGATGACTACGAGGAAGGCGAGAAGAAGTCCTCCGTCCTCGATCTGCTCCTCCCCGTGATCGTTCTGATCGGCCTGTGCATTGTCGGCCTGATCTGGACCGGCGGTATGTGGGATGCCGAGAGCGACAACTACCACAACTTCATCATGGCCTTCTCCGATGCCTCGGCCGGCGTTGGCCTGTGCCTCGGCTCGATCATCGCCATCGTCTTCACCTTCGTTTACTACTGGTGCCGCGGCCTCATCGGCTTCGAGAAGTCCTTCGAGTCCATCCCCAACGGCTTCATTCAGATGATCTCCCCCATCCTGATCCTCTGCTTCGCGTGGACGCTGTGCTATCTGTGCCGCGACGATGGCCTGCAGGTCGGCGCCTTTGTTGAACGCGTCATGGCCAACACCGGCAACCTCGCCAAGTTCCTGCCCGCTGTCATCTTCATCGTGGCCTGCTTCATCGGCTTCGCAACCGGTACCTCCTGGGGTACCATCGGCATCATGGTCCCGCTGGTCTGCGCCGTGTTCAACTGGGATACCCAGATCCCCCTGCTGTCCATCGGCCTGGCTGCCTCCTGCGCCGGCGGCGTGTGCGGCGACCACCTGTCCCCCATCTCCGATACCACCATCATGGCTTCTGCCGGTGCCCACTGCTTCCACTTGAACCATGTGGCCACCCAGCTGCCCTACGGCGTGACCGTCGCTGCCGTCTCCTTCGTCAGCTTCATCCTCGCCGGTCTGATCCAGAACGCCGTCATCTGCATGATCATTGCGATCGTGCTCATGATCGTCACGCTGCTGGTTATCAAGGCGATCGTCTCCAAGAAGCATGCAGGCATCTTCGAAGAGATGGCTGCCGCCGACAAGGTCCTCTACAACAAGTAATCTGACCCGAATCATTTCCAGCCTTACATGAACAGGCGCGGGGGGGGGGGGGGGGGGGGGGGGCGGCGGG
>USAC01000082.1 GCA_900552475.1 uncultured Eubacteriales bacterium | reverse complement strand
CCCTCGCCCTCTCCAAACTCCACATCAATGTGGATATAACTGTCGGCTTTTTTGTGGGACAAAAGAACTACCGTCTCGATATGCCTTGTCCTCGGGAAGAGGTCGCAGGCGGCGGCTCTTTGTACCCTGTAGCCGTACTCAGCGAAGCGCTTCACGTCGCGGCCGAGGGTTCCTGGGTCACAGGAGACATAGACGACGCGCTGCGGGGCCATCTGCGCGGCGGCGGCAATAGCCTCGGGCGCGAGACCCTTGCGCGGCGGATCGACGCAGATGACGTCCGGGCGCAGGCCGCGCCCGGCGAAGTCCGCCGCGAGTTGGGCGGCATCGCCGCAGAAGAACTCCACGTTTTCGATGCCGTTGCGGCGCGCGTTTTCGCGCGCGTCCTCGATGGCCTCCGGGACGATCTCCGCCCCGATGACGCGTCCGGCGCCGCCGGCCATGACCTGCGTGATCGTCCCCGCGCCGCAGTAGAGATCGACGACCAGCTCCCCGCCGGTCAGCCCCGCGTACTCGACGGCCTTGCGGTAGAGCACCTCCGCCTGATCGCGGTTCACCTGATAAAACGACGGCACGGAGAGCCGGAACGTCAGGCCGCAGAGCTCGTCTTCGAGCGTGTCCGCGCCCCAGAGCGTGCGGTACCGCTCGCCGAGGATCGTGTTGCCGCGGCGCGTATTGACGCCGAGCACCACGCCGACGCAGTCCGGTACGGCGCGGCGCAGCCGCCCGACCAACTCCTCCTCATGCGGTAGACGCTCGCCGTTTGCGAGCACGCAGACAAGGCTCTCGCCCCGGCGGTTCGTGCGGACATAGAGGTGGCGCAGCAGGCCGCGCCCCGTCTTTTCGTCGTAGGACGGGACGGCAAAGTCGCGCATATAGTCCCGCAGCGCCGCGGCGGCGGCGTCCGCCTGCGGCTTTTGGATCAGGCAGTGCTCAATATCGACGACGTCGTGCGTCCGCGCGCGGTAGAAGCCGACCTTTCCCGCGGAGACAGGGTACTGGCTCTTGTTGCGGTAGTAGAGCGGATCCGCCGCGCCGAGGATCTCCTCGACCTCGACGTCGCTCCCGCCGAGCCGCGTGAGCGCGTCCTGCACGCGCTGTCGCTTGGCCCAGAGCTCCTCACGGTAGCTCAGGTGGCGGAAGTCACACCCGCCGCAGCGGCCATAGTAGGGGCAGTCCGGCTCACGGCGCTCCGGCGACGGCTCAAGCAGCTCTGTCACCTTGCCGAAGGCGGCGTTTTTGAGCACCTTCATCACCAGAACGCGGCACAGCTCCCCCCGGACGGCCCCGTGGACAAACACGACCTGCCCGTCGATGCGCGCGATGCCGAGTCCCTCGCTGGAATAGCCCTCGATGCGCGCGGTGTAGATGTTGTTTTTCTCCAATGCGGCCATCATGTTCTCCTTCAAACGCAGAGCCGCGGAAACCCGCGGCCCTGCGAACTATTTCATCGGTCAAGCGGCGCTCAGAAGCTGAACTTCTCCAGCAGCTTGCGCAGCTGCTCGGCAAACGACGCGAGCGTCTTGTTGTCGCGGCCCTTGCTGCGGCGGATGAGCGCGATAAGCGCGTCGCCCACCTCGACCAGCCGCTGATAGGCGGCGGTGACCTTCGGCGCGCCGTCGAAGGCGCGGGTCTTGCGCTCGGGCAGGTACCCGGCGGCGAGCTGGCGGTTCTCCAGCAGGTCGTACTCCTCCGTATACTGCGGGGCGTGGGCGGCGAAGCCGAGGGACTTCACCTCCTCGGCAAAGACCGGCGCGACCTCTCGGTCGCCGTGGACGATAAAGACATGCTGCGTCCTGGCGGGGTCGAAGTGGCGCACCCAACCGATGAGATGGTCATGGTCGGCGTGGGAGGACAGGCCCTGGAAGTTGACGATCTTCGCGCGGACGGCGATCTCCTCGCCGAACATCTTCACGCTCTCTGCCCCCTCGAGCAGGTGGCGGCCCAGCGTCCCGGGCGACTGGAAGCCGACGAACACGACGCTGCTCTCCGGACGCCAGAGGTTGTGCTTGAGGTGGTGGCGGATGCGGCCCGCGTCGCACATGCCGGAGGCGGAGATGATGACCTTGGGCGTCCCGTCGAGGTTGAGCTGCTTGGACTCGTCCGTCGTCTCCGTCAGGTGCAGGCCGGGAAAGCTGAACATATGCGTACCGTCCTTGACAAGCTCTATCGCGGCCTCGTCGAGGTAGCCGTGCAGATTGCCGCAGAAAATGCTCGTCGCGCTCTTGGCGAGGGGGCTGTCGACATAGACGGGGAAATCCTTGACGGACTTGACCATGTTTTTGTCCTTGATCTCGCGGATGAAGTACAGCAGCTCCTGCGTGCGGCCGACGGCGAACGACGGGATGACGACGTTGCCGCCGCGGCCGAGCGTCTCGTCGATGATCTGCGCGAGATCCTCGGTATAGCTCCAGACCTCGGTGTGGTTGCGGTTGCCGTAGGTGCTCTCCATGAGGACATAGTCCGCGCTGTCAAAGAACTGCGGGTCGCGGATGATGGGCTGGTCGACGTTTCCGATATCGCCGGAGAAGACGATCACGCGCGTCTCGCCGCCCTCGTGCGCGGTGACGCGGATGCTGGCCGAGCCGAGCAGGTGGCCCGCGTCGATGAACTCCGCCGTGACGCCCTCACACAGCTGCACCGTCTCGCCGTATTCGCACGTCTGAACGAACTCCTTCACGCGCTCGGCGTCCTCGACGGTGTAGAGCGGCTGGACCGTCGGACGGCCCGCGCGCAGGTTCTTGCGGTTCTGGTACTCGGCGTCGGACTCCTGAATGTGCGCAGAATCCTGCAGCATGATGTCGAGGAGCTGCGCCGTGAGGCGGGTGGTGATGATCTTGCCCTCGAATCCGTTCTTGATGAGCAGCGGCAGACGGCCGGAGTGGTCGATGTGCGCGTGCGTCACAAGCACGCAGTCGATCGCGCCGGGGTGGAAGGGCAGAGAGGCGTTATCCACCTCGTCGCGCCCCTGCTGCAGGCCGCAGTCCACCAGAATCTTCTTGCCGTTGACCTCCAGACAATGGCAGCTGCCGGTTACGCACTGGTCAGCGCCGTAAAAACTCAGCTTCATGGCAGTGTTCCTTTCTGCTTTCGCCGGGAAGGGCAGTCCTCCCCGCGCTTTGTTGTCCCTATCTTACCATTATTTTAACCGCAGGGCAACAGAAATTGTGAAATCAGGGCAGGCCGGCGCGCGTTTTATAAAGCACAGCTTATGTCTGTTAAAAGCAAAACGCAGGCTTTACAAGGTGAGATATTAGGTGTTATAATATTATGTCCGGAAATCCCGGGGAAAACAAATCGCAAGATAAAAGGAGAAAATCACAAGTGGAACGTTTCTTTCAGGTAAAAGAACATGGTTCGACCGTCAAGACCGAGATCATGGCGGGCATCACCACGTTCATGGCGATGGCCTATATTCTGATGGTCAACGCCGGTATGTTTGCCGATCCCTTCGGCGACGGCACGAATGTCCTCGGCGTCAGCTACGGTGCGGTGTATGTCGCGACGGCGATCTCCGCCGTGGTCGGCACGCTGCTCATCGGCTTTCTGTCGAACCTCCCCCTCGCGCAGGCCTCCGGCATGGGCCTCAACGCCTACTTTGTCTATACCGTCTGCGTCGGCATGGGTCTGAGCTACACCAATGCCCTCGTGCTGGTGCTGTTTGACGGCGTCATCTTCGTCCTGCTGACCGTCACCGGCCTGCGCAAGCTCATCTTCGACGCCATCCCCCACTCCGTCAAGGTGGCCATCTCCTCCGGTATCGGCCTGTTCATCGCGTTCATCGGTCTGCAGAATGCGGGCATCGTCGTGAACAGCTCCTCCACCTGCGTGACGCTGCACTCCTTCAACGTGTTCACCGGCACGGAGACGTGGGCGACGATCTTCCCCATGCTCATCACGATTCTGGCCGTGTTCGCCATTGGCGCCATGAGCAAGAAGAAGGTGCGCGGCGCGGTGCTGTGGGGCATCCTCGGCGCGGCCGTCGTGTACTACGCCGTGGGTCTGCTGACGGTGCCCGGCTTCTATGCTAGCGCCGTGGCCCCCAACCTGACGAGCGACTTCTTCGGCGCGTTCCGCGACTTCGGCACGCAGTCCTTCCTCGCCGTGTTCAAGACCGGCTTTGATTTCTCCGCCTATATCGACGCCAACGGCGTCGGCCCGTTTGTCATCATGCTGCTGACGACGATGCTCGCCTTCTGCATGGTCGACATGTTCGACACCCTCGGCACGCTCTACGGCGCCTGCTCCGCAGGCGGCCTGCTCGACAAGGATGGCAACGTCCCCAACATGGACCGCGCCATGCTGGCCGATGCCTGCGCCACCTGCGTCGGCGCTGCCTGCGGCACCTCCACCGTCACGACGTTCGTCGAGTCCTCCGCCGGTGTGGCCGAGGGCGGCCGCACGGGTCTTTCCTCTATGGCCACGGCCGCGATGTTCTTCATCGCAATGTTCCTCTCCCCCGTGGCGCAGCTCATCCCGACCTACGCCTGCGCCGCGGCGCTGATCTACGTCGGCGTTCTGATGATGTCCAACGTCCGCAACATCGACTGGGACGATCCTGCCGCCGCCGTGACCGGCTTCGTGACGGTCGCGTTCATGCCCCTGACCTACAACATCTCCTACGGTATCGCCTTCGGTCTGATCTCCTATGTGTTCGTGAAGATCTTCACCGGCAAGATCAAGGAGATCAACGCCGGCACGTGGATCATCAGCATCCTGTTCACGCTGATGTTCTTCCTGACCCGGTAACATTCTTCAGCAAAAGCTCCCGGCTCTGTGAGCCGGGAGCTTTTTTGTCGTTTTCGCTTCTCCGCGCGGCGCTTCAGGGCTGGAGCGATGCAAAGCGGGCGGTGCCGACGGTCTGCAGGCGTCGGCGGAGCAGGACGTTCACAATCGTAAGCAGCGCGGCGGCGAGGGCGAGAATGCCCTCGGGTGCAAGTCTGCCGTGCAGGAGAATATACCCGCCTGCGAGCAGCAATACCGCCGCCCAGCCCGTGAGCAGCGCGAGTGCCGTGGCCGCGCCCTGCTTGATGGGTGCCGTCTCGTTCGTCCATGTGAGGTTCGGCAGGCGCAGCCCCCAGAGAAGCCCTGTCTGCGCGCCGAAGAACACAAACGCCAGCGTGAGCAGTATCAGCAGCACCGCCTGCACCGCACCCAGACGCAGCGCCGCCGCGAGCAGCACCGCGCTCACGAGCGCGGGCGCACCCACGCACAGCAGGTGCAGCCGCAGCTTCGCCCGCAGCACCTGCCATGGCTCCACGGGGAGCGACTGGACAATCCACAATCTCCGTCCCTCGAGCGAGACGGACGGGGCGGTCACGATCCCCATCGCGCACAGCAGCAGAATGATCCCCGCCGTAAGCGGCAGGAGCTCCGCGCGCAGCTCGGAGTTCTGCGCCAGAATTGCCGCCAGTACATCGCGCCGCAAAAGCGCGTACACCGAGCCGGTGAGCAGCAGGATCCCGCCCATCGTGCAGTTGAGCAGGTACACGGCGCTGCGCCCGAGGTGCGTCAGCTCACGCCGCAAAAGCGCGGCGTCCTCCGTCGCGGCGCGTGTCTGCCGGATGCGCGCATTTGCGCGCGGCGCGGCGCGCCTGCCCGCGGCAAGGGCGAAAAAGCTGCGCGAAAGGGCGGCGTACACCAGCGCAGACAGCGCCAGCGAGAGCGCCGCGAACACAAACAGCGCCGCCCCGTCCCCGCTCAGCGCGCGGCCGATTAGCCCCAGCGGGCGGAGCCAGCCGGCAAAATACCGCGCGAGCAGATCGAGATGCTCCATCAGCAGCGCAAGCGACCGGTTCAGCCGCATACACAGCGCGAAATAGGCGACGATGAACACCGTCGAGAGAAGCACCGTCACAAGGCTGCGGTGGCGCACATGCCCCGCCGCGAGCGCGATCAGCCACCCCACGGCGCACGCGAGCGCGAGCGTCAGCAGCGTGAGAAGCCCCAGCGCCACGAGCCAGCTCGCCGCGCCGCCCGCCGTCAGCCCCGCATAGCGCGCATAGACGATTCCGGCGGGCAGGAGCACGAGCACCTGAAAAAAGAGCGTCAGCAGATACAGCCCCGTCATCCGCGCGAGGAGGATCGTCCCCGGTGGGATGGGCAGCGAGAGGAGAAATTCGTTGTCCCGCGCGGCATAGAGCGTCGGATACGTCATCAGCGCGCTCCCGATGAGCCCGAGCAGCAGTGCAAGCGTCCCCATCAGCGCAAAATACAGCCACGAAAGCCCCGCTGGCTCCAGTGCCGCGCACAGCGTGTCCGACAGCAGCCAGAACATCGCGCCGAAAGCGGCCGCCGCGTACAAAAGCAGCGCCGCGTACCCGATGATGGCCGCGCGGGAGCGGCGGCGTCCCCCCGCGGCGCTGAGATACAGGAAGGACGCCCACTCCTGCGCCTGTTTTTTCAGAAGCAGTTTAAGCATACCCGCCCTCCAGCTCCAGAAAGACCGACTCGAGCGACCGGTCGCCGCGCACCTGCGCCATCGTCCCGGCGCGGACGAGCCACCCCTGCCGGATGATGGCGACCCGGTCGCAGAGCTTCTCCGCCACCTCGAGCACATGCGTCGAGAAGAAAATCGCACCGCCGCGGCCGCACAGCTCGCGCATCCGCTCCTTGAGCAGGTGCGCCGCGCCTGGATCGAGCCCCACGAACGGCTCGTCCATGACGAGCAGCTTCGGCTCGTGCAGGAGCGCCGAGATGACGGCGAGCTTCTGCTTCATGCCGTGGCTGTAGGTACTGATGGGCTGGTTCAGGTCGGCGGCGAGGCCGAAGCTCTCGCTGTAGCGACGGATGCGCCCGGCGCGGTCGTTTGCACCCACGCCGAACACGTCCGCGACGAAGCGGAGGTAGCCGATGCCGCTCATGTAGTCATAGAGGTCGGGGTTATCGGGGATGTAGGCGAGCTGGCGCTTGCAGGCGAGCGGGTCGCGGCGGACGGAGATACCGCCGACGGTGATTTCGCCCTCCTCGAACGGGAGAATCCCGCAGCAGGCCTTGAGCGTCGTCGTCTTGCCCGCGCCGTTGTGCCCGATGAAGGCGCAGATTTCACCGGGGCGGATCTGCAGGCTCAGGTCGTCCACGGCGGTCCTTTCGCCGTAACGCTTCGTCAGGTGGTCAATTTTCAACATGGTTGGCTTCCTCCTGCAGATTTTTCTCCAGCGCGGCAAAGGCCGCGTCCGCGCGCAGCGGGGCAAACGCCGGGTGCCGCAGGGCGCGGACGGCGTCCTGCGCGGCGAGACGCAGGCGGCGCGGGGCGTCTCCTCCCAGCTCCATCCGGGCGATCCACGGCTCCAGCCGGTCGAAAAACGCGTCCCCGTGGAGAATCGGCGCGCCGCACAAAAGCGCCGCCACCGTGTCCGCGAAGCGGCGGAGATACGGAAGCGCCCGCTCCGGACGCTGCAGCTCCATACACGTCAGCGCCGCCTGATAGAAATACTGCGCGGAAATATTCGGGTGCAGCTGCGCGAGCTGCCAGTCCTCGATGAGCGCGTCCGTCCGGTGCAGCAGCCGGTCACAGCGGGCGACATCCGCGCCGCTGAGTGCGAGATCCGTCGCGGCGCTCGCCGTGAGGTTCAGCAGGAGCAGATATTCGCCGATCTGCACGCGCCCACGCGCCTGCTCGGTCTGCCCCGCCTGCTGATAGGCCTGCAGCAGCAGAAGCTCCCCCTGCGACGAGAGCCGCAGCGGATCCTGCATCTCCTCGAGCTGCGCCGCCGCCCGCTCGGCATCGCCGCGCATCAGCGCCGCCGCGGCCTCCTGATACGATGCGTCGGACGCAAGGCCGGGGTCGCTGCAGCGCTCCCGCACCCGGCGGCAGAGCGACTCCGCTTCATCGAGTGCGTCCCGCCGTTCCTCCGGCGTGGGGGCGAGCGGCGCGTGGTTGAGCAGCAGCCCCGCCA
The DNA here is from genome assembly GCA_900552475.1 of uncultured Eubacteriales bacterium. Classification (GTDB taxonomy): domain Bacteria; phylum Bacillota; class Clostridia; order Oscillospirales; family Oscillospiraceae; genus Vescimonas. Next base: position 301 of record USAC01000082.1, on the reverse strand, counting down.
TCTGCAGCAGGAACGGCCAGCAGCTGCCGTAGCGGCGGATATAGCGGCGGCAGACGGCCATCACCTCGGCAAAGGGCTTTTTCGCGAAGTCCTCCGCGAGCTCGCGGTAGATCCGGCGGATCTGCTCGCGCCCGAGCTGCGGCTCATAGCCGACGAGCTCGTCGAGCGTCACGCCGAAAAACGACGCCAGCTCCGCCAGCACCGGCGCGTCCGGCAGGCTCTGCCCGGTATCACATAGTTAAAGATATTGGTGTCATTTAATCAATTTTGCCGATAAAGCGGTAGAAGATTTCTACCTCCT
>USAC01000081.1 GCA_900552475.1 uncultured Eubacteriales bacterium | reverse complement strand
CGATGTGGCAGGTGCCGATCATCAGCATGCACAGACGGCTCTGGCCGATACCGCCGCCGATCGTCAGCGGCAGCTCACCCGCGAGCAGCATCTTGTGGAACGGCAGCTCGCTGCGTTCGTCGCAGCCGCGCGCGTGGAGCTGATAGCGCATGGAGTCCTCGTCGACGCGGATGCCCATGGACGAGATCTCAAACGAACGCTGCAGCACCTCGTTCCACATGAGAATGTCACCGTTCAGGCTCCAGTCGTCGTAGTCGGGGGCGCGGCCATCGTGGGGCTTGCCGCTGCGCTTGAGGTTGTCGCCGATCTGCATCAGGAACACCGTGCGGTGCTCGCGGCAGATGGCGTCCTCGCGCTCTTTCGGCGTGTAGTCGGGCCAGCGGTCCTCCAGCTCCTGCGTCGTGACGAAATAGACCTCGCGCTCCAGCTTTGTGTGCAGGCTCGGGAAGGCAATCTGCAGCGCGTCGTTCGTCTCGACCACCGCGCCGACAATGGCGCGCACGGTCTGGCGCAGATACTGCTCGTTGCGGTCCTCGCGGCTGATGACCTTCTCCCAGTCCCACTGGTCGACATAGATGGAATGGAGATTGTCGACCTCCTCGTCGCGGCGGATAGCGTTCATGTCGGTGAAGAGTCCCTTGCCGACGTTGAACTCATAGCGCTTGAGCGCCAGACGCTTCCACTTGGCCAGCGAGTGAACCACCTGACCGTTCGCGCCGACGTCGGGAATATCGAACGAAACGGGACGCTCCACCCCGTTGAGGTTATCGTTCAGACCGGAATTTTCGTCGACGAACAGCGGGGCCGACACGCGGCGCAGATTGAGCGCCTGCCCGAGGTTCACCTGAAAATTGCTCTTGATGAATTCAATCGCGCGCTGCATCTCATAGACGGACAGCGGCGTGTGATAACCCTGCGGAATGATGACTTTGCTCATAGCGGAGCACCTCTTTCAAATAAATTCCCCATTATTATAATGGGTTTTCTGGCGTGATACAAGAGAAATCTTGCCGAAATTGGCAAAAAACAGGGACGCCCTCTCGGGCGTCCCTGTTTTTACAGGCAGGATAGCTTACTTGTAGGACTCGATCATGGCCTTGAAGGCGGGCAGGCTGCGGCGGATCATGTCGTTGGACACGCAGTAGCTCAGGCGGAAGAAGCCGGGGCAGCCGAAGCCGTCAGCGGGGACGACCAGCAGGTTGTGGTCGAGCTTGGCCTTCTCGGAGAACGCGTTCGCGTCGCCGTTGGGAGCCTTGACGAACAGGTAGAACGCACCGTCAGGCTTGGCACACTCGTAGCCCATCTCACGCAGGCTGTTGTACAGCAGGTTGCGGTTCTCGTCGTAAGCGACCAGGTCGGGGCGCTCCTCGGCGCACAGCTCGATGACCTTCTGGATCAGGGTCGGGGGGCAGACGTGGCCCATGATGCGGGCGGCACCGGCGATAGCGGCGAACACCGCGTCGCGGTCGTCAGCGAAGCCGGGGACGTACACGTAGCCGATACGCTCACCGGGAAGGCTGAGGGACTTGGAGTAGGAATAGCAGACGATCGTGTTCTTGTACAGGCAGGGAATGAAGGGAACCTTCACGCCGCCGTAGACCAGCTCACGGTAGGGCTCGTCGGCAATGATGTAGATGGGATGGCCATACTCGGCGCTCTTGCGCTCGAGCAGAGCGGCCAGACCCTTCAGGGTCTCCTCGGTGTAGACAACGCCGGAGGGGTTGTTCGGGGAGTTGATGATGATGCCCTGGGTGTTGGCGGTGATGCGCTTTTCAACCTCGTCCAGGTGGATCTGGAAGGCCTCGGTATCGGCGGGCACCATGACCATCTTCGCACCGTTGGCGGTAATGAAGGGGCGGTACTCGGGGAAGAACGGAGCAACGACCATGATCTCGGAATCGCTGTTGACGGTCAGGGCCTTGATGATGGAGACGAGCGCGGGAGCGGCGCCGCAGGTGAAGAACAGCTCGCTGCCCTTGACATCCAGACCGAAGCGGTTGGACAGATCCTTGGCAACGGCGTCACGCGCGGTGTCGAAGCCGGCGGCCATGGAATAGCCGTGCAGCTTGATGGAGTCGGTCTCATCGACGATCTTCTTGATGGACTCGTTGACCTTCTTGGGGGCGGGGATGCTGGGGTTGCCGAGAGAATAGTCATAGACCTTCTCGGGGCCGACCTTCGCGACCTGCTCCAGGCCATAGGCGAACAGCTGACGGATAACGGAGGGCGCAGTGCCCAGGTTGTAATACTCCTGATTAACCATAACTTTACTTCTCCTCTTTTTTACCTTTTACTGTAATATTTCCATGCCGTATGGGCACAAAAACCTATCCTCAATTCAGTATGATATACTAAATCTCGCTCGTAGTCAAGCATTCGGGGATTTCACGGAATAATTCGGTGAAACGCACTTGAATCGCGCGCAATCCTTGTGCAAAACGACGTTACGCGAGGTTCATACGCTCGGCCAGAACGCTGCCCGCGGCGATGGACGCCAGCTTGGAATACGCGCTGTCGGAACGGGAGACGAGAACGATGGGCACCTTCGCGCCAAGGATGATGCCGGCGTTCTTCGCGTGGCCGAACAGACCTGCGGCCTTGCCGATGCCGTTGCCGACCTCATAGTTCGGGACGAGTAGGATGTCGGCCATGCCGGCGCCGGGGGCGTTGTAGTGCTTGTGGTGGCAGGCCTCGACGCTCACGGCCAGATCCAGCGCGACGGGGCCGCAGACATCCATGTTGTACTTAGCCCAGCGGTCGGTCATCTTGCTCAGCGCGTCGGCGTCGACGGTGGACTGCACCTTGGGGTTGACCTGCTCCGCGCCGCAGACGCAGGAGGCATTGATGTGCTCATAGCCGAGCGCCTGCAGCACCATGGCGGCATTCTCGAGAATCTCGGCCTTCTTGTCGAGATCGGGGAACGTGTTCACGCCGCCGTCGGTCAGGATCAGCATGCGGCCCAGCGCGGGAATCTCATAGAACATGCAGTGCGTGGTGAGGTGGCTCGTGCGCAGGCCATGCTCCTTGTTGAATACGGCGCGCATCAGATCGGCGGTGCCGAGGATGCCCTTCATCAGGAAGTTCGCCTTGCCCTCGGCGCAGAGCGCGACGGCCTTGGCGGCGCAGTCCTGATCAGTGTCACCGGCGATAATCTCATAGGCGACGGGATCCTCACCGGCCTTGCGCAGCATCTCCTCGATCTCGGCGACGTGGCCGACGAGAATGGGGGTCGCGATGCCCTCCTTGCGGGCCTCGACAACGGCCTCGATCACGGGCTCGTCATGCGCGGCCGCGACGGCGATAACGCCGGTCTTGCCGCCCTTGGCCGCCTCGAGAATCCCGTCAATGGTGTTAATCATCTTTTGTGTACCTCCTAAAATGAATATCTTTCCCTATTTTATACCTCTGTGCACAAACCCATGTGCTCTCTTACCACAATTATACAACACAGTGACGGGAGCGTCAATAAAAACTGAGTGATTCGCTGAATGATTTTCAAAAAAACTCTACAACTATCATATGGTGGCCTGTCGCGCAGCCGCACTTCCCTCTTCCGAAAAGCAAAAGCGACTGTCCGCAACGCGGGCAGTCGCTTTTATTCGTTTTTTACTGGCAGGCCTCGCCGATCAGGCGGAGCAGCTCAGTTTTGCCTGTCCCCTTCTCTGCCGAAAACGGAACGAGCGTGTCGCGCTCACCGAGCTCTAGCGTCTCGCGGATGAGGGCGAGATTCGGCTCGATCTCGCGGGTCTTGAGCTTATCGAGCTTGTTCGCGACGACGATGAGCGGACAGCCCGTCTCGCGGAACCAATTGCGCATCGTCACGTCGTCCGCCGTCGGCTTGTGCCGCGCGTCGACGATCAGAACGCCGAGCGTGATGAGTCCCGGCTCCTGAAAATAGCTCTCCATGAGCCGCCCCCAGCGGTCGCGCTCGTCCTTGCTGACCTTTGCGTAGCCGTAGCCGGGCAGATCCGTGAAGTAGATCTTTCCGTCGATGAGGAAGTAGTTGACCTGCGTGGTCTTGCCGGGCGTCGCGCCGACGCGGGCGAAGTTCTTCCGGTTCAGCAGACGGTTGATGACCGAGGACTTGCCGACGTTCGAGCGTCCGGCAAAGGTCACCTGCGCCCGGCCGTCGCGGATGAACGCGCCCTGCCGGACGGCGGAGAGAACGAACACCGCGCGGTTAAAGTTGATCGCCATGGCGCACCTCCTGATACTCCGGAATGGGCAGCGCCGTCATATGCTCGACGGCGGCAGCGGCCTCGCGCGGCAGCAGCGCCGCTTCAAACACGGCGTCGACCGTCTCGACCGGGACAAAATGCAGCGCCGCGCGCACGGTCTGGTCGATCTCCTCGAGATCCTTGACGTTCGCCTTCGGTATGATGACGGTGCGTACGCCGTTCCGGAGCGCGGCCATCGTCTTTTCCTTCAGGCCGCCGATCGCCAGCACGCGGCCGCGCAGCGTCACCTCGCCCGTCATGGCGACGGTGCCGCGCACCCTCCGCCCCGTGAGCGCGGAGAGCACAGCCGTGGTGATGGCGATGCCCGCCGACGGGCCGTCCTTCGGGACGGCGCCCTCCGGGAAGTGAATATGGATGTCCTTCGTCTTATAGAAGTCCGGCTCGATGCCGAGACTATCGCAGCGGCTGCGCAGGCAGCTGAGCGCCGCCTTGGCCGACTCCTGCATCACGGTGCCGAGGTTGCCGGTCAGCTCGAGCTTGCCGCTGCCGGGCATGACGTTGGCCTCCACCTCGAGGATCTCGCCGCCGACCTCTGTCCATGCAAGGCCGTTTACCACGCCGACCTGGTCGTTCGTGCTATGTACCGCGTCCTCATACCGCGCCGGGCCGAGCAGATCATGCAGCCCCCCCGGTGTGACGGTCAGAGACTTTACATCCGTTGTCACCAGTGCCATTGCCGTCTTGCGGCAGAGCTTCCCGAGCAGGCGCTCGAGCTGGCGCACGCCGGACTCACACGTATAGCCCGCGATAACGGCACACAGCGCCTCGTCGGAGATGCGCAGCTGCGTTTTGCGCAGGCCGTGCTCCTTGAGCTGCTTGGGCAGAAGGTGGTTTTTCGCGATCTGGAGCTTTTCCTCGTCGGTGTAGCTTGTCAGGCGGATGACCTCCATACGGTCGAGCAGCGGGCGCGGGATGGTGTCGGTGGTGTTGGCGGTGGTGATGAACATCACCTGGCTCAGATCGACCGGAATTTCCAGAAAATGGTCACGGAAGGCGCTGTTCTGCTCGCTGTCGAGCACCTCGAGCAGCGCCGAAGCCGGGTCGCCGCGCATATCGCTTGCGAGCTTGTCGATCTCGTCGAGCACGAGCAGCGGGTTCATGGAGCCGCTGTGGACAATACCGTCGATGATGCGGCCGGGCATCGCGCCGATATACGTCTTTCGGTGGCCGCGGATGTCCGCCTCGTCGCGCACGCCGCCGAGCGACAGGCGGTAGAGCCTGCGGTTCATGGCCTTCGCGACGGAGAGCGCGATGGAGGTCTTGCCGACGCCGGGCGGGCCGACGAGGCAGAGAATCTTCCCCTTCGACTCCGGGCAGATCTGGCGCACAGCGATGAACTCCAGAATACGCTCCTTGACCTCCTGCAGGCCGAAGTGGTCGCGGTCGAGGATCTTGCGCGCCTGCGCGACGTCTGCGCGGTCACGCGTGCGCTTGCCCCACGGAACCTCCAGACAGACATCGAGATAGTTGCGGATGACGGACGCCTCGGCGCTGCCGTAGGGCTGCTTGGCGAGACGGTCCACCTCGCGCAGGAGCTTTTTGCGGATCTCGTCGTCAACGCGCAGCGCATGGACGCGGTGCGTATACTCCTCAATCTCCTCGTCGCCGTCCTCGCCGAGCTCATGCTGCAGCACCTTCATCTGCTCGCGCAGCACCATGTCGCGCTGGACGCGCCCCACGCGCTCGCGCACCTTCTGCTGCATCTCCACCTCCAGCGAGAGCACGTCCGTCTCGTGGGCGAGGATCTCGTTGACCTCCATCAGGCGGCGGACGGGATGCAGCTGCTCAAGAATCCGCTGGCGATCCTGGTGGCGCAGGGTGATGTTCTGCGCAATGAGATCGGCCAGATGGCCGGGATCGCGCTCGTCGAGCACGGCGGCCATCAGATCCGCGGGGATGCCGCTCACAAGCTCCTGATACCCGCCGAAGAGCGAATATGTCTGGCGCAGGAGCGCTTCGACGCGGGTGCTGTGGGCGGGGGCGTGCCCCTCCTCGAGCAGCTCAACGTTCGCCTGCAGGAACGGCTTCGTCTGCCACAGGCGATTCAGGCGCGCGCGCTGAATGCCCTCGACAATCAGGCGGACGCTTGTATCGGAAATTTTGACGATCTGCAGGATCCGGCAGACCGTTCCCACCTCGTACAGATCCTCCTCTTCGGGATCGGCAGTACCGATCTCACGCTGGGTCACGAGGAACACCTTGCGCTCGCTCTGCATGGCGCTGTCGAGCGCGAAGATAGAGATCTCGCGCTCGGCCTCCAGACTGAGCGTCAGGTTAGGAAAGGCGGTCAACCCCCGCAGCGCCAGAACGGGAATGTTCATAGTTGTCGTTTCCATGGGGTTTTTACTCCTTTTGGAAAAGAGGAGAGACGGACGTCTCCCCTCTTTTTCACGGTTACTTGTTTACGACGCCGGCGCCGTCGGGGCGCCTGTCCCCTCGGTATGCGTCCCCTTCACGCGGGCGCGGTGCACCGCGCGGTCGGGATTGCGCCGGATGACCGGCTCCGCTCCGTTTTTCACGCAGTCGGCGGTGATCGTCACCTGCTCGATCGTCTGGTCGGAGGGAATGTCGTACATGATGCGGGTCAGGATGCCCTCCATCACCGCGCGCAGGCCGCGCGCGCCGATATTGCGCTCGATGGCGAGGTCAGCCACGGCCTCGAGCGCGCTCTGCTCGAAGTCCAGCTCCACGTCATCATACTCGAAGAGCTTGCGGTACTGCTTGACGAGCGCGTTTTTCGGCTCGGTCAGGATGCGCACCAGCTCCTCGCGCGTCAGGCCGCTCAGTGAGGTGATCACCGGCATACGACCCACCAGCTCGGGGATGATGCCGAACTTGAGCAGGTCGTGCGGCTGCACCTCTTTGAACAGCTCGCCCGTGCGGCGCTTGGCCTTGCTCTCCACCACGGCGTCGAAGCCGATGCCCTTGCGGTCGGTGCGCTGCTCGATGATCTTCTCCAGACCGTCGAACGCACCGCCGCAGATGAAGAGAATGTTGTGGGTATCCACCTGGATGAACTCCTGGTGGGGGTGCTTGCGTCCACCCTGCGGGGGGACGTTGGCCACCGTGCCCTCGAGAATCTTCAACAGCGCCTGCTGCACGCCCTCGCCCGAGACGTCGCGGGTGATGGACGTGTTCTCGCTCTTGCGGGCGATTTTGTCGATCTCGTCGACATAGATGATGCCGTGCTCAGCCAGCTCCACGTCAAAATCTGCCGCCTGCAGCAGGCGCAGCAGGATATTCTCGACGTCGTCGCCGACATAGCCGGCCTCGGTGAGGGTCGTCGCGTCGGCGATGGCGAACGGCACCTTCAGGACGCGGGCGAGCGTCTGGGCAAAGAGGGTCTTGCCCGAGCCGGTCGGCCCGATCATAAGGATGTTGCTCTTTTGGAGCTCCACATCCTCCCCACCGCCGAAGTAGATCCGCTTGTAGTGGTTGTAGACCGCCACGGACAGGGCAATTTTTGCCTCCTCCTGTCCGATGACGTACTCATCCAGCACCGCCTTGATCTCCTGCGGGGTGGGCAGCTCCTCCGGTGTCTCGTAGCTCTCAGCCTGCTCGTCATAGCCGTCGTCCAGAATGGACATGCACAGCTGGACGCACTCGTCGCAGATGCGCACACCCGGCCCCTGAATCATGCGGTGGACCTGATCCTCCCGCTTGCCGCAGAACGAGCACCGAAGGGTTTTCTTTTCGTCAGCCATCAACGTTACCTCTTGTAAATGACCTTATCTACCAGGCCGTATTCCCTGGCCTCCTCGGCGACCATCCAGTGGTCGCGCTCGGAGTCGGCCTTGACCAGCTCGACCGGCAAGCCCGAGAACACGCACAGGATATAGTTCACACGCTGCATGATCTTCAGGAAGTGCTCCACGTCGATTTCCATATCGGTGACCTTGCCCTGCGTACCGGCGGAGGGCTGGTGGATCATGACCTCCGCATTGGGCAGAGCGATGCGCTTGCCCTTCGTACCGGAGGACAGCAGGAACGCGCCCATGCTGGCCGCCATGCCGATGCAGATGGTCGACACGTCGCACTTGATATACTGCATGGTGTCGTAAATCGCCATGCCCGCCGTCACGGAGCCGCCGGGGCTGTTGATGTACATCTGGATGTCCTTGTCGGGGTCCTGCGCCTCCAGATA
>USAC01000080.1 GCA_900552475.1 uncultured Eubacteriales bacterium | reverse complement strand
GGATGGGCGCCGACGAGGTCTACGACACGAATTTCGGCGCGGACATGACGACCATCAGCGAAGCGGAGGAGTTCCTCGGCCGGCTGAAAAACGGCGGCCCGTTCCCGATGTTCACGAGCTGCTGTCCCGCGTGGGTGAAGTACCTCGAGCTGAACAACCCCCACTACCTCAAGAACATCTCCTCCTGCAAGTCCCCCATGGAGATGCTCGCCGCCGTCATCCGCGACCGCTACGCCGAGAAGGACGCGGCCGACGGGCGCACGACCTATCAGATCGCCATCATGCCCTGCACGGCCAAGAAGATGGAGGCCGCGCGCGATGAATTCATCCACGACGGACGCCCGGACGTCGACCTCGTGCTCACGACGCGCGAGCTGGTCGATATGATCCGTGAAGCCGGTATCCGCTTCAGCGAGCTTGAGCCTGAGTCGCCCGACCTGCCCTTCGGTCTCGGCTCCGGCGCCGCCGTGATCTACGGCGTGACCGGCGGTGTGGCGGAGGCCGTGGTGCGCTACTGCCTGCCTGACAAGAGCAAGAATGCCCTGCGCGCCGTGTCCGTCACCAACCTGCGCGGCACCGACGGCATCCGCGAGGTCGTCCTCCCCCTCGAGGGGCAGGAGCTGCGCATCGCGATTGTCAACGGACTTGCCAACGCGCGCGAGCTGCTCCGCCGCATCGACGCGGGCGAGGTGTCCTATCACCTCATCGAGGTCATGTCCTGCCAGGGTGGCTGCGTCGGCGGCGCGGGTCAGCCCTACGGCCTGACGGCCGCCAAGCGCAAGCGCGGCGCGGGCCTGTACGAGTCGGACTCCACGGCGCTGTTCAAGCGCGCGGAGAAGAACCCGATCGTGACGAACCTTCTCGCGGAGTACGGCGAGGAGCGCTGCCACGAGCTGCTGCACGTCTCGTACCTGTAACTTTACTGCTTTTCTTCCTGTAAAGGCTCCCCGGCCGATCGTTTCCGATCGGCCGGGGAGCCAATTTTATCAAAGGGCGCAGCCCTTTTGATAAAAGAAATTCGCTGCGTTTCGCGCCTTGCGAGCCGCGAACTCGGTCAGACTTTTTGGGGGGGAGACACCTTGCAGAAGAAGAACCCGTGGAATGGATTCCACGGGTTCTTCTTCTGGTTTTTTTATTGAATTCGGCCGGTCAGGCTGCGGACGTACTGCTGCATCTGCGACGCGGAGCGCACATCGTGCGCTCCCTCGACGAACGCGCGGCGCTCCTCGGGCGAAAGGCCGTCAAACACGCCCTTCGCCACCGGATCCTTCGCGAGCGTCATGCTCAGCCCGAGCGGCAGCTCCGCCCAGAACGACTCTGCCATGCTGCATCACCCCGCGCTTAGTGTGCGCGCGGCGCGGCGGGATTATACGAGCTTTTCGAAATAGTAGAATGTCCCGTCCTCGCCGCTTCTGCGCATGCAGCTCGAAAGCATCTTCTCCGAGGCGGTGTTCTCCTTGTAGCACTTGGCGACGACCTTCGCGGCATAGAGCTTATAGAGCGCCCACTTCGCCGCGGCGGCAAAGGCCTCCGTGCCGTAGCCGTGGCCCGCATAGGCCGGGGCGATGCGGCAGCCCAGCTCCGCGCCGCCCCGCCAGTCAAAGTGATAGAGCACAGCCTCGCCGATCAGCTTCCCGTCCAGGCGGACGGCGAAGTTCACCGCCTGCCGGCGGCGGAAATCCTCGCGCGCGACGGAAAGGAAGTAGTCCTCTGTCAGCTCACCCACCAGATCCTCGCGATAGTCGTACCCCCACCAGCGGTTGCGCTCGTCGTCAAGGCAGAGGGCGTTGTAAGCGTCCCGGTCCTCGTCGCGCAGCTCCGTGAGCGTCAGACGCTCCGTCTCGATCGTCGGAATCTCACGCAGGGCCTCGAGTTCGTTGGCGACCTCGAAGCGCATCTTGCTCGAGAGAAACGTGGGGAGATACTGGAGCTTCGAGGTGCGCAGGCCGCTGTCCGCTGCGTCGTCCTCGCGGTTGATCCACGCGCAGCCATCCGCGTAGTGCCCGGCGAAGGCCTGTACGATCGTCGGATAGGCGCCGGGGCAGGAATAGAGCGCCTTCTCGATGTGGACGCTCAGCGTGTCGCCGCAACGCTCGCCGAGACTGAGCGCCACCAGCCGCTCCCCGTCGAGCAGACCGCCCGCGCAGAACCAGCCGGTACCCAGCAGACCGAACAGCTCCTTCGCGTAGCCCAGCTCGCGCCTGGCGCTGGCGCTGTCCTTGTGAAACTCCGACTCATAGTCGCCCCAGAAACGCTCAATGAGGGCGTTGTCCGCCATCGTGAGCGGCACGAAGCGCGCGTCCGGAAACTGCTTGCGGAACTTGTTGATGTGGTTGCGCTGGCCGCTGTAGCGCCGGCCGGCAAACGTCGAGAGGTCCTCGGCGCGGTAGAGATAGTCCTTCCATGCGCGCTCGTTGACGATGTGTACGCGCGGATAGCGCAGCGCCAGCCGCCCCGCCTCCTGCTCCGGCACGACCGAGATGACCGGCGCGATACCCTTTTGCGTGCAGTAGTCCTCGATAGCGGTAAGCGCGGCGTCCACGTCGCCGTCCTCACCGGGGACAGGGAAGTCAAACAGCGTCTCGCCATGCAGCTCGTTGCGGATAATCAGGCAGCCCGCGGCTTCGGTAAACGACGGGTACAGGTATTCGCCCCACATGAGCTTCACGCCCACGGAGTATTCGCACAGGTGGTAGCTGCAGTCGGCATAGTACGGCCTCATGCGCGGGGCGCTCTGCGGCGTAATGGGTTCAAATGTCAGCATAAATTCTCCTTTGTTTACAGGGTTTCGATCATATCTCTGGCCTCGTTCAGGAAGCGGCGCACCATGAGCGGCATTTCCTTCCTCGATCGCATCGCCACGCCGATCTCGCGCACGGCGGGCGGGTCGAGCGGCACGGCCAGCACGTCGTCCTGCCGTCCGCGCAGCACCAGCTCCGACAGGATGCTCAGCCCCAGGCCGTGCTCGACCATGGAGATGATGACGTTGTCGGACACCTGCGGCGAGCGGTAGACCGGCTCGGCCCCGCCGCCGCGCATGACGCGCAGAATATCCTGATGGAAGCCGAGCGACGGCATCAGGAACTCCTCGCCCGAAAAGCCCTCCACGGGGAAGCTGTGGCGTCCGTCCAGATCATAGTCCGGCGGCAGAATCGCCAGCAGCGGGTCGTCGCGCAGGCGCACCCACTCGAGCGTCATGCCCTCCTGCCGGCTGGCAAAGCCCAGATTCATTTTATCCTCACTGACCCAGCGGAATACATCCTCGATGTTGCCCATCCGGATCTCCACATCCACGCCGGGGTGGTTGTGGCGGAACTGCTGGATCACCTCCGGCAGCCAGTGAATCGCGATGGAGGAATAGGCCGCGATGCGCACCGTCTCCTCCCGGTTCGTGTTGATGCGCCCGATCTCGCGGCCGAGGGCCTCGTCGGCGTCGAGCAGATTGCGGATCAGCGGAAAAATCCGCTCGCCCGCGGGCGTCAGCCGCACGCCCTGCCGCCCGCGCAGCAGAACGGGAAAGCCGATGTCCTTTTCGAGACTGTTCATCATATGTGTCAGGCCGGACTGCGTATATCCCAGATTCTCCGCCGCGCGGGTGAAGCTTCCGTATTCCACCGCAGCCGCAAGGGCCTCCAGTTTTTTCGTATCCATACCAAACCTCCATATTGCTATGAAATCTTCTCATATTTTATTATAACCGCCCCGATGCGTCCTTGCAAGCCGTCAATTTGACCGGAAATCGCCTTTTTTTCTCCTGCCCTTCTCGCATTTTAATGAATCCATGACATTTCTTAATGGAACTATGAATAAACGTCGCTTTACAACTTTTTTATTAGGGTGTAATGTATGGATAGTGATTCAATGAAATGAATTGCTTTTCCTTTCTATCCTCAAAATGTCAAAAGCCGTACAGTCGCCCTGTACGGTTTTTGGCATTTTATTGGGGCTTTACGGCCGCCCGAGCCAGAGTGTAGCTCTGGCCGCGAGCGTCAGCCGCCCGCCCTCGGCAAAGTGGTCGAAGAGCGTGCCAAGCGCGCCAGACAGCGCTTCATAGCCCGGCTCCCCCTCCGCAGGGGCATAGGACGCCGAGAGACACCGCCGCACGAAACCCGCGCGGTCATACGTCATGTCGTTCGGCACGCTGATCTCCTCCGCTCCGCCCGGGAAGAAGGCCGCGGCCTCCTCGCGGCGAAAGCCGCGCGAAAAGCCCTGATAGCCCGGGCAGCTCTCGCGGTAGAGCGCGTCGAGCGCCCGCATGACGGGCGTATCGGTGCGCCGCTCGTTGTAGATGAGCGCGACGCGGCCCTCCGGCGTCAGGATCCGGCGGCACTCGGCGCGGAAGCGCTCGCGGTCAAACCAGTGAAACGCCTGCGCCGCGGTGACGCAGTCCACCGACGCGTCCGGCAGGCCGGTGTGCTCCGCCGATCCGCCCAGCAGCGTGAGACGCGGCTCCCCGCCGAGCAGCCTTTCCGCTTCGCGGCGCATGGACCCGTTCGGCTCCACCGCGCAGATGCGGCACCCCAGCGGCAGCAGCCGCGCCGTCCACTTGCCCGTCCCCGCGCCGATGTCGGCGACGGTGCTCTCCGCCGTCAGATGCAGGCGCTCCTGCATCATCTGCGCCAGCGCCTGCGGATAGTCCGGCCGCGCCGCGGCATAGAGCGCGCCCTTGCCGTCGAACGCCGCGGCGGGCGGCGTCTTTTTATGGAGCAACCCGTCCAGATCCACCTCCATCATCACAAGGCTCAGCAGCATCAGCGCCGCGCCCACATAGCCGCGCGCGGGCAGCCGCTCGCCGCCGAGGACGAAGGCCACAATCGATGCAAACACCGGCTCGAGCGTGAAGATCAGCCCCACATGGCTCGCCGTCGTGTACTGCTGCTGCACGGTCTGGACGACGAAGGCGACCCCCGAGCAAAGCAGCCCCAGAAACAGCGCTGCCGCCCACGTCGCGGCCGTCGTCGGCAGATGGGGCCGCTCGATCAGCAGCGACATCCCCAGCGTCAGCACGCCGACGACGCCCAGTTGGCACACGCCGAGCGTCAGCGGATCGACCGCCGGGTCGCGCACGGCGCGCTCGGTCAGCAGCAGATCGACAGCGTAGCACACCGGGACGATCAGGCAGATGAGGTCGCCCGAGGCGGGGCGCAGCCCGTCGTTCAGCGTCATGAGCGCAAGACCCGCCGTGCAGATCGCGAGCGAGAACAGGAGCCTGCGCCCCGGCTTTTTATGGCAGAAGAAAAAGTCGAAGATCGGGGTCACAACCACCGGCAGCGCGCAGATAAACGCCGCGTTCGACACCGACGTGCGCGAGACGCCGTAGCCATAGGCGACATACGTCCCCGTGAGCGCGAGCCCGACGAGCAGCGTATAGCACAGCGTGACGCGGCTGATGCGGCGCAGGCGCTTGCGGAACACGACGCCGAGCACCGCAAAGGCCGAGAGGAACCGGAAGGCGTTGAGGTTCATCGGCTGCAGGTCTGTCAGACAGAGATTCGTCAGATAATAGCTGGCGCCCCAGAAAAAAGTGACCATCACCAGCAGCAGATCCGCCCGTTTTTGCTTGTTCAAGGTTGTTCCCTCCCCGAAAGAATCCGTCCAGATCATTTTATCACATTCCGCCGCGGCCTGTCAAAACCAGCCGCGCTTTTTGGATGGGGCTTGTACTCCGGGCGAAGGCGTGCTACAATAGCAGAGACAAATGTGCATATGCAGCGGACGCACTCGGCGTTCGCGGAAAGGATTCCCATGACAAAGCAGAAATATTACATCGTTTCCGCAGACGCGCTGCCGGAGGTGTTTCTGAAGGTGGCCGAGGCCAAGCGGATGCTGCAGGTCGGCGAGGCCGCCACCGTCGGCGAGGCCGCCCGCCAGGTCGGCATCAGCCGCAGCGCGTTCTATAAATATAAGGACGCCGTCCAGCCGTTTCAGGACATGAAGGCCGGGCACATCATCACGTTTTATGCCCTCCTGCGCGACAATCCGGGCGTGCTCTCGAGCTGCCTGTCCATCTTCGCCGGCTCCGGTGCCAACGTCCTGACCATCAACCAGACCATTCCCACCAACGGCTGCGCGGGCGTGACGATCTCCGCCGAGACGAGCGAGATGCATGAGGGGCTCGAGGAGATGATCGCGCAGGTGTCCGGTGCGGACGGCGTGCTGAAATTTGAAATTCTGGCCGGCTGACCCGGCCTTTCCGAGCCCCATTTTACTTTGACAGGAGGTTGATCGCTGTGCTGGAGCAAACCACCCCCCAGCTGGCCCCGAAGGAGCGCTGCACCGGCTGCGGCGCCTGCGCCAACGGCTGTCCGCGCGGCGCGATCCATATGCTGCCCGACCGTGAGGGCTTTCTCTACCCCACCGTGACGGACGCCTGCATCCAGTGCGGGCACTGCAGCCATATCTGCCCCGTCCGCAAACAGCGTGAGCCGCGGCCCGAGCCCGCGGTCTTTGCCGCGTGGAACACGGACGAAGCCGTGCGCCGCGCGTCCACCGCGGGCGGCGTATTCTCCACGCTCGCGGACTATATTCTCGAATCCGGCGGCGTCGTGTTCGGCGCGGCCACGGACGAGCAGCTCCATGTGCGGCACATCGCCGTCCACAGCGCCGAGGAGCTGCCGCGCCTGCGCGGGACGAAGCCCGTGCAGAGTGAGATCGGCGACTGCTATCAGAAGGTGCGCTACTATCTCGACCGCGGGCGGCGCGTTCTCTTTTCCGGCACGCCCTGTCAGGTCGACGGCCTTTACCGCTACCTCGGCGAGCACCCGGAAAACCTCCTGACGTGCGACGTGCTGTGCAGCGGTGCGGCCTCACCGGGCGTGTGGGCACATCTGCTGCAAACGATGGCCTATATCAAGCAGCATGAGCCGCTCTCCGTCCAGTTTTTCGGCAAGCTCCCCGGCGAGCGGGAGCGCCGCTTCCACGTCGCCTTTCAGGGCGGCGGCGTCTACGACGCGCCGATCGGGCGCTCGGACTTCGGGCGGGGGCTGCTGCGCGGGCTGTTCCTGCGCCCGGCGTGCCACGCCTGTCCGTATGTCACGGCCGACCGCCCCGGCGACCTGACGCTCGGGTTGTTTCACGGCCTGCCGAAGGATTTTTATCCCGAGGAGCAGAAGCGCGGCGTGTCTCTGCTGCTGGTGAACTCTCCCAAAGGCGCCCATGTGTTCGACACGCTCCCGCTCAAGCGCGAGCTGCGCACGCTGGACGAGGCCGTCGCCGGCAACCCCGCCCTGCGCAGCGTGACATGTATCCCCGCCGAGCGCAGCGCCTTCTTTGAGGCGTTCGTCCACCAGCCGTTCCATCAGGTGCAACACCGTTTCCTCGCCGCGTCGCGCCCGCGCGTGGCCCCGGCGAAGAAGGCGGGCAGCAAGCGCGGCCTGCTGCAGCGCCTGCTGCGCCGAAAGGAGAAATAACCGATGGAAAAAACACTCATGCACACCTGCTGTGCCCCCTGCTCCGTCTCCTGCATCCAGCAGCTGCGCGCCGAGGGGATCGAGCCGGTGTCGTTCTGGTATAACCCGAATATCCATCCCTTTCAGGAATACAAGGCCCGCCGCGAAACGCTCGAGGCCTACGCCCCCACGATCGGCATGGAGCTGATCGTGCGCGAAGAATACGGCCTGCGTGACTTCGTGCGCGCCGTCGCGGACGATATCGAGGGGCGCTGCCGCCACTGCTACCGCGTGCGGCTCGAGGAGACAGCGCGCTACGCCGCCGAGCACGGGTACACGTCCTTCACGAGCACCCTCTTCGTCAGCCCCTATCAGAACCACGAGCTTCTGCGCCAGACGGCGGAGGAACTCGGGCGGCAGTACGGCGTGCCGTTTCTCTACCGCGACTTCCGCCCGGGCTTTCGCGACGGACAGCGGCAGGCGCGCGAGCTGGGCTTTTACATGCAGAAATACTGCGGCTGCGTCTTCAGCGAGGAGGACCGCTACGAAAAGCAGATCCTCCGAGACAAAAAAAGATTACAGGCAGAATAAAAGCAAGACGCTCCCCACGTGAAGTGCCCCCCCAAAAGTTAGACAATATTTTACAGTAAAAATTGTTCAAGCAGCCGAAAGGGCTTGCCGACTGTGAATTGCAGGCGGCAAGCCCTTCAGTTTTGCCTTGATTCTGTGGTTGTTGTAGTAATCCATGTATTCGATCCGTTCCTGTTTGAAGTGTTCCATGGATTGAAATTCTTGCAGATATAACAGTTCACTGAGGACAGATAGAGCTTTTCTCCAAACAGGCTGAACTCCGTCACATCCGTGACCCATTTCTGATTCGGCTTTTCGGCACGGAAGTCCCGATTCAGTAAGTTTGGTGCGATTTTGCCCACTTCCATGGTTTCAATCACCAGTTTTTTGAATTCTGGCGTATATCGTTTGTTTGGTACTCCTTTTGGCATAGCAAAACACCCCACTTGTTAGATAGTAT
>USAC01000079.1 GCA_900552475.1 uncultured Eubacteriales bacterium | reverse complement strand
CGCATCTTTTGTGACTTTCTGTGCGAACAGAAAGTCACCCGCCGGAGGAAAGACAAGCCGATTTTACCGCCATTCCTACGTCGGAACAAACCGCCCCTCAGATGCTCTCACGGAACTGCGCAAGACCCTCGCGCAGAAGCTCAGCCGCGGCGCGGCCCTCGCCGCGCTCGATATAGTCCGTGAACCGGCGGAGCGTCTCGAGACAGCGCCCCGTGCCCGCGCCGCGGATATACCCCCGCCAGAACTCGAGGTTCACCTTGCGGAAGGCGTTGAAGATGAGCGGCGTAATCGTGTTGCCGCTTAAAAACGTGATGCCGCGGTGATAGCGCAGCAGTGCCTCGGCAAACTCCTCCTCCCCGCGCACGGATGCCTCCTCCGCCTGCTGCTGCAGCGCGCGCAGCGCGGCGAGATCCGCCTCCGTGTGATGCGCGGCGAGGTGCTCCATCGCCGGGGCCTCGAGATAGTCGCGCAGCTCGAGGATGCTGCAGGCCGTCTTGCGGTCGGGAAGCCCCCCGTGATAGTCCATGATGGCCATGAGCGTCTCGAGACTGCCCGTCTGGGCATAGTCCGCGACCGTCACGCCCCGGCGGGACGAGACGTCGAGAAAGCCCTGCCGCCGCAGCTCACGGATCCCCTCGTGGACGACGGTTTTGCTGATTTTCATCTCGTCGGCCAGCTCCCGCTCGGTGGGCAGGCGGTCGCCCGGGCGCAGCTCGCCCGAGAGGATCAGCCCCGTGAGCTGCTGGACGAAGAGCTCGCGGATGGAGGGCGCGACGATTTCCTGAAACGGCATAATGCAGTCTCCTTTCCTGGTCGGACCACGACCATATAAAATGGTAGCACAGGTTCATGGAATGCGTCAATAGACTTTTGCGGAGAAAATAGTTAAAATGGTAACATAGAGCACATCACATGCCGGATTTTCCCGCTTTTCGCGGAAAAAGGCCGGACTATGAAGCTGAAAGAGGAGACAAAGCATGGGAAAGAACATCAATGGCGACCGCCCGACAGCCTTCCCGCTGGAGCAGGAAAAGCTGAATTTCACGATCCCCGTGACGGATCAGCCCCGTGAAAAGGTCGCAAAGCTCGTCCAGACCATCACCGACCGCGTGCCGGTGAAGCTCAAGGGCGTGAAGGGCAACGACCCCGAGTACTGGGGCCTTGCGGCGATGGTGACCGACGAGATGGCGGATGTCGCGCTCAAGATGGGCGTGCGCAAGCCGAAGACGATCGAGCAGCTGATGACGCTGACGAAGATGGAGCGCGAGCCGCTGCAGAAGCTCCTCGACGACATGGCGTGGGTGGGCCTGATCGAGTACAATTGGGAAAACCTCGACGGCAAGAATCCGAACCACGAAAAGCGCTATGTCCTGCCGCAGTTTGTGCCGGGCAGCGCGGAGTTTTTCAACATGCGCCGCAGCCAGATGGACGAGCACCCGGAGGTCGCGGCCTTCTTCGAGCGGATGACGTTCCTCCCGCTCGAGAAGATCACCCCCATGGTTCCTCCGGGCGGCGCGGGCATCGGCATGCACGTCATCCCCGTGGAGAAGGCCATCGAGACGGAGCAGGAGGCCATCGGGCTGGAGAAAATCTCCTACTGGCTCGATAAGTACGAAGGCAAGTATGCCAAGAGCATGTGCTCCTGCCGCGCGAGCAAGGAGTACCTCGGCGAGGGCTGCGGCGACGACGCCGAGAGCTGGTGCATCGCCGTGGGCGACATGGCGACCTACATCGTTGAGACGCAGCGCGGCGAGTACATCACAAAGGAGGAGGCGCTGGAGATCTTCCGCAAGGCCGAGGAAAACGGCTTTGTCCACCAGATCACGAACATCGACGGCGAGCAGAAGATCTTCGGCATCTGCAACTGCAACGTCAACGTCTGCAACGCTCTGCGCACGAGCCAGCTCTTCAACACCCCGAACATGTCCCGCAGCGCCTACGCCGCGAAGGTGGAGAGCGACAAGTGCGTCGCCTGTGGCCGCTGCGTGGAATACTGTCCCGCCGGCGCGGTCAAGCTCGGCCAGAAGCTCTGCACGAAGGACGGCTTCATCGAGTACCCGCGCCAGGAGCTGCCCGACGAGGTAAAGTGGGGCCCGGAGAAGTGGGCCATCGACTACCGCGATAAAAACCGCGTCAACTGCTATGAGACCGGCACTGCGCCGTGCAAGACGGCCTGTCCCGCGCACATCGCCGTGCAGGGCTATCTCAAGCTCGCCGCACAGGGCAAGTACCGCGAGGCGCTGCAGCTCATCAAGCGCGAAAATCCCTTCCCCGCCGTCTGCGGCCGCATCTGCAACCGCCGCTGCGAGGATGCCTGCACGCGCGGGACGATCGATCAGGCCGTCGCCATCGACGAGGTCAAGCGCTTTATCGCGCAGCAGGATCTCGACGCCGCGACCCGCTTCGTCCCCGAGAAGGTCATCCCCAAGGTCGACGGCGAGTTCAGCGAGAAGATTGCCATCATCGGCGGCGGCCCCGCGGGCCTGAGCTGCGCGTACTACCTCGCCGAGAAGGGCTACCGCCCCACCGTATTTGAAAAGGAAGCGCGTACGGGCGGCATGCTCATGAACGGTATCCCCAGCTTCCGGCTGGAGAAGGACGTCGTCGAGGCGGAGATCGACGTGCTGCGCGAGCTGGGCGTGGAATTCCGTACCGGCGTGGAGGTCGGCCGCGACGTGACGATCGCGCAGCTGCGCGAGGAGGGCTACAAGGGCTTCTACCTCGCCGTCGGATTGCAGTCCGGCGGTCGGCTCGGCGTGCCGGGTGACGACGCGCGCGGCGTGGAGGCGGGTATCGACTTCATGCGCGCGGTCAACCTGCGCGGCGAGAAGGCGCTCAGCGGCAGGGTCGTCGTCATCGGCGGCGGCAACATCGCGGCGGACGTCGCGCGCACGGCGGTGCGCTGCGGCGCGGAGAGCGTGACGATGTACTGTCTCGAGGGCTATGACGAGATGCCTATGGGCGAGGAGGACCGCAGCGAGTGCGAGCGCGACGGCGTCGTGATCCGCGCGGGCTGGGGCCAGACGGAGATCACCTCCGCGGACGGCGTCTGCACGGGCATCCGGCTGCGCAAGTGCCTGC
Organism: uncultured Eubacteriales bacterium; assembly: GCA_900552475.1. Classification (GTDB taxonomy): domain Bacteria; phylum Bacillota; class Clostridia; order Oscillospirales; family Oscillospiraceae; genus Vescimonas. The sequence continues at coordinate 5,513 of USAC01000079.1, read as the reverse complement.
GCGTGAAGAACGACGAGGGGCGCTTTGCCCCCGTGTTCGACGATGAACAGACCGAGGAGACCGCCTGCACGACGGTACTCTACTGCATCGGCCAGAAGGCCGACTGGCGCACGCTCCTCACCGGGACGGCCGTGGAGCTGCGCCCGAACGGGACGGCCGTGACCGATCCCGTGACCGGACAGACCGCCGAGCCGGATATCTTCGCCGGCGGCGACGCGGTGACAGGGCAGAAATTCGCCATCGACGCCATCGCCGCGGGCAAGGAGGGCGCCATCAGCCTGCACCGCTATGTGCAGGGCGCGCACCTCACGATCGGCCGCAACCGCCGCCAGTTCATCGAGCTCGACAAGAAAAACGCCCTCATCCCCATCGACAGCTACGACACGACCCCGCGCCAGCGCATCGGCTATAACGAGGCGCTGCGCCGGACGTTCCGCGACGAGCGCGTCGCCTTCACCGAGGAGCAGGTGCGCGCGGAGACGGCGCGCTGTCTCGGCTGCGGCGCGAGCGTCGTTGACCCGAACAAGTGCATCGGCTGCGGCGTGTGCACCACGAAGTGCGCCTTTGACGCGATCCACCTCCACCGCGAGCGCCCGGAGTGCAGCACGATGGTCGCCTCGGAGGACAAGATGAAGGCGATTCTGCCCTATATGGTGAAGCGTGAGATCAAGATCAAGCGCGCCGCGCGGAAGAAGAAGTAATATGCACGAGCTGGGCATTGTATTTCACGTCATCCGCGCCGTCGAGGGGATCGGCCGCGAGCAGAAGCTGACGGACGTCGCGTCCGTCACGCTCGAGCTCGGCGAGGTCAGCGGCGCCATCCCGCATGAGCTGGTCAGCTGCTGGAACTGGGCGGTAAAGCGGACGGAGCTGCTGCCGCGCGCGGCGCTGAAGATCGAGACACTCCCCGCCGTGACGCACTGCGAGGGCTGCGGCGCGGAGTATCCCACCGTGCGCCATGGCCGCATCTGCCCGCACTGCGGGAGCGAAAAGACGTGGCTCCTGCGCGGAAACGAGATCAATATCAAGGAAATTGAGGCAATTTAGTATGGAAAAATACAAGATTATCGAGGTCAAGGAGAGCGTCTTTGCCGACAACGACCGCGAGGCGGCGCGCGTGCGCGCGGCACTGGGGGAGAAGGGGACGTTCCTGCTGAACCTGATGTCCTCTCCCGGCAGCGGCAAGACGACGACGCTCCTGCGTACGATCGAGCGCCTGCGGGGCGAGCTGCGCATGGGCGTGATGGAGGCGGACATTGACTCGGACGTCGACGCGCGGACGATCAGCGAGACGGGCGTGAAGTCCATCCAGCTGCACACGGGCGGCATGTGCCACCTCGACGCGGGCATGACCGAGCAGGGGCTGCGCGAGATCGGGACGGACGAGCTGGATCTCGTCGTGCTCGAGAACGTCGGCAACCTCGTTTGCCCGGCGGAGTTCGACACCGGTGCGGTGAAAAACGCGATGATCCTCTCCGTCCCGGAGGGGCACGACAAGCCGCTGAAATACCCGCTGATCTTCACGGTCTGCGACGCGCTCATCATCAACAAGATCGATGTCCTGCCGTATTTCGACTTCGACATGGAGAAGGTCGTCGAGTACGCGCGCATGCGCAACCCGAAGCTGGAGATTTTTCCCATCTCCGCCAAGACCGGCGAGGGCGTGGACGCGTGGTGCGAGTGGCTGCGCGGGCAGGTCGCCGATTGGAAAAGGGCGTAATCATTGCCGGATAAACGCAAAAAGTGGGCAGAGCCAGACGGCTCTGCCCACTTTTGTGTGACTTGTCTTGCCTCCGGAGGCATACTTTTTGCCAACAGCGGCAAAAAGTATGCAAAAAACGCCGCCAAAACCAAGGTCTTGGAAATCACCGAAGCGCCGCCAGCGGCGGATGAAGCGAGGCGGTTTCGAGGAAGTGTCCCGATTGGCGGTCACGAAGTGGCCGGGAATCGGCTGACACGACGGTGTATATCCTAAGCGCGCCCCGCACGTTTCAGGTTGTTGTGGTGCACGCCACACGGTTGGGAGTGCTTTGCAAGGGGCGCTAAATGGAGAATCGTCTCTGCGCTGGCGCCGCTGCCGGTCTGAAATGTAGAAGCTTGTTCTTCTTTCGTTCGGGCCGTCGGGGACGCTGGCCCCGCCGGAGGCAGAATACGCCGAGTCAACCGCCAATTCCCTTGCAGAAATCACTCCACCCGCAGCACGCGGCAGCAGCCGGGGGCGAGCGCCCGCTCCAGCCCCGCCGTGAAGCACGGAATCCGCTCCTCCGGGACGATGGAGAGCGCCGTCCCCGCGAACCCGCCGCCGTGGACGCGGACGGCTCCGGTCCCCGCGAGTAGGCGGCGGCAGAGTGCGAGCGTGAGCGCCATGTCCTGCCGCGCGGCGGCACCGGCGGGCGTGATGTTCTGCAGGTACTCCCACGAGGAGTCGCCGGATGCGTTTACAAGCGCCAGAAAGCGCGCAAAATCGCCTGCGCGCAGCGCCTGCACCTCGGCGCGGACGCGGCGGTTTTCGTCGTAGACGTGCATCGCGCGCAGCACGGCGCGGTCGCCCGCGGCGGCGCGCACGGCGGGGAGCTGACGGCAGAAATCCTCCTCGTCCACCTCGCGCAGGTACGTCTTCCCGAACACGGCGCACACACGCGCGAGTTCGTCCGGGATCGCGGCATAGTCCGCCGTGAGGTTCGCGTGATCCGCGCCGCAGGAGACGATGCAGAGCGCATGCCCGCAGTGCGAAAAGTCGAAGCTGACGCGCTCAGCAGCGGGCTGCGCGGGGTCGGCGAAGTCGATGTACACCAGACCGCCCATGCTCGAGACGAGCTGATCCATCAGGCCGCAGGGCTTGCCGAAATAGACGTTCTCCGCGCGCTGGCTGATCTGCGCCAGCTCGATGGGGCTGAGCCGTCCGCCGCAGAAGAGGGCGTTCAGCACCCGCGCAAGCAGCACCTCGAACGCGGCGGAGCTCGAGAGCCCCGAGCCGGGCGCGACGTCCGAGCGCACATGCACCTCGAGCCCGCCGAGCGCCGCGCCGCGCGCGGCAAACGCCGCCGCGACGCCCCGCACGAGGGCGGCGGTCGTGCCGCACTCCTCCGGGCGCGGGGTGAGGTCCCGGAGCGGAATCTCCACGGGCGCATAGCCCTCCGAGAGCACGCGGATCGAGCCGCCGCCCGTCAGGCGGACATCCGCGGATGTCTAGAGGTCGACGGCCGCGGCGAGGACGCAGCCGTGCTGGTGGTCGGTGTGGTTGCCGCCGAGCTCCACGCGGCCGGGTGCGGAAAAGTGAAAGACCTGCTCCATGGAATATCCCTCCGAATCGTTTGGCACCAGTATAGCGCACCGCGCGGCGGAAATCCACCCCCCCGCCGCGCCGGGTGGGTCTTGTTTCCGCGGGGGAACTCTGTTAAAATAAGGAAAATGAGAGAACATCCCGCTTGCCGCTGCGCAGCGGCAGACGTGATTGCTCAGCGGGAAGGAGAACAAACGATGAGAAAGACGAAAATTGTCTGCACGCTCGGCCCGGCGACGGACGGGGAGGGCATGCTGCGCGAGATGATGCTGGCGGGGATGAACGTCGCCCGCTTCAACTTTTCCCACGGGACGCACGATGAGCACCGGGCGCGGCTCGACGCGGTGAAGAAGCTGCGCGGGGAGCTGCACCTGCCCGTGGCGGCGATGCTCGACACGAAGGGGCCGGAGGTACGCCTGCGCAGCTTTGAGCACGGCTCCGTACACCTGCAGGCGGGGCAGACGTTCACACTCACGACCGAGGATGTCGTGGGCGACGAGACGCGCTGCGCCATCAGCTACAGCGAGCTGCCGCAGGACGTCCACGCCGGGGATACGATCCTGCTCGACGACGGGCTGGTGCGCCTGACGGTGCTGGAGACGACGGCGCGCGAGATCCGCTGCCGCGTGGAAAACAGCGGCGAGATGAAGACGAAAAAGGGCGTGAACGTGCCGGGCGTGTCGCTCTCGATGCCGTATATGAGCCAGCAGGACAAGGACGACCTGCTCTTCGGCGTGGAGGAGGGCTTCGACTTCGTGGCGGCGAGCTTTGTACGCTGCGCCGCCGACGTGCGCGAGATACGCCGCCTGCTCGACAGCCGCCACTCCAAGATGCGCATTATCGCGAAGATCGAGAATCAGGAGGGTGTGAGCAACCTCTCCGAGATCCTCGCCGAGGCGGACGGCATCATGGTCGCCCGCGGCGACATGGGCGTGGAGATCGACTTCACGGAGATCCCGGCCATCCAGAAGAACATGATCGCCCAGTGCGTGGCCTGCGGCAAGCCGGTCATCACCGCGACGCAGATGCTCGACTCGATGATCGAGAATCCCCGCCCGACCCGCGCGGAAATCACGGACGTCGCCAACGCGATTTACGACGGTACGAGCGCGATCATGCTCTCCGGCGAGACTGCGGCGGGCAAGTACCCAGTCGAAGCCGTGCGCACGATGGATGCCATCGCGCGCAAGACGGAGACGAACATGCGCGGCGGTGCGCTGGCCCCCGTCGCGGGGAAGGCGCACCTGTCCATCACCGCCGCGACGGCGCACGCCGCCTGCACCACGGCGATGGACATCGGCGCGGACGCCATCCTGACGGTCAGTCAGGCGGGCATCACCGCCCAGATGGTCAGCCGCTTCCGCCCGGATACGCTGAGCGTGGCGCTGCTGCTCGACGAGCAGGTGCAGCGGCAGATGGCGCTCTACTGGGGCGTCGAGCCGATCACCATGCCGCGCGCAAGCAGCAGTGATGAGCTGGTCGACCTCGCCGTCCGGTCGGCGGAGCAGGCGGGGCTTGTGCGCCGGGGCGACCTCGTGGTCGTGACGGCGGGCGTGCCGGTGGGCATCTCCGGAACGACGAACATGATCCGCGTGCAGCAGGTGGGTGGCTCGCTCGTGAACGCCGTGGGCATCGGCACGCAGCAGACCTCCGGCCCGCTGTGCGTGTGCCGCACGACGGACGAGGTGCCGCAGAAGTTCCGCAGCGGCGACGTGCTCGTCGTGCCGTACACGACGAATGACATGCTGCCGTATCTGCGCGAGGCGGCGGCGATCATCAGCGAGGAGGCCAGCCCCGATTGCCACACGGCGACGGTGGGGCTTCTGCTCGGAAAGCCCGTCCTGCTCGACGCGACGGATGCGACGCGGCGGCTCAAGGACGGGGTGATGGTCTCAGTCGACTGCGCCCGCGGCGTTGTGCAGACGCTGCCGCAGTAATCCTCGGGAGAAATCGGAAGGCCCGCGCCGTAAAGAGCGTTGACATAGGAAAACAAGTAGAAACCCAGTAAAATCAACGCTTTTAAGGGCAGAGGGCAAACAGGTTGGTTCAAAAATTGAATAACCAAGCGTCAAAAGGAATGTTGCCGCAAGTCAGCATCCCTTTTCGCATACGCCCACGCCGTAGATTTTGAGAAAAGTCTACGGCGTTTTTTCCTGCCCAAATCTGAAAGGAGGTGCAGCCACAATGTACTTTACGAACGGCAGCAGCCGTGCGTTTGAAATGCTCATGC
>USAC01000078.1 GCA_900552475.1 uncultured Eubacteriales bacterium | reverse complement strand
ACCTTGCAAAACAAGCTGTTTGCAAGGATGTTTTCGTGCGCCTTCTTTCCTCTGCGCTGGTCAGGTACTCACTTTCACACTAAATCTCTCCATGGCTGTATCCTCCGCTCCCCGCCCGTTCGGGCGTTTTGTACTTTCTGGATACAGTATAAAAGAAGGCCTGTCCGATAAAACGGACAGGCACGTTTTACACCTGTTTCAAGCGCAAAGAGGACTTCATTTTCGCCCCCATCCGCGACCTGTATCAGGAGATCCCCGACCGCGCGCTCGCCCGCCAGTTACGCCATCCTCTTCGCCGCGCTCGAGCGCAATGATGCGGGCGTCCCCATCTCCGGGATCATCCGCGCCTGCAACAGTCTGCTCATCCAGCCGAACCCGTACTTCGGCGCGGAGCTGAACTACTACAAGAGCTTCCGCTCCGCCTATGACCGCTCCTTTGAAACGGCGGACTGCAGCGCGCAGACGCGCGCCATCGGCGGTGCCTTCGACGTGAACGCCGCGCCGAAGGAGTCCATCGAGTTTCTGACGAAGAACAGCTTCCAGAGCTATATGGAGTGAGTTATTTTTGCGCAAGAGCCGTCCCGCCGAAAGGCAGGACGGCTCTTGTTTTGGCGTTTGCACCGCAGTTGGGCCGGTGGTGGAATCGGCGCGCTTTTGGTTACTTTCTTTCGTCGAGGAAAGAAAGTAGCCCGCCGCAGGCCCAGCAAAACCGGAGAGACAGAGCCGCCAAGCGACCCTGTCTCTCCGGTTTTTATTTACTTATGCAGCAGCGGAGAAAGCGGTTTGTAGATCAGGAAGCACAGCGCCACGTCGAGGATGCCCTTGCACAGCGTGAACGGGACGTTGAACACCATCAGGCAGTTGAGCAGGGCGTTGCCCGTCGGCACGTCGGCGATGCTGCCGAGGATCTCCTGATACATCCCGATAATCGCCTCGAGCGGCAGGTGGTACAGCACCACATACGCCGGATACACGAAGAAGTAGTTGATCGGCAGGCTGAGCAGCGCCATCAGAACCGCGCCGACGAGCGCGCCGACCAGCGCGCCCTTGCGGCTCTTCATCTTCCGGTAGACAAGACCCGCCGCGAGGACAAACACCGCGCCGAGGATGAAGTTGCACAGCTCGCCCACGCCCGCGCTCGAGCCGAAAGGCAGGTGGATGATGTTCTTGGCGAGCTGGATGGCGACGCCGTAGACCGGGCCGAGCGAGAACGTCCCGAGCAGGGCCGGGAGGTCGGAGATGTCGAGCTTGACAAACGAGGGCATGATGGGAATCGGGAACTCAATGAACTGCAGCACAAAGGCCACAGCCGTCAGCATGGCCGCCACGGCGATGTGGTGGGTCTTCTTTCTCTGGCTCGCCGCCGAGGTCTCGACATGCTCGCCCGCGGGTGCGGTAACAACGTTTTTCATGATTTTGGTCTCCTTTTTTGAGCAAAAGTAAAACACCCTGAAAGACTTGCCTTCCAAGGTGCACGCATCAAAATAGAGCATCATAAAAAATGCCGTACACGCCTTCTCTCATCCAGACTATACTGTCGGTTCCGGAATTGCACCGAATCCTGCGGCCGATGGCCGCTCGCGGACTGTTACCGCCGGTGGGGAATTTCGCCCCGCCCCGAAGACAAATATTCGGTTATTTTCTGTCACATACGATAGCACAACTCCGCGCGAAATGCAAGCATTATTTTTTCACATGTTGTATCTCAAAATGTTTTTATCGTAATTCGATAAAAAATAGTTGACATTCGATGTGCGGCGTGATACACTCACCCCAGTAGCGAAAGGAGTGAACCCGTTATGAACCAAAAAAATATGTCCCGCCTGCTGCAGGCGCTGCTGCTGATTGCCGGTCTGCTCGGCGCCGTCTTTTTCTTCGCCTTCCTGCCGTTTTACGGGCGGGAGCTCGTCCAATGCGCGCCGGAATACGCCGCGCTCTTCTGGCCGTGCCTGGTGTGGGCGTGGGCGTTCGCCGTGCCCGTCTTCTGGGCGCTTTTCCCCTGCTGGCAGGTGTTTGGCAGCATCGCGCGCAAGGGCGCGGCCTTCACGCGTGAAAACGCCGCGCGGCTGCGGCTGATCGCGTACCTCGCCTTCGCCGACGCGGTCATCTTCCCCGTGGGGATGGTCGTCATCGCCCTGCTCGGCGGCGGCTTCGCGGCGCTCACGCTCGTCATCACGCCGCTGGTGACGTTTGCCGCCGCCGCGGTCGGCTTCGCCTGCTATGTGCTCAGCCGTCTCGTGCTCGACGCCGCCGTTCTCCGCGAGGAGAACGACATGACCATCTGAGGGAGGGCGGAATGATGATCGTATTCAATCTGGACGTTATGCTCGCCCGGCGCAAGATGAGTCTCACCGAGCTGAGCGAGCGCGTGGGCATCACGCTCGCGAATCTCTCCATTCTGAAAAACGGCCGCGCCAAGGCCGTCCGCGTCGAAACGCTCAACAAGCTCTGCGCCGCGCTCGACTGCCAGCCCGGCGACCTGATGGCCTATCAGCCGGGTGAGCCGGAATGACGGGCGCGGCCGCAAGCCCCGCGCTGCCCGCCCCGTTTCGCGCGGACCGCGCCGTGCGGCTCGCCCTGCCGGTGAGCTATGTGCTGGCGTACCTCTATGTGGATCTCTTCTGGTTCACGCCGTCCGCGCCTCTGCAGCGGCTCCTGCTCACCGCGTTCACAGTGCTCTTCTGCGCAGGGACGGAGCTGCTGTTCCGGCGCGAAAAGCCCTCGACGGAGAGTTTCGTGTGGCTCGGCTGCCTGCTGGCGGTGCTCGCGTCGATCGCCGCGGGGCGCTGCCGCGTCTGGGGCGGCTGGAGTGTGCTGTTTCTCCACGGCTTCGCCGTCTACTGGCTGCTCGCGCGGTCGGGTCGGCTGCTCGAGGGCGCGAGCGGCCGGCTCGCCCCGCTCGACTTGCTGCGCGGTTTTCTCACAACGCCGTTTTCCTGCTTCTTCCTGCGCCAGCGCGTCCTGTTGGACACGCTCCGCACGCGCAGACGCGGCAGTCTCGCGGCGTGGGCCGCCACCGCGCTCGCGCTCGTGCTGCTGGCCGCGGCGGTCAGCCTGCTCAGCGCCGCAGATAACGCCTTCGCCGCCCTGACGGCAGGGCTGCGCCGTCTGCTGACGGTGCAAAGCATCCCGGACGTGTTTCTCGAGCTGATTCTGAGCCTGCCCGTCGGGGCGTATCTCTACGGGCTCGCGCTTGGCACGCGCCGAACGGAACCAGCGGCGCTGGCGGCCCGCACCGCACGCCTTGACGGCGCGCTCGCAAAACTCCGCCGCGTACCGGAGACGGTCTGGTGCGTGCTGACGGGGTGCTTCTGCGCGGTGTATCTGCTGTTTTTCGCCGTGCAGGGGAGCTATCTCTTCGGCGCGTTCCGCCACCGGCTCCCCGCCGGCTTCACCGTCGCGCAGTACGCGCGGCAGGGCTTCTTCCAGCTCTGCATGGTCATGGGTGTGAACTTCCTGCTGCTGTGGCTCGTCACGCACAGCAGCCGCGCCCTCAATAGTCCCGGCCGCATCATGTGTACGGTGCTGCTCGCGCAAAGCATTCTCCTCGCCGTGACGGCGCTGTCGAAGCTTGCGCTCTATATCGCCTGCTTCGGCTTCACGCCGCTGCGCCTGCAGAGCAGCTGGCTCGTGTGCGTGCTGCTCGCAGGCTGCGCCGCGTGGCTCGTCTCGCTCTGGACGGCGCGGCGCACCTGCCGCGCGTGGCTGCTGTTTTCCGGCGTCACGCTCGCGCTGCTCTGCCTCGTGTGAGCATGGCTTTGACATTTCCCGGGAAAAAGGGTATACTATCCTACACAATAAGCGCAACATCCTGCGCCACAAGGAGGTCTTTTCCATGTCTATCATGCCCGAAGGTCTGCTCACCGAGGCCCGCGCGCTGCAGCCGCAGCTGCTGGCCGACCGGCGGCAGCTGCACGCCCACCCCGAGGTCGGCCCCGATCTGCCGCAAACGCGCGAGTATGTCGCCCGCCGCCTGCGCGAAATGGGCTATGACCCGCGGCCGCTCGCGGGCGGCCTGACCGCCGACATCACGGGCCGGGACACGGGCCGCTGCGTGCTCCTGCGCGCCGACATAGACGCCCTGCGCATCACGGAGCGCACCGACCTCCCCTTCCGCGCGGAAAACGGCGCCATGCACGCCTGCGGCCACGATCTGCACGCGGCCATGCTCCTTGGCGCAGCGCAGCTGCTGCGGCAGCATCAGGCGGAGCTGAGCGGCACCGTCCGGCTCGTCTTTCAGCCCGACGAGGAGGGTTTTACGGGGGCGAAGGCCATGCTCGCGGCGGGCGTCCTGACCGCGGAGCCAAGGCCCCAATCGGCGCTCGCGCTCCATGTTCACTCCGGCACGCCCACGGGGCTTGTCCTCTGCGGGCGCGGCACGTTCATGGCCGGGTGTACGCTCTTCCGCGTCACCGTGCGCGGCACGGGCTGCCACGGCGCGATGCCGGAGACGGGCGTTGACCCGCTCAACATCGCCGCGCACATCTACCTCGCCCTGCAGGAGCTGCCCGCCCGCGAGGTTGCCGCGAAGCAGCCCGCCGTCATCACCGTCGGCCGCTTTCAGGGCGGCGAGGCCCCGAACATCATCCCCGGCGAGGCCGTGCTCGAGGGGACGATCCGCACGTTTGACCGCGAGCTCTCCGCGCAGCTGCTGCGCCGCATCGGGGAGATTGCGCAGGCGACGGCCGCCGCCTTCCGCGGCAGCGCTGAGGTGACGGAGCTCTCCTCCGCCCCGCCGCTGGTGAACGACCCGACGCTCACGAACCGCGCCGCCGATCTCGCCGCCGACCTCTTCGGCACGCGGATGGTCTATCGGCTGGATGAGGGCGGTATGGGCTCGGAGGACTTCGCGTCCTACGGATACGAGCTGCCCTGCGCCTACCTCCTGCTCGGCGCGGGCGCGGCGCAGGAGAACCCCCTCTACGGAAAGCCCATGCACAACGAGGCCGTTGTCTTCAATGAAGACGTTCTCCCCCGCGGCGCGGCGCTGCACACCTGGTGCGCGGTGAATTTTCTGAAAGCGGAATAAAAACATCAGACAGCGAACAGGCACAGCGGAATCATCCGCTGTGCCTGTTTTTTATCATTTGATTTGCCGGGCACCCCTTGCCTCTCCCGTTGGGAGAGGTGGCCGGGCGCAGCGAGGACGGAGAGGAGTAACGCGGAGCGTTCCCCAAAAAGACTGCACGCCCCTCTCGGTCACCTGCGGTGACAGCTCTCTCAAAGGGAGAGCCAAGGCATCGTATGTTGGCATAAACTATTTTACGGTCAACATTGAGGGCGTGCGTTTCTGTTTTATTTCTTCTGCAGTGTACTTTTTAAAAAGCTCTCAAACAGCTCCCCCAGCCGCTCGACGCTCTCGTCGATGTCGTTTTCCATGCGGTTCCAGAAAAACTGCATGACAAATGTCCATGACGCGCCGCATATAGCCCTGCCCCTGATACGCCTCGCGCACGCAGACGAGTCCGACAAAGAGATAGGGCTCCTTCTCCCGGTTCAGCCGCTTGTCAAGGCCGTCGCCGCTCTTTGCCATGGCGCGCGCAAAGCGCAGCAACGCCCGCCCGTTCATCGAACCAAGCAGTGCCCGCAGCAGCGCAAGCCCCGCCCGCGCGCCGATTTTTTCGCCGGGGCGCTTGAAGGCGATAAATCCCTCGCCGCGTTCGCTCGTCGCATGGAGCATGCCGCCGAGCAGCGCCATGCGCATATAGCCGCAGATATACGACGCCACCGCGTCCCGCCCCGGAAACAGGTCGATCAGCCCCCGCTCCGCACCGTAGTCATAATAGCCGAAGGCGTGCCCGATGTCCCGGATGGCACCTTCGTCCAGCGTATTTACCTTCATGTGTTCTCCTCCGTCTTTCTGAGCACGGCCACCGCGCAGGGGATCCGGCCGCGGCAGAGCGTATACTGCGCGCCGCGGTACCCGGCCCGCTCGAAAAAGGCGCGGTAGCTCTCCGGCGTGAACTCGCGCTTGAAGTCCGCGCCCGCGCGGCCGATCGCGCTCGAGACGCCGTTCGTGCGCCCGCTCTTCGTCCCGTTCATGTAGGTCGGGATGATGATCCGTCCGCCCGGGCGGCAGACGCGGTCAAGCTCCCGCAGCGCCCGGAGGGGCTCGTCGAGCAGGTGAATCACATTCGCGGCGACGACCGCGTCAAAGGCGCCGTCCGGATAGCGCAGGTGCAGAATGTCCGCCTGCTCAAAGACAATATTGCCGCGCTTTCCGTATTTCTTCTCCGCCCGGCGCAGCATCTTCGCTGAGAAGTCCGTCGCCGTGAGATGTCCGCACCGCTGCGCGATCACGCCGCTGAGCAGCCCCGTGCCGCAGGCGCACTCCAGCACTTCGTCCCCCGGCTCGATCCAAGGCTCTACCGCGGCGCAGAGCGCCCGGTTCACCTTCCGATTGATGACGTTCGCGAAAACGTCGTACACGCACGCGACTCTGTCCCAGAACACGCCGTCACCTCCCATCCGATTCCTTGCGGCAGACGAACCACGCGATGCTCTTCACGTTTCCGACCTCCGCCTTCCCGTACATGCCGCCGAGCCGGGCGCGCAGGCTCTCCACCGTCTCATACGGCGGGGTGAAGAAGTGCATCCGCTCATACACGCGGCGGATGAGCCGGTCCGTGCGTCCGCACTCGCCCTTTACATAGAAGCAGCCGCAGAACACGCCGCCCGGCCGCAGCACGCGGAATACCTCCCGATAGGCCGCCTCCTTATCCGGAAAGGCGTGGAACCCGTTGAGTGAGAGCACCGCGTCAAAGCTGCCGCTTTCAAACGGCAGCGCGCCCACGTCCCCCTGGCGGAACGCGACGTTCCCGAGGTGCATCCGCCGCGCCTTCTCCTGCGCCTGCGCCATCATGTCGGGCGAATAGTCCAGACACGTGATCTCCGCCCGCGGCAGCGTCCGGTAAAGCGGCATCGTGAGAATCCCCGTCCCCACCGGCACCTCCAGCAGCCGCCCGGCGAAATCCTCCGGGATGCCGGACACGGCCTTTTCCTGATACCGGACGCAGTCCTGCCGGTTCATGTCCCACACCAGGCGGCACACCGCCCGCCCCGGCAGCGTCGAACAGGTCATCATCCCGTCGTAAAAGCTGTTGCTGCCCGTCATGTGATATGCGCTGCGAATGGCCTCTTTGCGCTCCATCGTGCTTCCCCTCCGTCTTGTCTCCGCGGAATTTTCAGTTAGAATCCGCTAACTGTTTTCCCTATTGTAGCATCCGCTCCCGCCGTTTGCAAGATGCGATTTGCGCGCAGCAAAAGGCAGCAGGCGGAGTGCCTGCTGCCTTTTCTTATTTTTTACACCGGCGGCTGACTCTGCACCGCGCCCACAAGGAGCACGGTCAGGCCGATGTAGACGATCAGCGCCAGCGCCAGCACGGACAGCGCCGCCACGCAGGCTCTGCGCAAGCTTCTCTTTTTCCGCAGGCAGACGCGGCAGGCGGCGATGCTGCCCAGCGCAAGCAGCAGCAAAAGTGTTGCCGTCCCGAGCGTCATACGTTCGTCTCCTCCCGGCAGAGCGTGTCCACGATGTCCGTGAACCAGCGCAGCTCGCCGAGGTATTTCTGCCGCAGCTGCCCGACGTCCGCCGCGCCCTTGCCGAGCTCGAAGAAGTCCCGCCCGGTCTGAACCGCGACGTGCAGCTGCCCGCCGCGCAGGAACGCCATGTAGACCTCGCCGCCGCTGCGGTCGGCCGCCGCGAGGATATCCTCCATCCTGCGCGGCGTGAGGACTTCGCGCGCCGCCCGGGCGTCTTCGGCAGTGACGAGAAAGTGGGCGTTGAAGGCCGCGCTCTCCGTTTCGACGCAGTCGCCCTTATGCTGCCTGCGCAGGACCCGCGCGTTTTCGGACAGGCGCACCTCGCCGGGAAGCGGCCTGTCGAAGTCACAGACGAGCCACTGGCCCTTGAAGACCCGCTTCTCGCTCTGCTTCCACTGCTGCAGCTCCTCGTCGTAGTACGAGTCCGCGGCATAGAGCTCCACGTCGCCCAGCTCCAGCCGCAGCCCCCGGTAGACGGCTTTGATATGGTCGCTGCCGCGGATACTGTCATACGCGAAGGGGAAGACCATCCCCGCGCCGCGCACCGTCCCGTCGGGAATGCGGCCGAATGGCTCATACTCCACGTCCTCAAACACCTCGCGCAGCACGCCGCTCACGATGTTCCCGCTCAGCAGTGTCTTGAGCGCCGCGGTGTTCTTCGAGAGCCGATAGCCAAACACGAACGCGAGCACAAGGCAGATCAGCGCAACCGGAACCAACCCCGCGGCCAGCAGCAGAACCGCCGCAAGGCCGGAGCCGTAGGTCAGAATTTTAAAGAGCGTGATCGAGCCGCGGCGGCGGCTCAGCGCCGCCTCGAGCTGCGCCTGCGTCATTGTCTGCTTTTCTTCCATCACAGTTCCTCCCGTCAAAGCGTTATCTCTCCGTTCCCGCCGCAAACAGGGCGGTGTTTTCCAGCAGGAGATCGAGCACTCCCGCCAGCTCCCGCAGCGATCTGCGGTAGCTCTCGCGCGCCGCGTCGAGGTCGCGCAGATCCACACTCCCGGCGACGGCGGCAAAGCCGTAGTCCGTCTCCAGTGCCAGCGTGAGCACGCCGCCCTCCCGCCGGAGGTCGCATACCTTCCCCTCAATCTGCCGCCCGAGTGTCTGCGCCCACTCCGCAAGCCGCGGCGAGGGCGCGCCCTCGCGCGTCTCACAGCGGAGGATCAGCCCCCGGAAGACCTCCTCGCTGCACGTCTCATAGCCCTCGTGCGGCGCTCCGCGCCGATAGACATGGCGCAGCCGCACATTGGCGGCGGTGAAGCGGACGCCGCGATAGACGCCCCCGCGGAGGTTCTCCACCTTGCTCTCCTCCCACGCGCCCTCCGCCAGAGAGAGCGTTTTGAGAAACGGTTCATCGATGCCCAGCGCCGGTGGGCGCAGGTCGGGGCCGAACGCCTTCTCCAGCTCCGCGCGGAAAAAATCGCCCAGCTGCTCCCGCAGCAGCGCCCGGCACTTTTTCTGTGCGCCGCCGCCGAGAAACACCGCGCAGCAGATCCCGCCGAAAAACAGCGCCGCCGTCAAAACGGCCCGCAGCGCGGTGCCTTGCACCGCGAAAAACGCGATGACGCCGCCCACAGCGCCGGCAAGCCCCACCAGCCGCCACACGGCGGCCATCTTCTGATAATGCCCCAGCTTCCGGGAGAGCGCAGCATCCGGCATCCGGTCCATCCCTCCGGTCAT
>USAC01000077.1 GCA_900552475.1 uncultured Eubacteriales bacterium | reverse complement strand
AGCACCCCCTGATGTAGTTCTATTTTCCTACATCAGGGGGTGTTTTGTCTATTGTCCGTTTTTACTGGGCCTGTTCAGAACCGGGGTGTTTTTATTTATGTGTGGGCGCTTACTTCTTCGTGAGGGTGATGTGCGCTTCCTCGCCGTTCTGGACGGCGGTGGCGGTGTAGCCGTTCGAGGCGGCGAAGCGGGAGATGTTCTCCACGGCGCAGGGGTCGTCCACGAGCACCTCGAGCGTGTCGGGGTGAGTGGCCTTGACCGCCTGCTGCACCTTCACAACGGGCATGGGGCAGAGCAGTCCGCGTGCGTCAATCATGCCTGCACCTCCTTCTGGCGGGAATTGATGAGCGAGATGGCCAGCAGCACGACAAAGCCGACCGCGACGGCGATCTTGCCGTTTGTGCCGATGCCGCCGACGACCAGCTCCTTCGCGTCATTGAGGGCATCGGGGTTCCCGGCGAGGGCGAAGTTGTGCGCAAAGGCCGCGCCGACGATCATGCCGAACACGGTGACGGCGCTGTCGCCGTTGCCGGAGCCGGCGAGGATGAGCTGGCGCAGCGGGCAGCCGCCGAGCAGAACACTGCCCCAGCCGACGAGCACCATGCCCAGCAGGTTCCACAGGTGGCTGCTGTGGGCGATGGGCTGGAGGTCAAAGCCGAGCTTGAAATTGCCGAGGATGAGGTTCCCAGCGAGCACGACGGCGAAGATCGCGATGAAGCCCCACAGCAGGTGCGCGTCCCTGAGCATGATCGTGTCGCGGATGCCGCCGACCATGCACAGGCGGGACTTCTGCGCGAGCGCGCCGACGACGACGGCGATAACGAGCGCGATGAAGAACGGCGCATGCTTCGAGCCGGGGCCCTCCGTACTGAAATGGAGCACGGACGGAATGAGCAGCACCAGAAGCAGCAGACCCGTCATCACGGCGGGGAGCGTCGTCCCCTCGAGCGTGCGGGCGGGGTAGGAGCGCTTGAGGTCGAAGCCGCGGCGCAGGAAGACGATGCCGATGCAGATGCCGAGCACGAAGCCGAGCAGACCGACCACGGCGTTGAGGTCGCCGCCGCCGAGACGCAGCACCATGCGCAGCGGGCAGCCGAGGAAGACGAGCGCGCCGATCATCACGAACGCGCCGAGCACGAAGCGCGTGGCGGGCGAGGAGCCCGCGCGGGGGCGGAACTCGCGCCCGATGAGCGACATCGCGAACGCGCCGAGCACAAGGCCGATGATCTCCGGGCGGACGTACTGCACCTTCGCGGCGCTGTGCAGCCCGACGGCACCCGCGATATCGCGCTCGAAGCAGGCAATACAGAAGCCCATGTTGCCGGGGTTTCCAAGCGCGGTCAGCGCCAGCGCCGCGAGTCCCACGGCGACGCCGGCGGCAAGGACAAGCCGGTTCTCTTTTTTCATGTGGTTTTCTCCTTTTACGTTATTCTGACATGAGAATAGCACAAAAGAACAAAAAGGTCAACCGGATTTATTCGGCCAAATGGCAGTTTTCACAAAAAACAGTGCGGGCAGAGGGGAGTCCTCTGCCCGCACCGGGGAAAATCTGATTTAAAATTCCTCATCCTCCGACTGCACGGCCGTGCCGCCGCCGAGACCGAAATCGTCCTCGACGGTTCCGCGGTCGCGGCGGAGCATCGTCTCCATGACGCGGATGTCACTGTCGATGTCCATCGCCTCGGACTGATACAGGCGGTCGAGCTGCTGCTCGAACCCGGCGACGATGTTGTCCATCGTGCGGGCGATCTTGTCCTTCGCCTGATCGAGGTTCTTGCCGCTCACGCCCGCCTCCTCAAAGTCGGCGTACGAGTCGAGCAGCTTCTGCGTGGTGGGGAGGTAGTAGTTCAGGAACGTGGACGCCTGTGCGCGCTTGGAGGGCTCGTCCTCGATGATGCGGAAGATGCGCCCGGCGATCTCCTCGAGCCGGTCGATCTTCTGGCTGAGCACGGGGTCGGCGATGCGGTCGTTGGCGCGGCGGATGCTGCGCAGCACGCCGCTGTAGCCCTCCTCCGCCTGCGTAGGCTCCGCAGGCTCCTCCGCGGCGCGGCGGTCGATGCGGTACGCCTCGGCGTCCTCCTGCGAGCGGAAGAGCATGTCGCCGCCCGCGTCGACATACGCGCCCTCGCCCCACAGGCCCTTCTCGACCATCAGCTCGAGATCCTTCTCGGCCTTGCGCCCGGAGACCTCGGCGGCCTGCGCGAGCTCGGCGATGGGGACGACGCGGCGCTTCCCGGCGCAGGCGAGGTACTTGCCGAACCGACGGGCGCGGCGCTGCATGGAGCGGCTGCCGAGCAGAAGACCGACGCCGCCGAGCGCGAGCCCCGTGGGATAGAACAACTCCTCGAACCACCACCAGCTGAGATAGACCCCGTAGCTGCGCAGGACGTTCAGGATGCCCAGTACGCCGAGCGCGGCCAGCACGATGCCGATGGTGCGCATCGTCCGGCAGCCCTTGGCGGAATACTGCGGCGTGCGGGCGAGCTGGCTGCGCATGGAGTTTGTCTGCGCGGGCGCGGCCGGGGTCTGCCGCGGGGCGCTGGAGCCAGAGGTTTTCGGCTTTCGTCTCCCGTCGGAGAGCTTTTTCACCAGCAGGAACAGGCCGATCGGCCACAGGCCGGTCGCGAACATGATCGCGATCAGCAGCCACGAGCCCCAGTCGGCGTCACCGGAGGGCTTTTTCCGCGGCGGATTGGGGCGCGGGGTATTCACGCGGGGTGCGCTCCCGCCTGCGTCGTACTGGCTCATTTGCGTTCCTTTCTGCCCCTGGTTCCCTGGGGCGTGAGCTTCCGCTTGTTGCCGTGCTCGTCGACGATCCAGGTGTGCTCCAGATTGTCGCGCAGCGCGCCGACGACGGAGTCGACATACTCGCGGCGCAGAAACAGCTGCTCCTGCTTCTCCTCATCGGTCAGCCCCTCCGCCTTCGACTTGCGGGAGAGCTCGTTGATCCGGTCAATTTTCTTCTGATCCATGTTCTCTTCTCCGTTCACAGGTATCGTATTAGTGTCACCGGGAGCCGCCCCTTTTTCGTGGGGCCGCCCACGGCGGTCAGCTTGCATTTGCCGAGTCCGCGCACCGTCAGCACGTCGCCCTCCGTGACCGCGCGGTCGGGCTTGGCGCAGGCGAGCCAGTTGACCTCGACCCGCCCCGCCGTCACGGCGTCCGCCGCCTTCTGGCGGCTGATGGAAAAGCCGGAGGAGAGGACGCTGTCAAGCCGCAGGGACGACACGGTATCGCGCACCTCGCGCTGCGCCTGCGCCGGGGCGGTGACGTCCGCAAGTGCCAGCGGCGCAACCTGCAGGTGCGCGCGCCCGGCGCTCTCCCACTGCTCGAGCAGGAACGGCTCGGCCGTCCGGCTGACGAGCACGTCGGCGCTGTTTTCTCCCACCAGTATATCGCCAATCTTCTCCCGGGTCAAACCCAAACCCATGAGACTGCCGAGAAAATCGCGGTGGTTGAGCGTCCCCGCCTCGTAAAAGCGGCAGCGCAGCGCGGCAACCGCGTCCTCCTCCGGGCCGAAGGCCCAGTCGGGCAGAAAGTGCAGCTGCCGCCGCTCGGCGCCCTCATAGCCGCCGAAGAAGGCGTATTCGCTCTCCTCCGCGCCGATGGCCTGCAGCAGGCGGCGCGCCGCGGCCTGCTCCTGCGGGGAGAGAAATTCCGTGTGCGTCGGGACGCAGCGGCTGCGGCACTGTTCGTATTTATCCCACACACGGCCGAGGAGCAGGCGCTCCTCGGCCGTGGCGGACGCGCGGTCCAAAAGCTCGCGTCGGTTCATAGCTGTTCCCCCAGATTCTGCGTGTGATAGAGCCGGGCATAGGCCCCGCCGCGCGCGAGGAGCTGCGCGTGGGTGCCCTCCTCGGCGATGCGCCCGTCCTGCACGACGAAGATGCGGCTGGCCTGCCGGATCGTCGAGAGACGGTGGGCGATGATGAGCGTCGTGCGCCCGATGCTCAGCTGGTCGAACGCGCGCTGGATGCGCGCTTCCGTGACGCTGTCGAGCGCGGAGGTGGCCTCGTCGAGAATGAGGATGGGCGGGTTTTTCAGAAAGACGCGCGCGATGGCGACGCGCTGCTTCTGTCCGCCGGAGAGGAGCGTTCCGCGCTCGCCAACATAGGTGTCAAAGCCGTCGGGCATGGCCTGGATATCCTCAAGCAGCTCGGCCTTGCGCGCGGCCTGCTCGACCTCGGCGTCCGTGGCATCGGGGCGGCTGTAGCGGATGTTCTCGCGGATCGTATCGGCGAAGAGAAAGACGTCCTGCTGGACGATGCCGATGCTGCGGCGCAGGTCGCGCTGGCGGATGCGGCGCACGTCGAGCCCATCGAGCGTGATGGAGCCGGACGAGACGTCATAAAACCGCGGCACGAGCTGGCAGAGTGTGCTCTTGCCGCCGCCGGACGGGCCAACGAGGGCGACCGTCTCGCCGGGGGCGACGGTCAGGTCGATGTCATGCAGCACCTCGGGGCTGTCGGGATAGGCGAAGCGGACGTGGTGGATGCCGACCTCGCCGCACGGGTGCGGCAGCCCGGCGGCGTCGGGCGCGTCCTGGATGGTCGGCTCGGTCGCCATCAGCTCGATGAACCGCTGCAGCCCCGCGAAGCCGTTCGAGAACATCTCGGCAAAGTTCGCGAGCTTGCGGATGGGGCTGATGAACGTGGAGATATAGAGCGAGAAGGTGATGAGGTCGATGTAGGTCATGCGCTCCTGCATGATGAGCAGGCCGCCGTAGGCGATGACGGCGACGTTCAGGATGCAGAGGAAGAACTCCATGCTCGCGTTGAACAGGCCCATCTGCTTGTGGAATTCGCGCTTGGCGGTCTTGAACACCTCGTTCGCGCCGTCGAAGCGGCGCTGCTGCTGGTGCTCGTTGCCGAAGGCCTTCGTCGTCCGCACACCGGACAGGCCCGACTCAATCTCGGCGTTGATGGCACCGGTCTTCTGCTTGGCGGCGCGGCTCGCGCGGCCCATGCTGCGCCGCCGGTGCATCACCGTCAGCACGAACACCGGCAGAATCACGCTCACGACCAGCGCCATGCGCCACTGGATCGTAAACATCACCGCGAGCGCGCCCACGATCGTCACGATCGAGATAAAGAGATCCTCGGGGCCATGGTGCGCCAGCTCCGTCAGCTCAAAGAGGTCGGTTGTCAGGCGGCTCATGAGCTGGCCGGTGCGGTTCTTGTCGTAGAAGTCGAAGCCCAGCTCCTGCATGTGCGCGAAGAGGTCGCGGCGGATGTCCGCCTCGACGCGGATGCCGAAGGTGTGGCCCCAGTAGCACACGACGAAAAACAGGATCGAGCGGATGACAAACGCGATGAGGACGATCGCCATCACGGTGAAGAACACACTGTAGCGCTTGTCCGGCAGCCAGTGGTACATCGCTGTGCGCGAGATCAGCGGAAACGCCAGATCCACCAGCGAGATGAAAAAGGCACAGGTCATATCGAGCAGGAACAGCCCCCGGTGCGGGCGGAAATAGGAGAGAAAAATCCGCATGGGGGAGCGGGTCTGGAAGTCCCGTGTGGTCATGGAAGACAGTCCTTTCATGGAAATTGATTTTCAATTTTTTATTATACCATGTCCGCCCGTCCGTGACAATTCCCCGCGCACAGAAAATCGGGCTGTTTGGATGGCAGGAAAATTTTTCTTGCAGTCCTGTGCGGTATATGTTATTATATGATCGAACGATCGATTAATGAAAGAAGAGAATGATACCATGCGTGTTCGCGATGAAGAGGAATTTCAGAAAAAGAAGGCGGCGCTGATGGAAAAGTGCTTCGCCTGCTACGCCGAAAAGGGGCTCGCGTCCGTGGGAATCCGCGCGCTGGCGGAGGCCTGCGGCTGCAGCTCCGCGGTGCTCTATACTTATTTTGCGGATCTGGACGACCTGATTGTCCAGTCCACGGCCCACTGCATGACGAAGGTGGAGGACGACTTCATGGCCAAGGCTCCCACCGAGCTGCGGGATGTGGAGCGCTTCATCCGGGAGGTGCCGTACTGGACGGCGCGTGAGCACGGGAAAAAATACCGCCTGATGTATCAGGTCTACACCCACCCGAAGTACATCGAGCACGGCAAGAAATTCTTCGAGGGCGTGAACGAGCGCTACACGGCCTATGCCCGTCTCCTCGAGCCGAAGATCGGCATTCCGTATTCCGTCATCACGCCGCTGATCTTCATCTTCGTCCGCGCGTGCGTACACTACGCGATGTTCGAGGACGAGTATTACCTACGCTCGCAGCTGGAAGTGCTGAAGCAGGGCGTCGCCCTGTTTGCAAAAAAATATCAAAAACAGATGGAGGAAAGGAAATGAAAAGAAAATTTGGAGGGTTGCTGCTCGCGCTCTGCATGGCGCTTTGCCTGCTGCCGTCGGCGGCGTTCGCGGCGGATGAGGTTGCGTGCCCCCGGTGCGGCCGGACTGTTTCCGCGATTGAGGGAGATTTTGATGTAAAGATGTCGGACATGAACATAAACCATTATCAGGCTTATCGCTGCAGCGGGTGCGCATACACATTTCTTGCGAATCAGGCGCTGCCGCACCGCGGCGGCACGGCGACCTGCACCGAAAAGGCCAGATGTGAGGACTGCAATTGGAGATACGGTGCGACCGATCCGGAGAACCACAGCTACACCTGGAAGGCGGCGGACGGCCAGTACTGGCAGGAGTGCGAGCGCTGCGGCGCGGTGACGGCGAAGCAGGCGCTCCCCGCGTTGACCATCGTCGGTCCGGACAAGGTCTGCCGCACGCAGGACTATACGTTCACCTTCGCGGTGCCGGAGGGCTGCACGCAGCCGGGGTGCGGCTATGAGTTCCCGATGATGGGCGACGAAGCCGATGTGCAGGTGGAAGGCAGCATCGCGACGGGGACAGTGAAGGCCGAATGGTACGACAAGACGGAGGATTCCTTCGTTGTTCTGGCCAGCGTACTGACGGCGGACGGCTATTTCGTGACGGCGTCGAAGACGGTCACGATCGTCGACGGCCACGAGGGCGGCGAGGCGACCTGCGCGCAGGGGGCCGTTTGCGCCGTCTGCGGTGAGGTGTACAGCGAGCCGGATCCCATGAACCACGCCGCCATGCGCCATGTCGAAGCCAAGGCCGCGACCATGACCGATGAGGGCAACATCGAGTACTGGACGTGCGCGGACTGCGGCCGGTATTTCCTCGACGAGGCCGGTGAAAAGGAGATCGGGGAGACCGACATCGTGCTCGAGAAGCTCCCCGAGCAGCTGCAGCCTGAGGAATCCAAGCCGGAAGAGCCGAAGCCTGACGACAAAACGCCCAGGACCGGCGATGACGGCGTCGCGATGTGGATGGCGCTCGCCGGGGTTGCCATCGGCGCGGCCGGCGTGCTCGTGATCGGTAAGAAAAAGAACGAAACAACATAAAACGGATATGAAAAGCGGGGGGGGGGGGGGGGTGGTGCGGGGGGGGGGGGTTTTTTTTTTTTAAAAGGGGGGGGGGCGGGTTTGTAAAAAAAAACACACCCCCCAATAATTTTGGGGCGGGGGGGGGGGGGCCCCAAAAAAAAAAACAACAAAAAAAAAAAACCCCTAACCCACCGGGGGGGGGGGGGGGTGCACCCCCCCCCCCCCCGCTTTTTATTTGTTCTCAAAGGGCTGCGGCCCTTTTGACAGAACAAAGACTCCCCGCATATACTGTTGCAGAGGAGGGGTGAGGATGAGACGATGGGACTGTGGGGCGCTGATCGGTGTGTGCGCCCTGGCGCTGGGGGCAGGGATCCTCATCGCGGCCATCTTTCCGGTGGGAGCGTTGATGTTTTTGGTGGCCGGGCTCCTGATTGCCTGCGGCGCTGCGTGCCTGAGACGATAGGAGGGGTGGAGCATGCGGATCATTGTCTGGAAGCCGCCGCGGATTCTGCGGGGGCTGCTGCGGGCCGTTTTCGGCGCGGAGGAATAAAGCGGACGCCGCTCTCATACGATGCTCTGAGCCATGGAGAAATGAGAGGGTGGTACAGGATGGATTTGGAACTGAAATGGCGGGATTTGACGTGGTTTGAGGTGCTGGGCCGCGCGACGGCAACGCATGAGGAGGCGCTGGAGACGGCCATTCCGGAATACTGCCCGGATATGAACCGCATCGTCGACGCGACCGGGCAGCTGCAGATCCGCGACCGGGAGATCACGGGCGGCGCGGTGATGGTCAGCGGCATGGTGAGCGTGCGGGTGCTGTACTCCTCGGAGGAGAGCAGCGGGCTGCGCAGTCTCGAGGTGTCGGTGCCGTTTCGCTGCACGCAGGAGGGCGGCAATCTCGCCGCGTGCCGCGTGCTGCGCGCGGAGGGACGGCTGCTGCTGACGGAGGCGAAGGCTGTGAGCGCGCGGCGGCTGTATGTGCGGGTGCTGCCGGAGGTCACGGTCACGGGCTACGGCGAGATGCACGGGCGGCTGTGCTGCGCGGCGGAGGGGGATGCGTCCCTCGCCGTGCGCACGCGGGAGACGCCGCTGCGGCTACTCTCCGCGGTGGCGGAGAAGCAGTGCCCGTTCACGCAGGAGACAATGCTCCAGACCGGGCAGGAGACGCCCGAGGAGGTGCTGGCCGACCGCCTGACCCTGCGCGTGACGGACTGGCAGAACGTCGGAACGAAGCTGCTCGTCAAGGGGGAAGCGCGGCTTTGCGTGCTCTACCGCGGCGAGCAGCAGGGGCTCTGCATCCATGAGGCGGCGCTGCCGTTTTCGCAGATTCTCGACGGTATCGAGGCCGCTGAAGACGGCGAGTGCGCCGTCGAGCCGCTCGTCATCGAAGCGCAGACGCGCGTACTGCGAACGGAGGGTGCCTGCGGCTTTGGTGTGAGTGCGCAGGTGTCGCTCTTCGTGCGCCAGTGGCGGCAGGAGCGCGTGCAGCTTGTGGAGGACCTCTACAGCACGCGCGCCGATACGGCCATTCGCCGCGAGCCGGTGCGCATCGCGTTCGAGCGGCCACTGCCGCCGGTGGAGCAGGAGACCGTCCAGAAGCTGGAGTTCGGATGCGGCCAGCCGCTTGTGTACCTGACGGAGCTGGAGTGCTCACCCGTGTCGCAGGCGCCGGAGGGTGACCACAACACACTGCGCACGACGGTGCGGATGAAGCTGGTGTATCAGGATGAGAGCGGATCACCCGTCAGCGCCGAGCGAACGGCGGAGGTGAGCGCCCCGATGAGCGCCGCGCCGGACGCGGTCTTCGCCCGCTGCGGCCAGGCGGAGTGCAGACCGACCGCGGGCGGGTGCGAACTGCACATCCCGGTGCAGATGCACATGGTGCGGCGCGAACAGACGCAGCTCGACGCCATCTGCGGCGCGGAACTCAGCGAGCCCGCAGAGCAGGAGCGCGCGCCCTCCCTCGTCCTGCGGCGCATGGCGCCGGGGGAGACGCTCTGGGACGTCGCCAAGCAGTATCGCACGCGCGAGGAGCTGATCCGCGGGGCGAACCGGCTCGAGGAGGATGACGACCACCCGGCGGGGATGCTGCTGATTCCGCGCGCCCGCTGAGGGCGGAAGCCGAAAATAAAATCCCCCCTTCCGCATGGTGAACTGCTCCAGTTTGTGCGGACAGCACAAAAAGCCCCCATGTAGGCGATATGAAGTTTAAGTGGAGTGGCGCAG
>USAC01000076.1 GCA_900552475.1 uncultured Eubacteriales bacterium | reverse complement strand
TACATTTCTGTACAACGTCTGGTGCTTTTCGTTTCGTTCATTGTTTAATTTACAAGGTACACGCTCCATGCGGAACACTTTCATTATATCACATCAGGTTTCGCTTGTCAAGTACTTTTTTCTTCGACTTTCAACCTTTTGTGACCCGCCCTCGCGGACAGCTTATTTAGGTTACCACATCAGCACTCCGTTGTCAAGTACGAATTTCCATTGTCTGACAACTTTTTTCGCTTTCGTGTTTCCCATCGGCCATCCCGATAGCTTGATTAGAATACTACACCGCGCGGCATTTGTCAATAGAAAATTTACTTTTTCTTACTTTTCTTGACAGCGGCGTTATACTATATTATATTGTGTCTAACCTACCAACCACTGAACCTGATGAAACTGCTATGAACGATTTCTTCAACAACCTGCTCGCAGCGCTCTCTGCCGCTGCGCCGACAGCTCTCTGGATCGGGCGGATCTGCATGACGGTGATTGCTGTGTGGCTGCTCATCCGCTGCGCCCGCTCCCTCTTTTCCGGTAAGCGCGAGCCGGAGGTCTGGGGCTTTCTCAGCCTGTCCAACGGCGCGCGCTATGACCTGACCCACTGGGAGAACGTGATCGGACGCGCGCGCAGCTGCGACGTGCGCATCAGCTTTCCCTCCGTCTCGCGCAGCCACGCGGCGGTCTGCCGCGGCGACGACGGCGTCTGGCAGGTCTATCCCCTCAACCAGAGCAGCGGCGTACTCTTAAACGGCAAGCACATCTTCTCCCCCACGCGCCTGCAGGCCGGGGACTCCATCGCCGTCGGCGGCGTCGAGCTGTACTTCTTCCCCGCAAACCACGAAGAGGAGCTGCGGCAGGCCGAGCGGCGCAGCAGGCCGGGTCACACCGTCTCCGCCGCAGGCTCCCTGTGGCTGCTGTCGATCTTCCAGGTGCTGACCTTCATGCAGTTCCTGCCGGTCTGCACGGAGGACTATTTTCCGAAGATCGTGCTGAGCTTTGCCGCCGTCGGCGCGGCGGGCTGGGCGCTCTACGGGCTCTACCGCGCCATGCAGCGCACGGCCTACGAGCTGGAGACGCTGGTGTTCTTCCTGATCACCCTCGGCATCGCGGTCATGTCGGCCTACGCACCGTCGTCGCTTTTCAAACAGCTCATTGCCATCGCGCTCGGCATCGCGCTGTTTCTCCTGCTGGGGACGGCGCTGCGCAGTCTCCGCCTGGCCCAGCAGCTGCGCTGGCCGGTGGCGGCCGCCGCCGCGGCGCTGCTCGCGTTCAACGTCCTGTTCGGCCAGCGCATCTTCGGCGCGAAGAACTGGATCTCGATCGGCCCGCTCTCGCTGCAGCCGTCGGAGCTGGTGAAGATCGCCTTCATCCTCGCGGGCGCGGCGACGCTCGACCGTCTGTTCGCCAAGCGAAACCTCATCTTTACCGTGCTCTTTTCCGCCTACTGCGTGGGCTGTCTCGCGCTGATGAGCGACTTCGGCACGGCACTGGTGTTCTTCGTTGCGTTTCTGTGCATTGCGTTCCTGCGCACAGGTGACCTGCCGTCCATCGTGATGATGACGGCGGCCGCGGGCTTTGCGGGCGGCCTGATGCTGCACTTCAAGCCCTATATCGCCGACCGATTCACCGTCTGGCGCCACGCGTGGGAATTCGCGCAGTCGAC
The DNA here is from genome assembly GCA_900552475.1 of uncultured Eubacteriales bacterium. Classification (GTDB taxonomy): domain Bacteria; phylum Bacillota; class Clostridia; order Oscillospirales; family Oscillospiraceae; genus Vescimonas. Next base: position 8,557 of record USAC01000076.1, on the reverse strand, counting down.
CGGCTACCAGCAGACGCGGACGATGTCCGCCGTTGCTTCCGGAGGTCTCTTCGGCGCCGGGCCGACGGACGCATGGCTCAAGTACGTCGGCGCGGCCAACACCGACCTCGTGTTCGGCGTCGTCAGCGAGGAGTTCGGCCTGCTGCTGGCGCTGTGCGCCGTCGCGGCGATCATTCTGATTGCCGTGTTCGCCATCACCTCCGCCGCCACCGCCCGCTCGAGCTTCTATACCATCGCCTCCTGCGCAGCGGCCGCGATGCTGACCGTGCAGGTCACGCTCAACACGCTCGGCTCCGTCGACCTGCTCCCGCTCACGGGCGTCACGTTTCCGTTCGTGTCGATGGGCGGCTCGAGCATGCTCTCGTGCTGGAGCCTGATGGCCTTCCTCAAGGCCGCCGACACCCGCCAGAACGCGAGCTTCGCCCTCCGCCTGCCGAAGCGCAGGCCGAAGACGAAGCCCGAACCCCCGAAAGCCAAGCCCTCGAACGGCTTTTTCGACGAGATCCCCGACATCCCCGTCGACGAAATCTTCGGAAAGGAGGATAAGCCCGAATGAAACAGGTTCGCCAGCGCACCGCGCTCATCATCCTGCTGATTGCACTGCTCGCGGCCGGGATGGCTCTCTTCTGCATCTTCTATTTCGTCCACGGCGCGGACTGGGCGTCGTTCTCCGCCAACGCTCACGCCTATACGGACGGCACGCTCACCTCGGGCGAGATCCTCGACCGCGAAGGCGTGACGCTCTACGATCCCGCGACCGGCGAATACGCCGACAGCCGCTCCCTGCGCCGCGCGACGCTCCACGCCATCGGCGACCCGCAGAACAACATCTCCACCGGCGCGAAGACCGCCTTCCGCAGCCGTCTCGTCGGCTTCAATCCCCTGACCGGCACCACGACCGGCGGTCACAAGCTCTATCTTTCGATCGACAGTTCCCTCAACGAGACGGCGCGCGACCTCTTAAACGGGCGGAAGGGCTCCGTCGCGGTCTATAACTACCAGACCGGGCAGATTCTCTGCATGGTCTCCTCCCCCGACTTCGACCCCTCCGATCCGCCCACGATCACCGACGGCGACAGCCGCTATGACGGCGTGTACATGAACCGCGTCCTCTCCTCGACATTCACGCCCGGCTCCGTGTTCAAGGTCGTCACGACCGCCGCCGCCATCGAGCAGCTGCCCGACATCTTCGAGCGCAGCTTCACCTGCACCGGGAGCGTCAAAATCGGCGGCGATACGATCACCTGCCCGCACGCCCACGGGACGATGGACTTCTACAGCGCCTTCGCCAACTCCTGCAACTGCGTCTATGCGCAGCTCGCCGTGGAGCTCGGCGGCGAGACGCTCGAGCGCTACGCCCGCTCTGCCGGACTGCTCGAGAGCCACGACGTCAGCGGCATCCCCACCGCCGCGGGCAGCTTCGACGTCGGCGCGGACGACTCGAACGTCGGCTGGTCGGGCGTCGGTCAGTACGACGACCTGCTCAACCCGTGCTCGCTCATGATGCTCATGGGCGCAATCGCGGGGGACGGCTCCGCCGCCGAGCCGAGCCTGATCTATCAGGAGACGAGCATGAACGGCCTGACGCTCTTCGACGGCTCGTCCTCCGCGCGCAGCAGCATCGGCTGGAGCGCCGACACCTGCCGCACGCTGCAGGACATGATGGCCAATAACGTCGCCAAGACGTATGGTCAGTCGCAGTTCGGCTCGCTTGCCGTCTGCGCCAAGTCCGGCACCGCCGAGGTCGGCACCGGCTCACCGCACGCATGGTTCGCGGGCTTTCTGAATGACAGCGAGCACCCGCTGGCCTTCGTCGTGCTCGTCGAAAACGGCGGCGGCGGTGCCAGCACCGCCGGCCCCATCGCCGCAAAGGTCCTGCAGCAAGCGGTGGAGAACTTCGACTAATGCAAAAGGCGCAGCCTTTGGGTTCAATCGCGGCCCCCGGGCCGCGAACTCTGTGAGACAAAACAGGCACACCGGACATCGAAATGTCTAGTGTGCCTTGTTTTCTCGCTATGCTGCATTTTCCAGCCGCACAAAGCGTCTCTCTATCTCACGCTTCCGCCTGCTCGTCGAAGCTGCCCGAGAGCGCCGCGAGACCCTCGCGCATCTGCTCGAAGCTGCTCAGGTCTGGGGCTGAGACCGTCCGGCGCGCCAGCTCCAGCTTCTGCGCAAACTGCTCGCTGAGCTGCTGATACTGCGCCTGCGCCTGCGCGCACCACGTCTCCTGCCGCACGATCATCTCCCGCAGCTCCGCAATCGCCTGCGCACGGAACTCCTCCGTGCGGCGGTGCGCGCTGATCTCGATGTCCGCGATGTGATCCTTCATCCGGCGGTACTCCTCCGCCGGGCCGCGCAGCTGCTCGTTCTCCCCGCGCAGCTGCTCATTCTCGGCCGTGAGCGCCGCGAACTTCCGCTTCAGCTCCTCGAGCTCCGCCGCCGCGGCCAGCTCCGCGCGCGACTGCTCGCGCAGCGCCTGCACCTCCGCCTCCGCCGCGCCGCAGCGGTCGCTCAGGCGCTTGTTCTCCTCCTCCAGCGCGGAAACGCGCTTCTGATGCTCAAGCGAGGTCTTTTCGATAAACGAGATGACATCCTCGCGGTCGAAGCCGCCGAACACGCGCGTCTTGAAATTTGCGTTCATAATCCATCCTCCACAAAAATTCTGTTTTCCTTACCATAACACAAACAGCCGTCATTTACAAGCGCCGCCGCCATTTTCCCCCTCACCGTGTGCGTGCACTTTTCCACTTCTTAACAGGCCTCTGATTTGACAAAAGCAGGATTTTTTGTTAGAATTAAGCCAATATTTCCCTCCGGGAAAAATCAGGAAGAAAGGAACTTCATCCAAAATGCTTGAACAGCGCAGCCTGCTGTCCCAATTCACCCGCTTCACTGGCGCCACGGTGGCGTCGCTCATGGTCTTTTCACTCTACTCCATCGTCGACGGACTGTTCGTTGCCAAGGGCGTCGGAGAATTTGCCATGGCCGCCGTCAATCTGGCCGTCCCCTTCACAAATATCCTGTTCTCCATTGCGGTCGTCTTCGCCGTCGGTACAAACACCATCATCGCCATCTACCTCGGCCGCGGCGAGGGCGAACGGGCCGACAGTCTCCTTTCCCAGAACCTCGCCCTGCTGACAGTGATCGGCGTCGCAATCTCGTTGCTGGTGCTGGTGTTCACCGTGCCGTTTGCGCGCCTGCTCGGCGCGAACGAGACGACGCTCGATTATACGGTGCACTATCTGCGCGGGCTCGCGCCGTTCGCGCTGTGCTTCATCGTCTCCTATAACATGGAGATTCTCGTCAAGACGGACGGCTATCCCCGCATTGCCATCGCGACGGTCGTGACCGGCTGTTTGACAAACTGCGTGCTTGACTATCTGGCCATCTTCGTGCTGAACTGGGGCGTCTGGGGCGCCGCCGTCGCCACGGGGCTGAGCCAGCTGCTCACCTGCGTCATCTATCTGCGCCACTTCCTGTGCGGAAGGAGCACGTTCCACATCGTGCGCTTCCGGATGGACTGGCGGATTTACCGCCGACTGCTCCCCCTCGGCGTGGCCGACGGCGTGACGGAGCTGTGCAACGGCGTGATGATCTTCCTGTTCAACCACGTCATCCTCCGCTGCATCGGCGACGATGGCCTTGTGAGCTACAGTATCATCGCCTATACGAACACCCTGATCGTCAACACCATGCTCGGTATCAGCCAGGGCTCGCAGCCGCTCGTGAGCTATCACTACGGAAAGCGCGACGCTGCGGGCTGCCGCCGTCTCCTGCGCTACGGCTTCACGGCGTCGGGGCTTCTAACGCTCGTGCTCTTCGTCGGCGTGATGCTGCTTGCGCCGCAGCTGGTGCTGCTCTTCCTCGGCGCGGGGGATCCGGCGCTGAACGCCGCGTCCGCCGCCGCACTGCGGCGCTATGCGCTCTCGTACCTGCTGATGGGCTTTAATATCCTGATGGGCGGTTTTCTCACCGCCGTTGAGCGGCCGGTCGGCGCGATCTGCGTCTCCGTCGGGCGTGGGCTGGCCTTTCAGGCCGCCGCGCTGCTGGCACTGGCGTTCACCGTCGGCGGAACGTCCATCTGGTTCGCGCCGCTCATCTCAGAGAGCGTGTGTCTGGTCGTGGCGGCGGTGTTTCTGCGGCGGTTCTGGAGATCGCCCGGCGACCTCGCGGATGAACAGCGGTAAATGCTTCAAAGGGACGGACGGGGTGTCCGTCCCTTTTGTTCTGGCGTTGGATTGGCACTTGAATCGGCGTGTCCTCGCCTCCGGGGGCCAAAAATTTTGGGGGGGGGGGGAAAAATATTTAGCCGCTCCGGCCACAACCCCGGTTGGGGCCCTTATACCATCTAAACCCCCCCCCGGGTATGGGCCCGTGGCCCGGCCCTTTCCCTCCCCCGGAGGGAGAGGCAAGGGACGGCACAGCGAGGGCGGAGAGTGGAAACGCCGCACGCCCTCTCACTCACCTGCGGTGACAGCTCTCCCAGAGGGAGAGCCACGGCATAGAAAAATGGAGCGTATCGCTGCCGATACGCTCCATAAACTATTAACCTGCGCTTTACCGAATCACCAGCTCCGCAATCTGCACGGCGTTCGTCGCCGCGCCCTTGCGCACCTGGTCGCCGCAGCACCAGATATTCAGACCGTTCTCACTCGTGAGGTCGTCGCGGATACGGCCGACAAAGACGAGATCCTGATCGCTCGTGTCGAGCGGCATCGGATACTGCTTGTTCTTCAGATCGTCGACCAGACGGCAGCCGGGGGCGGCGGCGATCAGCTCGCGGGCGCGCTCAACGGAGATCTTCTCCTTCGTGCGCACGACGATGGAGACGCTGTGGCTGCGCACGACGGGCACGCGCACACAGGTGCAGCTCACCTTCAGCTCGGGCAGGTGCATGATCTTGCGCCCCTCGTTCTGCATCTTCATCTCCTCGGAGGTATAGCCCTCGAACGCCTCGCCGCCGATCTGCGGGATAACGTTGTAGGCGATCTGATACTGGAACACCTTCGGCTCGACGGGCTTTCCCTCGCGCAGCAGCTCGACCTCGTCCATCAGTTCCTTCGGGCCGCCCGCGCCCGCGCCGGACGTCGCCTGATACGACGAGGCGACGATCGACTCGATGGGGCTGTCCTGATTCAGGGCGTTGATGGCCACAAGGCTCACGATCGTGGTGCAGTTGGGGTTTGCGATGATGCCCTGATGCTTCTTCACGTCCTCGGGATTGATCTCCGGGACGATCAGCGGCACCTTGGGGTCGAGACGGAACGCCGAGGAGTTGTCGACGAACACGGCCCCGGCCTTGACGATCGCGGGGGCAAAACGCTCGGCGATGTCGTTCTCCGCCGCGCCGAGAACGATGTCCATGCCCTCGAACGCCTCGTCGCACGCCAGCTCGACCGTCAGCTCCTGCCCCTTCCACTGCATCTTCTGCCCCACGGAGCGCGGGGACGCCAGCAGGTGCAGCTGCGCGACGGGGAAGTCGCGCTCGGCGAGAATCTTCATCATCTCCTGGCCCACCGCGCCGGTGGCGCCCAGAATGGCTACGTTATACTGTTTCATGTCTTGCTCCTCCTATATGGTTCAAATTATTTCACAAAGCTGTCATACAGCACGCGGATGGCGGGGGCGAAGTCCGCGTCGTCGACGCCGACGATGATGTTCAGCTCCTCCGGCCCCTGTGTGATCATGCGGATGTTGATGCCGTTTTCGCCGAGCGTGGCGAAGATCTTACCGGAGCTGCCGGGCTGATAGGCCATCTTACGGCCGACGGCGGCGACGATGGCGATGTTCTCCGTGACGTGGATGGCGTCGGGCTTGATCTCCTTCTGCAGCTCGCCGAGCAGCTGATACATGCAGGGCGCGGCCTTCTCGGCGGAGACGACGAGCGAGACGTTGTCGATGCCGGAGGGCAGATACTCGACGTTGACGCCGTAGCGCTCGAGCACCTCGAGGATGCGGCGCAGCGAGCCGTTCTCCGAGCTCATGCCGGTCTTGGTGATCGTGATGACAGAGAAGTGCTTGCGCCCGGCGATGCCGGTGATGAAACGGTGGTCGAGCTGCTCCGTCTCGTCGAAGGACTCGCGGATCATCGTGCCGGGGTTGTCGGGCTGGTTCGTGTTGCGGATGTTCAGGGGGATGTTCTTCTCGCGCACGGGGAAGATCGTCCCCTCGTGGAGCACCTGCGCGCCGATGTAGCTCAGCTCGCGCAGCTCGGAATAGGTGATGCGCTCGATGGGCTGGGGATCCTCGACGATGCGCGGGTCGGCCATCAGGAAGCCGGACACGTCCGTCCAGTTCTCATAGACGTCCGCGTCGAGCGCGGCCGCGGCCAGCGCGCCGGTGATGTCGCTGCCGCCGCGGGTGAAGGTCTTGATCGCGCCGTCGGGCATGACGCCGTAAAAGCCGGGCATCACGACGCGGCGGCCGGAGGCCGCGTGCTGCAGCGCCTCATAGCTCGCCTCCTGATCGACGGAACCGTCGAAACGGAACTTCAGCCACATAGTGCTGTCGAGGAAGTCGAAGCCCAGATAGTCGGCCATCAGCTTCGCCGCGAAATATTCGCCGCGCGAGACGAGCTCGTCCTGACTGATCCCCTGATCCATCTTTCGGCGCAGGGCGGCGAACTCGCCCTCGAGGTCGGTCCTGAGCCCCAGCTCGTCGCGGATGGAGAGATAGCGGTCGCAGATCATCTGATAGATCCCGTCGCAGCTGACGCCGTACTGCAGGTGCGCGTAGCACAGATACAGCAGGTCCGTGACCTTGTGATCGTCCTTATAGCGCTTGCCCGCGGCACTCACGACGACGACGCGGCGGCTCTCGTCCGAGGTGACGATGGAGCGGACTTTTTCAAATTGTGCGGCGTCCGCCATGGACGATCCGCCGAATTTCAGAACTTTTAACATGGGATTCTTTCTCGCTTTCGTCAGATTTGAAGCAGATTTCTTCGCACAGCGACAAAAAGCTCTCTTTTGTCTTTGTGATAAAAACACTTGCTTTTTCGTTGGGGACAGTGTATCATAAGCCTATGCAAAATGCAAGAAAAAGATAGGAGCGATTTGTATGAACTATCAAAGCACGCGAAACCACCGGCTGCAGGCGAGCTCCGCCGCCGCCGTGCTGGAGGGCATCGCCGCTGACGGCGGCCTGTACATCCGCGATGATCTGTCCACGATGAACTTTGACTGGGAGGGTCTGCTCGGCGAGGATTCGCTGACCATGTCCGCGCGCATTCTGTCCGCGCTCCTTCCGGACATTCCCGATATGGAGACGCTCGTCAAACAGGGCTATGAGGGGAAGTTCGAGACGGACGAGCTCATGCCGCTCGCGCAGGTGGGCGACCGCTATGTCCTCGAGCTCTTCCGCGGCCCGACGAGCGCGTTCAAGGACGTCGCGCTGAGCCTGCTGCCGCGCCTGATTACCTCGGCCAAGACGGTCTGCGGCGTCGACGATGAGATCGTCATCCTGACCGCCACCTCCGGCGACACTGGCAAGGCCGCGCTCGAGGGCTTCCACGACGTGCCCGGCACGCGCATCATCGTCTTTTACCCGCACGGGGGCGTGTCCACCGTGCAGCAGGCGCAGATGGCCACGCAGGAGGGCTCGAACGTGTGCGTATGCGCCGTGCGCGGCAACTTCGACGACGCGCAGACCGGCGTGAAGAACATCTTCGCCGCCTGCCAGGACAAGGATCTGCACGGCGTGCGCCTGTCCTCGGCCAACTCCATCAACATCGGCCGTCTCGCGCCGCAGGTGATGTACTATTTCCGCGCCTATGCCGACCTCGTGAAGGCCGGGCGCATCCGCGTCGGCGACACGGTGCACTACGTCGTCCCGACCGGCAACTTCGGCGACATCCTCGCCGGGTACTTTGCCAAGCTCATGGGTCTGCCCGTCGGCAAGCTCGTCTGTGCCTCGAACGCCAACGACGTGCTGACGGAGTTTCTCTCCACGGGCGTCTATGACAAGCGCCGCCCGTTCCACAAGACGACCTCCCCCTCGATGGACATCCTCGTCTCCAGCAACCTCGAGCGCATGCTCTATCTCCTCTCCGACGGCGACGACGCCTATGTCGCGGGGCTGATGCGGCAGCTCAGGGACGAGGGCCGCTATCAGGTCACGGACAAGATGCTCGCGCGGCTGCACGAGATTTTCTCCTGCGCCTGCTGCGACGATGCGCAGGCCGCCGAGGTCATGGGCCGCGTCTGGCGCGAGCACGGCTACGTCTGCGACCCGCACACGGCCGTCGCGTGGCACGCGGCGGATGCGTTCATGGAGCAGGCGGACGGTGCGCCGGTCGTCGTTCTGTCCACGGCGTCCCCCTACAAGTTCCCGGCGGCGGTGCTCTCCGCGCTGGGCGAGGAGCCGGGCGACGACGAGTTCGCGATGATGGATAAGCTCAGCGCCCTCACCGGCACCCCCATCCCCAAGAACCTCGCTACCCTGCGCGAAAAGCAGGTGCGCCACAAGGACGTGATCGACAAGGACGCCATGCTCGACTACGTTCTGGGCAAAATTCAGTCCAAGTAAAGAACAAAAATACAGGAGGAAACCGAAATGA